>NZ_JBPIZD010000010.1:0-161283 GCF_051172395.1 Brevibacterium sp. H602 | reverse complement strand
CGCGCGAGGTTGCTGGGCCGCCGTCAGGTAGTAATGGGAGGGGATAGAGTTGGGGGAATGAAGAAGCGCGCTCTCCTCGCCGGTGCTCTGGCCGCCCCCACGGCCGCCGGAATCTGGGGTGCGGTCGTCGAACCGCACCTCTTCGCCATCCGCCGCCACACCCTGCCGATCCTGCCTGCCGGAGCCGAATCCATCCGGATCCTCCACGTCGCCGACCTGCACCTGGCGCCCTGGCAGAAGCACCGTGCCTCCTGGGTCAAAGCGCTCACCCGGCTCGAACCGGACGTCGTCGTCAACACCGGTGACAACCTCTCGGCCGATATCGTGCCCGACGTCCTCGACGTCTTCTCCGGTCTGCTCGACACACCCGGAGTCTTCGTCCTGGGGTCAAATGACTTCTTCTCGCCGCAGGCGAAGAATCCCGCGAAGTATCTGCGCTCGCCGTCCCAGGTCAAACACCGAGTGAACCCCGATCTCGATGTCGAGGCCCTCGTCCGCGGATTCGAAGAACCGACATCCCCGTCGGACTCGTCGGCCGGTAGTCAGGGATGGCATTTCCTCGACAACACCGAGGCGACCCTGACGATCAAGGGCACTCGGATCCACTTCACCGGGCTCGGCGACGCCCATATCGACCGCGACCGGATCCGTTGGAGTGGGGGAGCACCCGGCAAGGGCGTGCTTGAGCATCCGCGGTTCGATTCCGAGGCCGGGCTCAAGGTGGGCGTGACACACGCCCCGTATTCGCGGACCTTGGAGGCGTTCGCCTCGGCGGGGGCGGACCTCATCATGGCCGGACACACTCACGGGGGACAGATCCGCGTGCCCTTCTGGGGTGCGCCGGTGACGAACTGCGACCTCGATCGGACACGCGCACGCGGAGTCTTTCCGTACAGGAAGAGCCTCGTCGCCATCTCCGCCGGTCTCGGATTCTCACCGTACTCACCAGTGCGTTTCGCCTGCCGACCCGAAGTCAGCGTCTTGGAACTCGTCGCAATGGCCTAACCCGTTCAGCGGTTTCTGAAGATCTGCACAAGGCAAATTCGTTAAACTGGCTACCATGGTGTCTCCTGAGTCAAACGCCCCACCCACAAAAATGGGCGCGTTCATGCAGTTCGTGGCCGTCAGCGCAGTGGCGGGAATCGTCGCTGCCGGTCTGGCCATTCCCGGAGTCGGTGTCGCAACAGCCAGTGCGAACAGCGCTGTCGAGATCTTCGATTCACTCCCCGCGACCTTGGAGATCAAGGACCTCGGTGAGAAGTCGACGATGCTTGCCTCCGACGGGTCCGAGCTTGCGGAGTTCTACTGGCAGAACCGCCAGGAGGTCCCGCTGGATAAGATCTCGAAGGATATGCAGAATGCGACGATCGCCGTCGAGGACTACCGGTACTTCGAACACGGCGGCGTCGACATCGAGGGCATTGCTCGTGCAGCGGTGCACAATATGGTGTCCTCGACGACTCAGGGCGGATCGACGCTGACCCAGCAGTACGTGAAGAACGTGCTGGCAGAGAACGCGCATGCCGAGGAGGACTCCGAAGGTGTGGCTGCGGCGAAGGAGTCCGAAGGCACCGCCGGCTACGCGCGTAAGCTGCGCGAAGCTAAACTCGCTGTCGCGGTTGAGAAGAAGTACGACAAGAAGGAAATCCTCAACCGCTACATGAACATCAACAACTACTCGGGATCCCCGAACGTCTACGGCGTCGAAGCCGCCGCCTACCGGTACTGGGGCATCCACGCGAAGGATCTCAACATCCAGCAGTCGGCGATGCTCGCCGGAATTGTGCAGAACCCCTCGGCGTTCAACCCGCAGCGGTTCCCCGACCAGGTGCTCAAGCGTCGCAACACTGTGCTCGGGCAGATGCTCAAATACGACCACATCACGCAGAAGGAATACGACAAGGCGGTCAAGACCGACCTCGACCTCGACCTGCATGAGACCCCGAACGGCTGTTCGGCTGCCAAGAGCAAGGCAGAATTCTTCTGCAACTATGTCCAGAACGTCATCATGAATGACGACACCTTCGGCGACACGGCTGACGAACGCCTGGCCTTCCTCCAACGTGGCGGTCTGAAGATCAAGACCAGCCTCAACCCCGATATCCAGAAGATCGCGGACAAAGAGATCAAGAAGCGCGTTCCCGTCGGCGATCCCTCCGGTGCCGGCCATGCCCTGGTGACGATCGAACCTGGAACCGGTGAAGTCATCGCCATGGCCGAGAACCGTGAGTACACGGTCGGCGAGGTGAAGAAGAAGGACAAGAACAAGAAGACCTCGATCAACTACACCGTCGACAAGAAGCACAACGGCGGCGGTGGCTTCCAGGTCGGTTCGACGTGGAAGCCCTTCGTCCTGACGGCATGGTTGAAGGAAGGCAAGAGCCTCAACACCACCGTCAATGCGACGAAGCGCAATTTCCCGGCCAGCTCCTGGAAGTACGAGGGCTGTCCGAACATGGGCGGAGACTGGGACCCGAACAACGCCGGCGACGGTGAAGGCAAGGGTTCGATGACCGCGCTCGAGGCGACGAAGAAGTCCGTCAACACGGGCTACGCGGCCATGGGCAACCAGCTGAACATGTGTGACATCATGGATACCGCGATGGACCTCGGCATCCGCTATGGCAGCGGAGAAGCGCTCGACTACAAGGACAAGTCCGGCTTCATCCAAGCCCTGTCACCGTCGTCGATCCTCGGTACGACGGAGACCACCCCGATCGCCATGGCCGCGGCGTTCGCGACCTTCGCGAACGAGGGCGAATTCTGCGGACCGAAGCCGATCATCGAGATCAAGGACCGCAACGGCGAGAAACTCGACCTGCCCGGCGAAGGCTGCAAGCGAGTGCTCGACAAGGAAGTGGCCAAGGGCGTCGCCTACGCGCTGACTCAGACGTTCAACGGCGGTACGACGAGCTCGTTGAAGATCGGAGTGCCGGCAGGCGCCAAGACCGGTACGACGAACTTCGAGGTCGGTCACACCTGGCTGCTCGGCTTCACCAAAACCCTGTCCACAGCAGTGTGGACCGGTGATCCGGGGGGTACTCGCGACTGGCGCACCAACGGCGCCGGTGCCGTCCGAGGCCACATCTACGGTGCGACCATCTCCGGTAAGACCTGGCAGGCATACATGAGTCAGGCGGTGAAGGAGACCAAGGGTAACACCGGGTTCCCGAGGCCGAGCAGCAAGTACTTCTCCGGCGGCGGCTCCGGCGGTGGCGGCGGTTCGTCTACCGGCGGAGGCGGCACCGGAGGCGGCGGTGGCGGCACCGGCGGAGGTGGCGGTGGCGGAAGCCACGGCAACGGCGGTGGCGGCGGAAACGGCGGCGGCGGAGGCGGCAACTCCGGAAACAACGGAGGCGGCGGCAACAACGGCGGCGGAAACGGCGGTGGCGACGGCGGCGAGGCGCCTGGCCTCGGCGGCAACTGAGCCGATGAGATGCCGGTCGTGACAAGCCGATAGAACCCAGCGGAGACCGTTCCGGTGCAGGCGGGGAGGACCAGATCCTCCCCGCCTTCGCTGTCTCACTTTCACGGGTGTCGCCACAGCGAAACGGCAGTGACCGCCGCCCACGGAACACAGGTGCCCAGCGTGCCCAGTCTGGGCTAGTGTGGGGAACGGACCAGCGTCGTCGACCGCACCAGGAAAGCCTGGTCATACCGGATCACCCGGACCGCCTCGGCGACGCACCGACAACTCAGGAGAACCATGACCAAGTGGGAATACGTCACCGTGCCGCTCATCGTCCACGCGACGAAGCAGATCCTCGACCAGTGGGGCGAGGACGGATACGAACTCGTGCAGGTCGTCCCCGGCCCCGACAACAACGGACTCGTGGCCTACCTCAAACGCCCCAAAGAGTGATCTGAACCGGCAGGACCACTGACACCTCACCCCCACCGAAAGAAGAACAATGTCGAAGACCCTTGAGCGCCTGAACGAACTCGGCCTCGAACTGCCGGAGATCGCCACACCAGCCGGCGCCTACGTCCCCGCCCTGCGCACCGGCAATTACGTCTATACCTCGGGCCAGCTGCCCGTCGTCGACGGCAAGCTGCCTGCGACCGGTCACCTGGGCACGGACGTCGACCTCGACACCGGTTACCAGCTGGCACGCACCGCCGGGCTCAACGCTCTGGCCGCCATCGCCGGAGTCATCGGCGATCTCGACAAGATCGTGCGCGTCGTCAAGGTCACCGGTTTCGTCAACTCCGCCGACGACTTCACCCAGCAGCCGGCCGTCATCAACGGCGTGTCCGAGCTCTACGGTGAGATCTTCGGAGACCGTGGGCAGCACGCCCGCAGCGCGGTCGGTGTGAACACTCTGCCCCTGGGCACCCCCGTCGAGGTCGAGGTCATCGTCGAGGTCTCAGGCGATGCCGCTTAGCGGACGTACTCTTCCCGTTTCGTCGGAACTGCGGTGGCTGCTTGACCACTGGCAGTCCGACGGACGGTGGCCCGTCCCGGAGGCCCCGCGCCCCACCTCGGCGATCGTGCTGATCAGGGATTCCGCGGACGGGCTGGAACTCTTCATCACCCGGCAGCTCGACGCCCGCGGCGTCGAGGACCGCAACCGGTGGGCATTTCCCACCAGCAGCCTGCGCCCGGGCGATGTGCGGAAGCTGCCTCTGGCCGGATGGAATTCGGCCCGGTGCGCCCGTGCGCTGAGCATCGAGAACAAATCCCGCGCCCTGCACCACTTCTCCGCGGCCGCCCGCATCACCTTCGCAGCCACAGGAATCCTGCTCGCCGAGGATGTCGACCGGGAGATCGTCGCCACACCGCAGACGGACTGGCACACCACCCGATCGAGACTGTTCTCGAACGAAGTGTCCTGGTCACAGGTATTACGCGACCGTGACCTGAGGTTGCGTCCCGACCTGTGCAAACCGTGGCTGCGCTGGATCAACACCCCCACCCAGCTGCACCGGTTCGACACCACCTATTTCATCGCCACCGTGCCCTTCGGCCAGGACGTCGACTTCCTGTCGCCGAATGAGACCTCCGCCGGTTGGAAACGCCCCGGCCAGATACTTAACGAGGTGGGAGGAGACCCCGACCGCATCGGCGCGGCTGCCCGCATCATCGTCGAAAGCCTCGCAGAGGTCCCGACCGTGGGTGCGGCCATGGCGCAGATACGCAACGTCCACCCGCTGCGTCCGGAGATCGTCGATGACGACGGCGACTGGAAGGTCGTCATCCACACGGGCAAGGACCCCCACAGCAAAGGAAGCCTGCGCGACCGGGCCGTGGCCGTCGGCGAGACCGACAACGACCAGAGTCCCGGCTTCCTGACATTCAGCGGCGACGACGATGACGAAACGACAGACGAGGAGAACGACGACTCATGAGAATCCGTGCGAACAACCCCGGCCCGATGACCCTGACCGGTACGAACACCTACGTGCTCACCAGCCAGGATGACTCGTCCGCGGTCGTCATCGATCCGGGCCCGGAGATGGCCGATCACCGCGATGCCTTCCTCGCCGAGGTGGCCGACCGTGATCTGGCGGCGATCGTTCTCACCCACCAGCACGCCGATCATTCCGAAATGCTCGGGAGCATCGAACAGTGGGCACCAGAGGTTCCCGTCTACGCCGTGCTGGAGCGATTCGCACGTCATACGGATCCGGTGACAGACGGCGACGAGATCGCCTTCGGCGACACTCCGGCCGATGTGCTGCGCGTCGTTGCCACCCCCGGGCACACGAGCGACAGCATCAGCCTCATCCATGCCGGGGCCCTTTACAGCGGCGACACGATCCTGGGGGAGGGGACGACGATCGTCACCCACCCGGAAGGCTCCCTGGGTGACTACCTGGACTCTCTCGACCGTTTGAAGGAGCTGTTCGACGCCGGGGAGTTCGCCATCATCGAACCGGCCCATGGTGAGCGCATCGACGCCCCCGCCGAGGTGATCGACTACTACCGCTCCCACCGACTCGAACGCATCGAGCAGGTCAAAGCGGCACTGGAGCAGGGCGCGAAGACGGCCTCGGAGGTATGCGACATCGTCTACCACGACGTCGACCCCAGCGTGCGGCCGGCGGCCGAGCAGATCGTCAAGGCTCAGCTGGCCTACCTCGACGCCCTGCCCGCCGCCGACGACGCCTGAGAGCTGCGGAAGGGCTCGAACAGCGCAAGCTGACACCACGCCCCGAACACGAAGGACGCCCCAGCCGAATCGGCTGGGGCGTCCTTTCACTGCGGCGTCCACGGGCCACTGGGGCCGCACGTCGCCGGGAGGATCAGCGGGCGCGGTTGCGCATCCGGTCCATGTCGAGGATGACGACGGAGCGGGCCTCGAGACGGATGAAGCCGCGGGCGGCGAAGTCGGCCAGTGCCTTGTTCACGGTCTCACGCGAGGCACCGACGAGCTGAGCCAGCTCTTCCTGAGTGAGGTCGTGAGCGACGAGCACACCGTCGGGAGCCGGCTTCGAGAAGCGAGCGGCGAGATCGAGCAGAGCCTTGGCGACACGGCCGGGCACATCGGAGAAGACAAGGTCGCCGACGGTCTCATTGGTGCGACGCAGACGCTGGGCGAGGGCCTTGAGCAGGTTCATCGCGGCCTGCGGACGCTCGTTGAGCCAAGTGGTGAGGTCTTCGTGCTTGAGGCTGAGCAGCTCCGACTGGGAGACGGCAGTGACAGAGGTCGAACGCGGGCCCGGATCGAAGAGGCTGAGCTCACCGATGATCTCGCCGGGGCCGACCACGGACAGCAGGTTCTCACGGCCGTCGGAGGACTCACGGCCGATCTTGAGCTTGCCCGAGGAGACGATGTAGAGCTCGTCACCGGCATCGCCCTCATGGAAGAGCACGGTTCCCCGACGGAGACTCCGCGGGTTCATGAACTTCATCAATGCACTGGTGGCTTCATCGTCCAGACCTGCGAAGAGCGTCGCGCCCCGCACCACTTCAATATCCACTGGTTCCTCCTTGTCGTGATAATCACACACAAATCTACCTGGTCATCTGCATCGATACCAGCAAAGACGCGGGAGTGTGGCCCATCAGTATGAAAACCTCTCCCGCACCGCCCAACACGACTCCCGTCCACACCATTCCCGCAGCCGGCCAGAACAAGGTGCGCAGATCCGGGCGCGAACATGATTCACGGGTGTGACCGGCATGACTGCGGAATGACAGGGCACGGATTAGGATGGTGAGTCGTGTTGACTGTGGCAGAGAAGAGCGCGCGGAAGTTCGCGAAGGAGACCCCGCTGGGACGAACCCGCCGGGCGCGGAAGATCCATCGCATCCTCGCCGAGGTGTATCCGAACGCGAAGTGCGAGCTCGACTTCGAGACTCCGTTCCAGCTGCTCATCGCTACCGTCCTCTCCGCCCAGACCACCGATATCCGCGTCAACTCGGTCACCCCGAGCCTCTTCGCCGCCTTCCCCGACGCCCACGCCCTGGCCGTGGCCAATCTCATCGAGGTCGAGGAGCACATCCGCTCCACAGGGTTCTACCGGGCCAAGGCCCGCAACATCGTCAAGCTCGCGAACGAACTCGTCGATGAATACGACGGCGTGGTGCCGAACAAGCTGGACAAGCTCGTCAAGCTCGCCGGAGTCGGACGAAAGACCGCGAACGTCGTCCTCGGAAACGCTTTCGACACCCCTGGGCTGACCGTCGATACACATATGGGCCGGCTGGCCCGCCGCTTCGGTTGGACCGAGGAGACCGATCCGGTCAAGGCCGAGCACGAGATCGCGGCCCTGTTCCCGAAGAAGGACCTCACCATGCTCTCGCATCGGGTGATCTTCCACGGCCGCCGCATCTGCCATTCCCGCAAGCCCGCCTGTGGAGCCTGCCCCCTGACGGCGCTGTGCCCATCGTTCGGGATCGGGGAACTCGACCCGGACAAGGCACGTGCCATGCTTCGGTTCGAAATGGCGCCTTTGGCCACTCCCGCCGAGGAGGCTGTCCCCGAGGAGGGACGATGAGCGCCCGAATCCCCGACCTTCCACCCGAATCGGCGACGATCGCCGATGGGGCCCTGCGCGGGCAGCTCGAAGATCTCGCTGCCTCGCACGGGTCCCCGCTGTGGCTGCGCCGACAGAAGGACGCCGCCGAGCAGTCCGCCCGTGACGCCGCCGTTCTCATGCTCTTCGGGCGCGGGGGAGAGCCTCGCACCGAGGCGGGAGGCGCAGAAGCATCGCGCCTGGCCGAACTCGGCGTCGCCGATGTCGACATCGTTCTTCTACAGCGGGCCGCGACCCTGCGCCATCATCCCGGACAGGTCGCCTTCCCCGGTGGCGGTCGTGACCCCGAAGACGATTCCATGGCGGCCGCCGCGCTGCGTGAAGCGGAGGAAGAAGCCGGAATCTCCCCGGACACCGTCGACGTTCTCGGAGAGATGGGTCCACTCTATATCCCCGTCTCGAAGTTCGAGGTCACTCCGGTCATCGGCTATTGGCGTCAGCCGGGCCAAGTCCAGGTGATGGATCAGCGGGAGTCCTACTCCGTCTATCGGGTGGCCATCGCCGATCTCGTCGCCCCAGCCAACCGCGGAACCTTCGCCCGTCCCGATCTGAAGATCTCGACTCCGGCCTTCGACGTCGGAGTCCTCAAGGTATGGGGCTTCACCGCCGGCATCCTCGACTTCGCTCTCGACCATCTCGGCTGGGCCGGCGAATGGGACAAGAAGGCTCCCATCGCCATCGACTTCTGAATTCGGCCCCTGCGGATCCGGCCCCGGTCAGCGCTGCCCGGCCTTCGCTCTGAACAGCACCGCGGCCCACACCGCCGCCGCGCCGAGAATGAGCAGACACCAGCCGACAGCGAGATAGCCGGAAGCGCCCATCTCGGTGCCGATGAGCAGTGCGCGCAGAGCGTCGATGATCGGAGTGATCGGCTGATTGTCGGCGAACACCTCCAACCACCTCGGCATCGTCTCGACCGGCACGAACGCGCTGGAGACGTACGGGAGGAAGAGCAGGATGAAACCGTATCCATTGGCGGATTCGGGAGACTTCGCGGCGAGGCCGATAGCGGCGAAGAGATACGTGATCGCCAGAATGTAGAGGGTGACGAGTCCGACGGTCGCCAGCCATTCGCCCACTCCGGCGGAGGGGCGGAATCCGATGGCGACGGCGACGAGGAGGACGATGGAAGTGGCGAACAGATTCCTTGCGAGGCTCGCCGCCACGTGCCCGGTGATGACGGCAGACGCTCGCACCGGCATCGTCCGCAGCCGGTCGACGAACCCGGAGGTCATGTCCGAAGCTACCGACAGCGAGGTCGAGGCGGCACCGAAGCCGGCGCAGGTGAGGATGATTCCGGGGACGACGTAGTCGACGTAGCCGCCGTCGGGATCGAGGGCGCCGCCGAAGACGAAGGTGAACATGAGCATGAGCATCACCGGCAGAGCGACGGCCATGAGCAGCGATTCGACGTCGCGAACCGCGTGACGCAGGCTCCTGCCGATGAAGGTCGCCTCGGCGGAGAGCCCTCGAGGGCGTGTACGGGAGACCCCGCGGGGGAGGGCAGAAGCGGTGGTCGCTGCTGTGGTCGGTGTGTCGGTGCTCGGGTGACTGTGTGACATTGCGTTGTCCTCTCTGGACGGTGTGGAGAGCGGAGACGTGGGATTGGACATCGAACACTCAGTGAGGCGAGCCGGCAGAGGTGAACGCGAGGAAGACATCGTCGAGGCTGGGGCTGTGCAGCGAAACCGAGGCCCGAGGCGATCGGGAAGTCCACGGCTCGAGCGCCGAGGCGAGACCCGAGACGGTGCCGTCGGTGGCGATCTCATCCAGTTGAGTTCCGTCTGTTCCGCGGATCGACACGGTGTCCTCGCCGATGCGTGCCTTGAGTTCTGCCGGTGTGCCCAGACCCGCCATTCGGCCGCTGTCGAGCAGGCCGATCCGGTCGGCCAGTGCATCGGCCTCGTCGAGGTACTGGGTGGTGAGGAACACCGTCGCGCCGCCTCGGGAGAGCTCGCTGACTTCGTCCCACAGCTCCTGCCGGGAGCGGGTGTCCAGCCCGGTGGTGGGTTCGTCGAGAATGAGCACCTCGACGGGGACGACGAGGCTGAGAGCCAGGTCGAGGCGGCGACGCATGCCGCCGGAGAGTGCGGCGACCCGGGTGGACATGAAGGTTGTGAGGCTGAGCTTCTCGGCGAGGTCGCGGCTTCTCGCTTTCGCGGCACTCCGGCTCAGCCCGGAGAGCCGACCGAGGAGGACGAGGTTCTCTTCGGTCGAGAGATGGGCATCGACGGCAGCTGACTGTCCGGTGACGGCGAATCGCCGCTTCGCTTCGGCGGGTGACTGACGCACATCGACGTCCATGACCCGAACCGATCCGGCATCGGGGCGGACGAGCGTGGTGAGGATATTGATGCAGGTGGTCTTCCCTGCGCCGTTGGAGCCGAGAAGCGCGAAGACCTCGCCTCTGTGCACGTGGAGGTCGAGCCTGTCGAGGACGGTCGTCGTTCCGAAGCGCTTGCTTACCTGTGTGAAGGAGACAGCGGGAGGCCGGACATCATCCGTAACGATGTGCCCTGTCGGTTTCGGCGACGGAGCCGTTGAGTCATGTGCGGTGCTGGTGGAACTGTCGGTGGTCAAGGTGGGAGTCCTCTCACGAGTCGTGGTTCCGGGAAAAGAGTTCTGTATATGACAGAAACTGTATATGACACTAACACGCAATATATGCCATACACAATATAGACTGACGGCATGAGCACGGATGATCTGATCGAGCAGCTTCCCAGCGGAATCGCACTGGCCTGGGGTGTGGCGGCGACTCCCCAGCGGGGACCGAAGAGGGAGATGAGCGTCGAGAAGATCGTCGACGCTGCGATAGAGATCGCCGACAGCGACGGGATCCAAGCGGTGTCGATGTCGGCGGTCGCGAAACGACTCGGATACACGCCGATGTCGCTCTACCGCTATGTCAGCTCGAAGGACGATCTGCTCCTGCTCATGCAGGAGGAGGCGACCGGTCTGCCGCCGGAGGCTGCCGAGGAGGATCTCGGCTGGCGGGCACGACTCGGTGAACTCTACGAGGCGCAGTCACTGATCTATGTCCGACAGCCCTGGCTGCTGTCGATGCCGATCACTGGCAGCCCGATCACCCCGAACAGCTCGGCCTGGCTGGAGGCCGGCCTCGAGGCGCTCTCGGATACCGGTCTGACCGAAGAGGAGCGGATCGCCGTCTCCCTGCTCGTCACCGGTGCCGCCCGCTGGAAGGGAATGATCGCCGCAGGCTATGAGGAGCAGAGTCGAACGACCGGCTTGGATGCCGCCGAGGTGGCGTCCCGGGAGCAGCGGCTCTTCGACGCGGTCATCACCGAGGATGGGTATCCGTTCCTCAGAAAGGCGATCGATGCGGGGGTCTTCACCTCGGAGTCCGATCCCTTCGACTTCGGACTCGAACGCGGCTTCGACGGAGTGGAGGCCTTCATCGACGGGGTCGAGCGCAGGCGGAGCGGCGCCGAATCCGGGACGGCGGACGGCTCGGGCGCGACAGCCCCGGCCGACTCCTCCGGCGACGCTGCCGGG
This sequence comes from Brevibacterium sp. H602, assembly GCF_051172395.1. NCBI lineage: Bacteria > Bacillati > Actinomycetota > Actinomycetes > Micrococcales > Brevibacteriaceae > Brevibacterium > Brevibacterium sp. H602. The sequence continues at coordinate 149,784 of NZ_JBPIZD010000010.1, read as the reverse complement.
GAATCGGCTGATGGGAAGGCCATGATCGCTGATGATGACCCCGATGTCATCGCCGATAAGAAGCTGCGGGAGGCCCAGAAAGCCGTCAGGCAGGCGCAGAAGGTGCTGGCCGAAGCGCGCAAGCGGGAACGTCAGGTGCGACGTGAGGCCAAGGAGCGGGTGGCGAAGCGGCGCTGACTGCGAATGCGTTGAGTGAGAAAGTGACAAGCGGCGCCGGACACGATGTCCGGCGCCGCTTCATTGTCTCGCTGTCGAGGACCGAGCGGGTCCTGTCAGTAGTGGTTCAATAACGGGGTCCCGAGGGGTTCTTCACTGCGCGCTTGACCGAGGCCACGAGCGATTTGGCCGAGCCGATCGCGGTGCCGGGGACCGGGTTGCCCTTCTTGAACAGCGGGAGTGCGACAAGCACGAGGATGATCGCGATGACGGCGAGGATGCCGAAGACGATGAGGAAGCTGCCCCACCACGGCCAGCCCAGACCCTCATGGAATGCGGCCGCACCGGCGAAGATCACCATGAACGAGGACAGGAAGAGCAGGAAGAGCGCGACGACGGCCAGTCCCGCACCGATGCCCAGGTTCTTCGCACCGGCAGTGGCTTCGGCCTTGGCAAGGGCAATCTCTTCTTCGGCGATCGCTTTGGAATCGTCGCTGATGCCTTTGATCAGTTCGCTGATGGACCGTTCGGCCATGAGAGCTCCTAAATCGAGAACGAGGACAATCTAACTTAAGAGTAGTCTGAACGCGCCCTTCGGCCAAAGGCGAATCGGCGGGGAATCGGGAAAACCCGTCGGATCCCGACGACGGCCGCTATGCGGCAGGGTCGTCTGTCACCGACGGGTCAACCGAGTCCGGCCTCAGGGCGAGAGGCTCAGCTTCCTGCGACGGACTTCTCGATCTGGTCCATCACCGAGGCGTCGGCGAGGGTCGACGTATTGCCGACCTCCCGGTTCTCGGCGACGTCCTTGAGCAGACGGCGCATGATCTTGCCGGAGCGTGTCTTGGGCAGGTCCGTGACGATGTGGACCTTCTTCGGCTTCGCGATGGGGCCGATGTCCTTGCCCACATGCTGACGCAGCTCTTCGGCGGTCTCAGGAGAATCCTCGACGCCGCCTACGACGATGACGAACGCAATGACGGCCTGACCCGATGTGTCGTCGGCAGCGCCGACCACGGCCGCCTCGGCGACCTTGGAATGGGCGACGAGCGAGGATTCGATCTCCGCGGTGGACAGGCGGTGACCGGACACGTTCATCACGTCGTCCACTCGACCGAGGAACCAGATGTCCCCGTCCTCATCGCGGCGGGCGCCGTCGCCGGCGAAGTACGTGTTTTCGAACCGTGACCAGTAGGTCTCCTTGAAGCGCTCCGGGTCTTTCCAGATTCCGCGCAGCATCGACGGCCACGGGCGGCGGATGACGAGCAGTCCGCCTTCGGGGCCCGCCGGTTTCTCGCCCGAATCATCGACGACGTCGACGGAGATGCCGGGGATCGGACGCTGGGACGAACCGGGCTTGGTCGACAGCACGCCGGGCAGGGGAGCGATCATGTGGGCCCCGGTCTCGGTCTGCCACCAGGTGTCGACGATCGGGCAGCGCTCACCGCCGATGACGCGGTGGTACCAGCGCCAGGCCTCGGGGTTGATCGGTTCGCCGACGCTGCCGAGCAGGCGCAGGCTGGACAGGTCGTACTTCGCGGGGATCTCCTCGCCCCACTTCATGCATGTGCGGATCGCAGTCGGGGCGGCATAGAGGATCGTGGCCTTGTACTTCTCGATGATCTCCCACCAACGGCCCTGATGCGGGGTGTCGGGGGTGCCTTCGTAGATGATCTGAGTCGTGCCGGCGGCCAGCGGGCCATAGGTGACATAGGAGTGACCGGTGACCCAACCGACGTCGGCGGTGCACCAGAAGACATCCGTTTCGGGTTTGATGTCGAAGACGGCCTTCATCGAGTACAGCACCTGGGTCAGGTAGCCGCCGGTGGTGTGGAGGATGCCCTTGGGCTTCCCTGTCGTACCGGAGGTGTAGAGGATGAACAGCGGGTGCTCCGAGTCGAAGAACTCGCATTCGTGTTCGTCGCTGGCCTGGCCGACGGAATCCTCCCACCACTGGTCGCGGCCCTCGACCCAGTCGACGTCCTGACCGGTGCGCTTGACGACGAGGACGTGCTCGACCGGGGTGTCTCCCTGGGAGATCGCTTCATCGACGGCGGGCTTGAGGCTCGTGGGCTTGGCGCGACGGTAGCTGCCGTCGGCGGTGATGACGACGCGGGCTTCGGCGTCGATGATGCGCGAGTGCAGAGCATCGGCGGAGAATCCGCCGAAGACGACGGAATGTGCCGCACCGAGGCGGGCACAGGCGAGCATCGAGATCACGGCTTCGGGGATCATCGGCAGGTAGATGGCGACTCGGTCTCCGCTTTTGACGCCGAGATCGGTCAGCGTGTTCGCCGCCTTCGACACCTCGGCGAGGAGTTCGGCATAGGTGAAGATGCGGGAGTCGCCAGGCTCGCCTTCGAAGTTGATGGCCACCCGGTCGCCATTGCCGGCGAGGACGTGACGGTCGAGGCAGTTGTAAGCGACATTGAGCTTTCCGCCGACGAACCATTTCGCAAACGGCGGGTTGGTCCAATCGAGGACCTCGCCGAAGTCTTCGTGCCAATCGACGAGCTCACGGGACTGCTCAGCCCAGAAGCTCAGATAGTCTGCCTCGGCGCGTTCGTATTCGTCTGCCTTGACGTTGGCGTTCGCGGCGAACTGCTCAGGCGGGGCAAACGTCTCGGTCTGCTCGGCAGCGGTTTCGGTCATGCTTTCCCTCCGACTTCCTTGGTGGATCGAAAATTCTAGTTGCACTGTATACCTGTGCTCGAGGGCAGTGGAGGGCAGTTTCACTCGATGAGCGGGGAAATCGGGGGTAGCCGCCGCACAGTTCCTGTGGTATGGCTCACATGTTTTCGGCGGTCTTGGGGAGACCGAAGGGCCGCCTCGGCGGGAGAATGAGGAGTTATCGACGTGCCTGAGAATGGGCATATGAGTGCACAGGAGGCCTGTGTTCTGCAAGGATGGGGTCAGAGTCTGTCGGGATCTGTCCCGCGCGGACACGGAAACACTGTTAGCTTTTCCCCGAGATCGACTGGAGTCAGCGATGAGTTCGCCGCAACATCCAACCGGGTCCGGCCCACAGCCGTGGCAGGATCAGCCCCCGCAGTACCCGGGCCAGAACGTGCAGCAGCCCGGTGGCCAGCCGCCGGCCTACGGTTCGGGGCCGGGACAGTTCGGTTCGGCTCCCGGGCCGGCCTATGGTTCCGCACCGGGACCCTACGGTTCGGCTCCGGGACAGCCCGCCGCACAAGGACCCTATGGTTCAGCCCCGGCCCAGTACGGTTCGGGACCCGGCCCTTACGGTTCTGCTCCGGGTCATTACGGATCGGCGCCGGGACCCTATGGTTCGGCTCCGGGACAGGGCCAGTTCGGTCAGGCGCCCGCGCCGAAGCAGAAGACCGGCCCGGGAATCCTCGGCCCGCTGACTCTGCGCGACCTCTTCCTCCTGTTCGCCGGGCTGCTCGCCTTCATCGCACTGTTCGTGCCTTACCGGGGATACAGCTACGGCCTCGGCAGCGGGACGATGACTCTGTGGCACTGGAATGTCGCGGACATGGGCGCGCTCGTATTCGGAGTGCTCACGATCCTGCTCATCGTGGCGGCCGTGCTCGTCAACAAGCTCGGCAACAGCCGACTGCGGGTCGGATCGCTCAGCCTCGACCAATTCATCTCCGTGCTCTCGGCGATCGCCTTCACCTATGTGTTCGTCGATCTGCTCACTTCGGCGGTCTACTGGCATGTGGGTTCGTACCTGACGTTCTTCGCCGGCCTCATCGCGTTCTTCGCCGGAGTATTCACGATGCTGCCGTTCTTCGCCAAGGAATTCTCCGGCCGCGAGGACATCGAAACCCATCCGAAGGCGCGCCCTGTCACCAAGCACACCCAGCATCCGGCACCAGTGGCCAATGTGCCCGGTGCTGCCGGCCCGGGCGCCGGTGCACCCGGATTCACGCCCTACGGAGCGGCTCCGGCCGGTGCGGGACAGGCGGGGCCCGGTCAGCCGGATCAGTTCGGTCAGCCGGGCGGCCCGGGACAGTCCGGCCAGCCGACTCAGTACGGTGCGCCCGGACAGCAGGACCAGTTCGGCGGTCCGGGACAGTTCGGTGGTCCGGAACAGCAGAACCAGTTCGCCGCTCCCGACCAGCTGGCCCAGCCTTCGGACCAGCAGAACCAGCCCAGCCCCTACGCTCCGCCGCAGGAGCAGGATTCCGAGCGTTCGGCCGGCTCCTTCGCCGCACCCGCTGCTGCAGGCACCTCGGACGCGGGCGCTGCGCCCGAATCCGCGGAAGCGGCATCGGACCAGGCTTCGGCCGACGGGCCGGTGCACAGCACCGGTGACGGACAGACCTATCTGGGCCGTCACGATTCGGACGCCCCACAGCATTCGCAAAGCGAACCGACTCAGGCATTCGGCGTCGGAGCCGGCCAGCCGCAGACCGATGCGACCGGAGACCAGACCGCCTCTGCGGACAGCCAGGCCGCTGGATCGGGCAGCCAGCCTGCAGCGTCTGACGCCGAGTCCACGCAGTCAGATGACAAGTCGCACTCGGGCGCCGTGGCCGCTGCCGCAGGTGCCGGAGTGATCGGTGCCGGTGCTGCCGGCGTCGCTGCCGCGCATTCGGATTCCGAACGTCGCCGCGGCCGCCACGCCGCTCCCGAAACGGAGTCCGACGCGGAATCGACGCCCGGCGCGGAAACGACCGACAACGGGTCGGCAGCTCAGCAGGATGAGGCGAACGACGACACGTCCGCGGACCGGTCCGCTGCCGCCTCGGCGACGTCGGACGAGACCCCCGCAGTGGTGTCACCGGCCGAGGGCAGCGACCTGGTCTCCAAGGTCAACGCCAAATCGTCGGACACGAACGTCGCCGAAGGTGCGAACGTCGCCGGCGCGAACTCGGCTGCGCAGTCCTCGACGGATGCCGATCAGGCTTCGACAGGAAACGCATCGGAAGACGCGACCTCGGCAGATGCGGCGTCGAACGCTTCGCCATCGGATTCCCCGGCATCGACCGACGGGACCACGGCGCAGGGCTCGGACGACGACGCCAACATCCGCTCCACCGAAGCCACCGTCAGCACCCCGGCCGACGACAAGGTCGTGTCAGATGACGAACCCACCTCAGAAGGCAAGATGGGCGCGGACGATGACGAACAGGCGACCGCTGTGATGGAGCCGGCAGTCAACTCGGAGCGGACCACCGCTCCCGAAAGCGAAGAGCCGACTCAGTACGTTCCCGTGGCCGACTATGCCAACCGGCCGGAAACCGACGGGGGCGCGGAGAGGTCGAACGACGAGACCATGGCGCAGACTGCCGTCGACAACCAGCCGGTGCCCGCCGATGCGGGGCAGAACCGGTCCGGCGATGCGCCGAACAACGGACGGAACGCCGATCAGGACAATGGTCAGGCTGAGAGCCAGGACGGTGGGCGCCCCATCATCCAGGCCTTCTGGTTCGCCGTTCCCGAACCGCGCGAAGCCGTGGACGAGACCACCGGAATGCCGGTGTTCACGATCTACCCCGGTGACTGGTACCTCAGCCTCGAGGACAACGGATCCTGGTTCAAGGTCCGCGACTCCGACGGCAGCACCACTGGCATCCTGCGCAATATCGAAGGAATCCAGCGCGGTTGATCCGACCGGGATGCACTCGCACGTCAGCGTTGTGGACGGACTTCGGTCGAATCGGTGCCCGCCGACACCACACAATGTGATCGGCCGGTCGGCCCACAGCAGCTGACGTGGGCGGAGGCCGCCGACTGCCGCTAGGGGCGTCTCCTGTGACTCAACCTCACAGGAGGCGCCCCTTCGTCGTCCCATCCACAGGGCGGCACTCGGGTCTGGCCGGTGACAGCCGAGCGGGTCCAGGCTCGGTGCATGCAGGTAGCCCTCATCACCGACCTCGGTGCGATCACCGAAGAATGCGCCCGAGTGGCCGAAAGCATCGGCATCTCGCTGACCGTCCTGCCTCCCGACTCCGGAGGCTGGCAGTCCGCGTCGCTCATCCTCCTCGGCGAAGACGTCCGCGAAGCGCCCGCCACCGACCGGGCAGACACGATCCTCGTCGTCCTCGACGATGACGAACCCTCCTCGACCTGGGCGAGGGCCGCGCACCTCGGCGTCGACCAGCTCGCCGTGCTGCCTGCCGCCGCGGAATGGCTGAGCGGGCGGATGATCGCCGCTGTCGAACCGCCGACGGCACCTGGGACCACGGTCGGCGTCGTCGCCGGATGCGGGGGAGCCGGCGCCTCCGTGCTCGCCTGCGCACTCGCCCGGCGGGCCGGAGCCGATCACAGCACCGTCCTCGTCGACGCCGACCCGCTCGGCGGGGGACTCGACCTCGTCCTCGGTGCCGAACAGGCGCCCGGTCCCCGGTGGACCGACCTCAGTGCCTCCCGCGGACAGCTGCGGCCCTCCACCTTGGCCGAAGCGCTGCCCCGCCACGACGGACTCGCCCTTCTGTCCTGGGGACGAGACGACACCGTCGACCTCGATCCGGACGTCTTCGACGACTTCCTCGCCGCGGCCGGCCAGGCCTTCGACCTCGTTATCGTCGATCTGCCCCGCCACGCCCCGCCTCAGTGGACCCGGCGCTGCCATCACGTCCTCCTCGTCTCCCCGGCCCGGGTCCGATCCGCCGTCGCCTCCTCCCAAGTGGCCAAGCGGCTCTCCCACGCCCACCCGGATGTGCGCCTCGTCGTCCGTGAAACCGGGGCCGGCGGTCTCGACGCCGACCTCCTCGCCGATTCCATCGGGCTGAGCCTGGCCGGGAGCATCCGCGATGATCGGGGCCTGTCCGCCGCCGTCGACCGCGGTGAGGGAATCCCAGGCGGCGCGCACCTCGGCCGCCTCGTCGACCGATTGCTGGGGGAGTGGGTGGAATGAGCGAATGGCTCGACGCTTCGCTCGTCGCCGATGTCCGCAAAACGCTGCTCGACAATCCGGGGCCGGTGACCACGGCCGCTGTCGCCGAGGCGGTCCAGCGCACCGGGCGCGTGCTCGGTTCCTCCGCCCTGCTCGAACTCGTCACCCGGCTGTCCGCGCAGCTGTCAGGGGCCGGCCCCCTGCAGTCCGTGCTCGAGGTGCCCGGTACCACGGACGTGTTCGTCAACGGGCCCCGTGAGATCTTCGCCGACACCGGTGACGGTCCCCGACTGCTCGACCTGACACTGGGAGCGGAAGAGGATGTGCGGTCCTTGGCGGTGCGTTTGGCCGCCCTCGGCGGGCGCCGGCTCGACGACTCTTCCCCCTATGTCGACGTGCGCCTGCCCGATGGGGTGCGGATGAACGCGATCGTCCCACCGATCTCCGGGGAGACGACGACGATCAGCTTCCGCGTACCCAAACGGGCCGGATTCCCCTATTCCCAACTCTGCGCTGAAGGATTCGTCCCCGATGAGATCAGCCCTCTCGTCGCCGAGGCGGTCACCTCACGGGCGAACATCCTCGTCTCCGGCGGGACGGGCACGGGAAAGACCGTCCTCCTCGGCGCCCTGCTCTCCCTGGTCGAACCGATCCAACGCATCGTCATCGTCGAGGACTCCCGCGAACTCATCGTCACCCACCCGCACACCGTGCAGCTCGCCGCGCGTCAGGCCAACGTCGAAGGCGGCGGCGAAGTGACCCTGACCGACCTCGTCCGCAACGCCCTGCGGATGCGGCCCGACCGCCTCGTCGTCGGGGAATGCCGTGGTGCCGAAGTCCGGGACATGCTCACGGCCCTCAACACCGGTCACGAAGGTGGGTGTGCGACGATCCACGCGAACACCGCCGAGGCCGTGCCCAGCCGGGTGGCCGCGCTCGGTGCGCTGGCGCAGATGAGCCCGGACGCCGTGTATTCGCAGTTCTCCACCGCCATCGACCTCGTCATCCACCTGCGCCGCACGGGCTGCGAGCGGGGAGTCACGGAACTGGCGATCCCGACGAGGACCGGATCCGAGGGCGTGGTGATGGAACCGGTGTGGGGTCGCCCCGCACCGTCGACGCCCGGCACCGTCAATCGGCGTGCCCTGGCCCGGTTCGAAGCCGTGCTCGAACAGAAGTCCGCGCAATGATCGTCCTCACCGCCATCCTCGTAGCGGCCGGAGTCATCCTCGCCTCGCCCCCGGACCCTGGTTCCAGGCTGCGGGAGCTCCTGCCTCATGGCGAGGGCGGCGAATCGGTGCGGAAAGGCGTGCGCGCCTTTTTTCGCCGAGGCGGTCACACCGCCGATGATCAGTCCGAACGTCTGTGGGCGATCGCCGCTGTGGAGAACTGCGCCCACCTGCTCAAAGTGGGGATGACCCCGCAGGCGGTGATGAGCACGCTGAGTCGCCGCAACGACGCTCTGACCCCGATCTCACGAGCGATTTCCTTGGGCGAGGAACCCGGACGCGCCATCGCCACTCGCAGCTCCGGATTGTCGGAGACCGCCGCTCACGTGCTGTCGGGAATGGCCGCCGTGTGGACGGTGTCCGAACGCTCCGGAGCACCTGCAGCCGAGATGATCCTCCGGTATGCGGCGGCGCAGAGAGACGCCCTCGACGCCGAACGCGAACGTCGCATCGCCATGGCCGGACCGAGGTCGACGGTCCGGGTGCTCAGCTGGCTGCCGCTCATCGGCGTCGGTCTCGGGCTGCTCATCGGCGTCCGACCTCTGGAACTCATCACCGGGCTGCCGGGACAGCTGAGCATCGGTGCCGGCCTCCTCCTGTACGGGGTCGGCCGGTGGTGGATGCGGACGATGATGCTCAGGGCACAGAGGTGACCATGCTGATTGTGCTCATCGGGGTCTGCGTCGGACTCGGCGTGCTCCTGTGGTCCGGACCGACCCGCGGGAGACTGCAGAGCCTCCTCGGCGAGGGCCGATCCGTTCCCACCGACACCGAGGCAGCCACTGGGGAGGCAGGAACGCCGGAGTCGGGGACAGCAGGAGCGGTGGCCGATGATCAGCTCGCGTTCGACCTCGACCTCGTGGCGATCTGCCTGACCTCCGGCTTGCCGATTCCCGTGGCACTGACCCTGACCGCCGAGGCGACCGCTGATCGGTCGGGCCTGCAGAGGATCGCCCGTGCAATGACCATCGGAGGGCGCAGGCTCGCCGACGACGATCGTTTGCTGCCGGTGCTCGAGGTCTTCGAGTTCTCCGAACACACCGGCGTCGGCCCGGCACCTCTCATCGAATCCGTGGCCGAGGAGCTGCGGGCTTCCTCTCGCCGGCGTCGGCAGGAGGCAGCCGCCTCTCTGGGTGTGCAGCTGGTGCTGCCTTTGGGCGTGTGCATTCTGCCGGCGTTCCTGCTGCTGTCGGTCGTTCCGGTCGTCATCTCACTGCTGACCGACCTCACGACCGTGTTCTTCTGAAGCGGTGACCTGGTTTTCAGACTCGACCGATAGGCTCGGGACATGGCACCGGTCACACCATTCAATCAGCTGTCCAATGTCGAACAAGCCGAGGACTACGCCGAGAATCTCTTCATCGGTCGATCCGTGCGTCTGCGGCCGTTGAGGGAGGATGATCTGCCGTATCTCGAACAGTGGTGGTTCGATCCCTCGATCGTTGTCCTGCAGAATCACACGGTTCTGCCGCGGCCCGAAGGGGGTGTGTCCGAGCAGTTCTCGCAGTGGAGCGCGAACACCTCGAGCGAGGCAGTCGGCTTCAGCATCGAGCTGACCGAAACCGAGGAGTTCGTCGGCCATATCACCCTCTACGGACGCAACCCCATCAACCAGTCCGCCACTCTGGCGATCGTCCTCGGCCCCGAATTCCACGGCCGCGGATACGGTTCGGATGCGGTGCGACTGGCAGTGAAATACGGGTTCCTCCAACTGGGACTCAATCGCATCGAGCTGCAGACCTGGGCATTCAACACCCGCGGAATCGCCTCTTATACGAAAGCCGGATTCGTCGAAGAAGGCCGTCGACGCGAGGCCGTGTTCTTCAACGGTCGGCGCCACGATGAAGTGATCATGGCCATCCTCAGAGACGACTGGGCCGGCAACAGCTGAGGCGTCGGCGCCACTGACTCGCACGCCGTTTCCTGTGGACGGCGCCTCCACTCGCACACCGTGAGCCTGTGGATGCAGAACCCGTTTCCACAGGGGCGAATCCGGCCCTGGACACGGCAGCATGCCGACTCCCAGGCTGAAGGTCCGCTCGCAGAGTGCGAACGGGGTTTCAGCCAAGGAGGAGAGCATGGTTACCACATCACCGTCCCCGGAGATCGAGGATCCGCCGGCCGGGCACATCGAACCGGTCGAGGACCACAGTGAGATCGAACAGTTCTGGGAACCCGACGCCGGAGCGACCACAGCCGAATATGCGATCACCACTCTGGCCGCGTGCGGATTCGCCGCACTGCTCGTCGTCGTCCTCAAATCCGAACCGATCAAGGAACTCATCACCGGGGTCATCTCCTCGGCGCTCGGTCTGGGAAGCTGAACCGTCATGGCATGCGGACGCTCCTGTCAGCGGCAGGGAGGATGGGATCGCGATGCGGGAACGGCGACGGCGGAATTCGCCGTCGTCATGCCGGCCGTCGTTCTTCTCATCGTGCTGCTCGCGGGAGCCGCCGCTGTCGGGTTCTCCCAGCTGCGAGCCTTCGACGCGGCACGGTCCGCGGCCCGTGAGATCGCCCGCGGCGAACCCCAGGCCGCAGTCGTGTCCGAAGCGAAGAAGCACGCCGGTGACTCCTCCTCGGTCCGCGTTCGAGCCGACGGCGGATACTCGGTCGCCACGGTCACGATCGAACTGCCGGCCGCGATCTTCTTCCTCGACACCGTCGACGCGGATGCCACCGCACGTTTCGAAGGGGACCGAGGAGGGCCGTCATGACGAACATCGTCGTGGGACTCTGCTCGATCGTGCTCGTCCTCGTCACCGCCATCGGCAGCCTCGGCCAGGCCTTCGTCGCCCACAGTCGGGCACAGAGCGCCGCGGACCTGGCGGCGCTCGCCGCCGCAGACGCCGTGCGCGGACTGGCCACCGGGGAACCGTGTGAGACGGCGAAGGAGGTAGCGACTCGCAACGGCGGACACCTCAAGGACTGCCGTGCGTCGTTGAGTGAGCAATCCGCCTACGTCGTCATCGAAGTCGACATCCCGGGACCACTGCCGAAGGTCAGAGAGGAGGCGGTCGCCGGAAAATGAGAGGGATCGCTACCTGAGCACGGTGCGCAGCAGCCGCAGCGCAGCGTCCTTCTCCAACGGCTCGTTCCCATTGCCGCACTTCGGCGACTGCACACAGGACGGACAGCCGTCGATGCACTCACATGCGGCGATGGCGTCCCTGGTCGCCCCCAGCCATTCTTCGATGACCTCGCTGCCGCGCTCGGCGAAACCGGCACCACCGGCCAGACCGTCATAGACGAACACCGTCGCCCGCCCGGTGTCGGCGTGCAGGGCCGTCGACACGCCGCCGATATCCCAGCGGTCACAGCCGGCGAAGAGCGGCAGCAAGCCGATCGAGGCATGCTCGGCGGCGTGGACCGCTCCGGGCAGGTCTCCGGAGACGACTTCGGCCTCGTCGAGGACGCTCTGCGGAATCGTCCACCACACGGCCTTCGTCCGCAGCGTGCGCTCCGGCAGGTCGAGCTCATGTTCGGCGATGATCGCTCCACCGCGCTTGGCCCGCATCCGGTAGGCGACGACCTGATCCTTGACGTCGACGGTGCCGCTGCACACAGCCACCCCGGAGGGCAGAACCCGCTGCGCATCGGTGTCGACGATCGAGATCTCCGTCTGCGAGCGCGGCTGAGTCGTGTAGTCGACCTGGGCACGTTCGACGGCGACGATCCGGTCCTCGAGGTCGAGATCGAGGACGGTGAAGTCGATGCCCTGATGCGTGTACACCGCTCCCGGATGGGCTCCCGTATGTGCACCCGATTCGTCGACCGTGCCCAGCAGAGTGCCGGTGCTCGCTTCGACCAGGCTGAATTGACCGCCGCCGGAGCCGCGGATATCGGACAGGTCGGTCGCTGGTTGGTCCTTCGCCCAGAACCATCCGGTCGGACGTGCCCGAAGCATCTTCCGTTCCACGAGATCGTCAATGACTTCGGACGAACTGTCCGGGAAGTGCACGAGGTCGGCCGACTTCAGCGGCACCTCGGCGGCGGCCGCACAGAGGTGGCCGGAGAGCACGTGCGGATTGCCCGGATGGATGACGCCGGCGTCGACGGGGGAGTCGAAGATGACTTCGGGATGGTGGACGACGAAGGTGTCGAGCGGATCATCGCGGGCGATGAACACCGCCATCCACCGCTGCCCGGCTCTGCCCGCGCGTCCCGCCTGCTGCCACAGGGAGGCCAGGGTTCCCGGCCAGCCGGAGATGATGACGAGGTCGAGGCCGGAGATGTCGATGCCCAACTCCAGAGCGTTCGTCGATGCCACGGCCAGCAGCCGACCCGAACGCAGCGCCGTCTCGAGCATTCTGCGCTCTTCGGCCAGGTACCCGCCCCGGTATGCGGCGACCTTGCCGGTCAGGGTGTCGTCCACCTGGCCCACCTGGTCTCGGACCGTCTGCGCCAATGCTTCGGTGCCTCGGCGCGAGGCGATGAACGTGATCGATCGATATCCGGCGCACATGGAATCGGTGATGACATCGGCGGCCTCGACCAGGCCGCTGCGCCGGTCCCCGCCCGGTGACACAGGAGGCTCCCACAGGGCGAAGCTGCCGGCTGCACGTGGGGACGAATCCTCGGTCACCGCGTGAGCCGGCCGGCCGGTCAGCTTCGCAAAGGCCACATCCGGGTCCGCCATCGTCGCCGAGGCTCCGATGACGACCGGCGAGGCGCCGTAGTGGGCGGCGATGCGCAACAGGCGGCGCAGGATGAGCGCGACGTGGGAGCCGAACACTCCGCGGTAGCGGTGGGCTTCATCGATGACGATGAATCGCAGGTTCTTGAACATCCGGGTGAAGCGCTCGTGCTGGGGCAGAATGCTGCGGTGGAGCATGTCCGGGTTGGTGAAGATGATGTTCGCATGCCGTCGCGCCCAGTCCTTCGAGACCTGAGAGGTGTCCCCGTCATAGCTGGCCGGGCGCATGCCCTGGATGACGAACCGTTCGAGTTTGGTCAGCTGATCGGCGGCCAGAGCCTTCGTCGGAGCGATGTAGATCGCCGAGGCGGTGCGCAGCTTCCCGCGCGTCGCTTGGATCGCTTCGAGCACCGGCAGCCAGAATCCCAAGGACTTGCCCGACGCGGTGGGGGTGGCGATGACGACATCGGAACCGTCCCTGGCCGTCTGCGCCGCCTCGAGCTGGTGCTGCCACAGAGCGTCGACGCCGATGGAATGACAGGCGTGTTTGAGTTCCTCGTCGATCCAGTCCGGCCACTCGGCATCCCGTTCGAAACGCTGCGGGATATCGCGGACATGGACGATCCGCTCATCTCGGGCACCGAAACCGGTGACGATGTCGAGAAGAGCAGAGGAGGCCATGAGTCAATTATGGCGCAGTCGCTAGGATTCTTCTGTGACTGATCTGCCGTTGGCCCACCTGGGCGAGACCCTCTACCGTTCCGGATACACCGAACCACGGCTGCGCCGGTTCTGGGGCGGCCCGACCTCGGAGGCGCTGCTGCGCAACAACGCCGCCCCCGCCATCCACCGCTGTACCCGGACGCTGGCGGACCCGTCGTCGACGTTCGCCGACCGGGCCATGGCCAGTGCGGCGCTGCTCTTCCACTTCCACCGCCCAGTCCCGGTCGCCGAGGTCCGAGCCCTGCTGGGGGAGTCCTTCGACACCGCCGCCGAGGCGGGGCTGATCACCGTGGACGACGACGAGGTGATCGCCCCCTTCGCCCTGACCCCCTATGATCTTCCCGTCGGTGTTCCGCGCGGCTTCCGTCCCGGGGACGAGAACCTCTACCTCGTGGCCGACCACGGCACCCTGACCACACCGGATGTCCTCGACGGCGAGTTCGTGCTCGGACTCGGCGGAGCCGGCCGGACGCTGGTGTCGATCACCCCGCGCGATCACGTCGGTGTGGCCGCCGACATCGGCACCGGCTGCGGAATCCAAGCTCTGCTGCTGGCCCGCCACAGCGACCGAGTCATCGCCACCGACATCTCCCACCGAGCCCTGCGTCTGGCCGAACTCTCGGCTGGACTCAACGGCGTGACGACGATCGAATTCCGGCACGGCTCGCTGCTCGAACCATTGCACGAACCCGTGGATCTGCTCGTGTCGAATCCGCCGTTCGTCATCACCCCGCGCAGCACGGACACCACCTTCGAATACCGGGACGGTGGAATGACCGGGGACCGACTCGTTCGGGAGCTCTTCACCCGGATCCCCGAGAACCTCACCCCGGGCGGTCGTAGCGTCTGCCTCGGAAACTGGGAAGCCGCCTCGGTGACGGACGAAGGACCGGAGACCTGGGTCGACGATGACGACATGTCCGTATTCGTCATCGAACGCGAAGCCCTCGACCCCATCGCCTACGCCGAGACGTGGATCCGCGACGGCGGGATCCCTCGCGCCAGCACTGCCTGGAACGACGCAGTCGCCGCATGGCTCGACGACTTCGACACCAGAGCTGTGGATGAAGTCGTCTTCGGATACGTGCTGATGGCGAAGTCCGATAACGATGTGCCAACGATCGGCACCGACGACACCGCGATCGGCGACGCCGCCTCGGACGTCGACCGCGGACCGTCGGGGACGGCCGAGGGAGTGTTCAAGACCCGGGTCAGGGTCACCTCGGCGCCGGCGAACAATCCGCACGGACTCGCAGAGTTCCTCACCACGATCATCGCGATCCGGTCGTGGCTGGCAACGGCCGGACCGGAGGAGATCGCCGCGACCGCTTTCACCCGCTCACCCGACCTCGTCGAACATCGCCATTTCGTTCCCGGGGCGCCGGAACCCAACTCGATCACCTTGGAGCAGGGGATCGGCTTCGGGCAGATCTTCGACCTCGATACGGCGTTGGCCGGGTTCGTGTCCGTCGCGGATGGGACGCTGACGCTGCGACAGACTGCCGGGGCCTTGGCTCAGCTTCTCGAGGTCGATGCCACGGCACTGGAAGACCAACTCGTGGCCCAGGTCAGAGCCCTGTGCGCGGCGGGTGCACTGCTGCCCGACGGCGGTTCGATCGGGAGCTCGACGACGGGGACGTCGGCGGAATAGGGATAGGATCGGAAACCGTTGACCCCATGTTCGAGCCGAGATCGGACGAGGTCCGGGCAGCATCCGGGCCGCAAGGGCCGATGAGGAACGTGTCCGTTCAACAGTGTTACATTGGGCCGGATCGTCCGTTGCAGCGGGCAGCTGATGCCGTGAGAGGAATGTGAAAGCGTGACCACAACCGAGAAGAAGCCCCGTCGCCTCGTCATCGTCGAGTCTCCGACGAAGGCGCGAACGATTGTGGGATACCTCGGCGACGGTTATGACGTCGAGGCCTCCGTCGGTCATATCCGCGACCTGCCCACCCCTTCGGAGCTGCCCGCCGATATGAAGAAGGGGCCGTACGGAAAGTTCGCTGTCGACGTCGACAACAACTTCGATCCCTACTATCGGATCGACCCGGGCAAGAAGAAGAAGGTCACCGAACTCAAGCGTCTGCTCAAGGACGCCGACGAACTCTATCTGGCAACGGATGAGGACCGCGAAGGAGAGGCCATCGCCTGGCATCTGCTCGAAGTCCTCAAACCGAAGATTCCGGTCAAGCGCATGGTCTTCCACGAGATCACGCCTGAGGCGATCGACCGGGCCCTGGAGAACACCCGCGAAATCGACACCTCGCTCGTCGACGCGCAGGAGACCCGCCGCATCCTCGACCGTCTCTACGGCTACGAGGTCTCACCAGTGCTGTGGCGCAAGATCCGGGCCGGGCTCTCGGCCGGACGTGTGCAGTCCGTGGCCACCCGGCTCGTCGTCGAACGCGAACGCGAACGCATGGCCTTCGTGCCTGCCGACTACTGGGACCTCGATATCGATCTCGGTCTGCCGGACGGGACGAACCCGTTCGCCGCGAACCTCACCACCCTCGACGGGTCGCGGGTGGCCAGCGGCCGTGACTTCAACGACAAGGGCGAACTGAAGAACACCTCGGCAACGATCGTCGACCAGGCGCGAGCGGAATCCCTGGCCACGGAGCTGAACGGCAGCGCCAAGGATGCGCTGACGGTGACCGCGGTGGAGTCGAAGCCCTACTCCCGCCGCCCGGCCGCTCCGTTCACGACCTCGACCCTGCAGCAGGAAGCCGGTCGCAAACTGCGCATGAGCGCTCGTCAGGCCATGCGCACCGCGCAGTCGCTCTACGAGCACGGCTACATCACCTATATGCGTACCGACTCCTCGGCGCTGTCAGGACAGGCCATCGCCGCCGCTCGCAAGCAGGTGACCGAACTCTACGGTCCCGAATTCGTTCCGCAGTCGCCGCGCCAGTACTCGAGCAAGCAGAAATCGGCGCAGGAGGCCCACGAGGCGATCCGCCCCGCCGGTGACTCCTTCCGCACCCCGGCACAGGTGTCCAAGCAGCTGAACGGTGACGAGTTCCGTCTCTACGACCTCATCTGGAAGCGCACCGTCGCCAGCCAGATGGCCGACGCGAAGGGCAAGACCGCGACCATCAAGGTCAGCGCCGCCCTCGCCGACGGTCATGAAGCCGGATTCAGCGCCAGCGGCACCGTCATCACCTTCCGCGGATTCCTCGCCGCCTATGAAGAAGGTCAGGACGCGTCCCGCTACGACACGAAGTCCGGAGAGTCGCGGCTGCCGCAGGTCGAAGAGGGCCAATCGCTGTCGGTCGTCAAGGCCGAAGCCGACGGCCACACCACCGCTCCGCCGCCGCGCTTCACCGAAGCCAGCCTGGTCAAGCAGCTCGAAGAGCTCGGCATCGGCCGACCCTCGACCTATGCGGCGACGATCTCCGTCATCCAGGACCGCGGCTATGTGACCACTCGCGGCAACGCACTGGTGCCCAGCTGGTTGGCGTTCTCCGTCGTCCGACTGCTCGAAGAGCACTTCACCGGGCTGGTCGACTATGCGTTCACCGCTGACCTCGAATCCGAACTCGACCGGATCGCGATGGGCGAAGAGGACCGCAACGACTGGCTGGCCGGATTCTACTTCGGCGACAAGGGTCAGGACCGAGAGGGACTCAAAGCAATCGTCGACGACCTCGGCGATATCGATGCGCGCGAGGTCAACACCGTGGCCATCAGCGAAGGTGTGAACCTGCGGGTGGGCCGCTACGGTCCCTACCTTGAGGTCGCCTCGGAGAAGGACGGCGAGGACCCGAAGCGGGTCTCCGTCCCCGACGATCTGGCACCCGATGAGCTGACAGCGGCGAAGGCGGCCGAACTCATCGAATCCCAGGGCGACGGCGACCGCGAGCTCGGTGTCGACCCGGAGACCGGACACACCATCGTGGCGAAGAACGGTCGTTTCGGGCCCTATGTCTCCGAGGTGCTGCCCGAACCCGAGGAGAAGCCGAAGCGGGGTGCGAAGAAGCCGAAGCCGCGCACAGGTTCGCTGTTCAAGTCGATGGATCTGAACTCGATCGACCTCGAGACCGCGCTCAAGCTGCTCAGCTTGCCGCGCGTGGTCGGCCAGGACGAAGAGGGCACGGACATCACCGCGCAGAACGGCCGCTACGGGCCGTACCTGAAGAAGGGCACCGACTCCCGCTCCCTGACCGATGAGGAGCAGATCTTCAACATCACCCTCGAGGAGGCGCTGAAGATCTACTCCGAGCCGAAGCAGCGCGGCGGTCGACGTGCTGCGGCACCGCTGAAGGAACTCGGCGAGGACCCGGAGACGAAGAAGCCCGTCGTCGTCAAGGACGGTCGCTTCGGACCGTATGTCACCGATGGTGAGACGAATGCGACTCTGCGCAAGGACGACTCCGTCGAAGCCGTGACGCTCGAACGCGCCGCGACTCTGCTCGCTGAGAAGCGCGCGAAGGGACCGGCGAAGAAGAAGGCTTCGGCGAAGAAGGCCCCAGCCAAGAAGACGGCTGCGAAGAAGACGACGGCCGCCAAGACGACAGCGGCGAAGAAGACGAGCACGGCCAAGCCGAAGACTCCCTGAGTCGACGGCTACCGAGCTCGCGGCGATCACCGGTCACGACTTTGCGGTGACTCCAATCCCGTCAGGGGCGAGGTCAGCCGCGCGACGAATCTGCGAAGTCGGTGAGCGCCTGGCCGTCGAGTCGGTAGGTCTCCCACTCGTCCTGCGGCTTCGCACCCAGTGATTCGTAGAACCCGATGGACGGGGTGTTCCATTTGAGCACGCACCATTCGAGCCGCGTCAGTCCGCGCTCCTGGCAGATCTGCGCCAGCCGGCCGAGCAGCGCCTTTCCGGCTCCCGAGCCGCGATGTTCGGGCAAGACGAAGAGGTCCTCGAGCCAGATGCCGTTCCTGCCGGTCCAGGTCGAGAACGAATGGAACCAGATCGCGATGCCGATGACCTCGCCGCCCGCCTCGGCCACGAGACCGAACGTGTTCGCATGACCATCGACGGGGAACATCACTGCCGCGAAATCCGCCTCGGTGGCCTCCACCGCATCCGGTTCCTTCTCATAGACAGCCAGCGCGCGGACAAGCCGCAGGATCTCCGGCAGATCAGAGCGTTCTGCTTCACGAATGGTGACGGTCATGGTGTGTGCTCCCACAGTCGTTCGGTCACAGTAATTCAGCCTCCGCAGTTCGCGCGCTGTCCCGGCCTGTGGCGGCCACAGCTTTTGCCGACCTCACAGCCGGTGCTTGTCCGCGTGGGCGGCTACTTCGGCCAGCTCCTCGGCGGTGGGGGACAGGGGCGAATCCGGATTCGCGTCGGTATAGTAGGCGGCGAACGCCTCGGCGACGGAATCGATCGTCACCTCGGGATGGACCTCGCTGATCGATCCCCCCGTGGACGGATCCCAATCGATTCCGAGGGCGGCCTCGACATCAGTGAGCACCGCGCGGATCGGATCAGGGTCCTCGACGACGACGGACGACGAGAACAGCCAGGCACCGGAGACCACGCGCTGGGCGGTGCCGATCGCCTTGATCCGCCCGGCCACGTTGACGCTGTGCTCACCGGGGCAGTATTCGCCGGGAATCTCGCCGAGGCGGGCGTCGATGCCCAGCCCGCGCAGCACCTCGACATAGTCCTGGCCGAAACCGGTGAACCGTGCGTTGGTATTCGTGATGAATGAATCACTCGGTTCGATGTGATCGATGACCAACGACCCCGGATGGTAAGCGGCCGCACGCCCACCGAGGCTGCGCAGAGCAGGCGTGAAACCGTGATCCCGAGCCGCTTCGATGGCGGCGGCGAAACCCGGCAGGAAACGATCCCGGGCACCGAACGCCAGGGTCGGGGCCGGACGGTACATCCGCAGGGTCGCCCCGCGGCGTCCGGCCTTGACCGAATCGAGGAGGACGCGGGCGAAAGCGAGTTCCTCCACGGGGCCTAAGCCTTCTGCCGCCACCGTGGTCATCGCCAGTGAGTCAGTGTGCACGAGTTCAAGGGTAGAGGATCGGCAGGCTCCGGTCGGGTTCGGGTTGTCGCAGATCGCACTCGTTTCCAAGAGATATGTCAGTTCGGACAGATAGTGTAGGGCTGTGAGCATGTTGACGACTACAGGACACCGACTGCCCGGAGCCCCCGGCCGCCTGGTCACCGAGACCGCAGCCTGGGGTGCCCTGATCGTTTTAGTCGCGATCAGCTATGTCGTGGCAGGAACCAGCGGACTCGTCGCGACGGTGGGCGGACGCGCCTTCACCGCCATGGGAGAGTCTCTCAGCGCCGGAGGATTCGACAACCAGATGGGCAGTCTGTCGCTGCTCATCGTCTTCGCCCTCTCCTGCGCCGGTCTCTTCATCCCCGCAAAGGTCTTCGCTTCCCGCCCGCCGGCGGTGCGCAAGACCGCTCTGAGCATCTCTGCGATCATCGAAGCCGCCATCCTAGTCGTCCTCAGCCTTGCGCCCAGCGCCTGGTTGACCTGGGTCGCGGCCCTGTTCCTCGGCGCAGTGGTGGGTCTGCTCACGAGCATCAACCCCTTCAGACACGAGAAGCCGTGGCGCCGTGTCGGCATTCCCGCAGCCGTTCTCGTATTCGTCTCCTGCGCCTTCCAGATCCTCGGCGGATCCGCCGCAGGAACCCAAGCGCTCGGCTGGGTGTCTCTGCTGGTGGGAATCGGCATGGCTGCCGGTTCCGTCATCATCTTCCTCACCCCCGAACGCGCCCTGCACGCGGAGTCCGCGACGACCGGACAGTTCCCCGAACTCAAGGCCCGGGTCGCCCGTCCCGCAGAGTCGATTGCGAACCCGTGGGTGTGCATCGGCCTCTTCGCCATCCTCGGCGCCACCTTCATGCTCGCCCAGCCCACGGCGATCGGCCACGGCTATGGTCAGGCCGGGTTCGCGGTCATCATCGCCTGCTGCCTCGTCGGATGGGCCATCGGATTCGAGATGGGACCGACCTTCGCCCCCGGCATGTCCCGTCCGCGCGTGTCTACGTTCGCTCTGCTCGTCTCCGGTGTGCTGCTGCTGGCCACCGGCGGAATCAACGAACTCTCCGGCAAGGTCGTTCTCTCCGCTGCGATCGCATTCCTCGTCGGCATCGGTGTGCGCGCTCAGCCCTATGACTTCTCCCGCCGCTACGGTGCCGTCGCCGGTGCCGGACTGGCCCTGGTGATCAACGCCCTCGACCTCGGCGGCACGGTCGAGGTCGGCTCGAGCCCCGACTGGGTGCTCGCCCCCAGCGACGTGGCGTTCCTCATCTTCGGCATCTCCGCCCTCATCGCCGGAGTCATCGGACTCTTCACCTTCGATCCGCACCGATTGCAGGGCCTGTCCGTCGACATCGTCCACGGATTCCGCCCGCCCACCCAGCCAGAGGCTGCGGCAGGCGGACTCGGAAACTCGGCCGAGCGCCTCGGCGCCGGATTCTTCATCGCCATCGAAGGCGGAGACGGTTCCGGCAAGACCACACAGATCAAACGCATCTCCGCGGCTCTGGCCGATGACGGCTATCACGTGGAGGCCACCCGCGAACCCGGCGGCACCGAACTGGGCACGAAGATCCGCTCCGTCCTCTTCGACTCCGACCCGCCGAGCCCGCGCACCGAAGCCCTGCTCTTCGCCGCCGACCGTGCCCACCATGTGGCGTCCCTGGTCGACCCCAGCCTCGATGCCGGAAACATCGTCATCACCGACCGGTACATCGATTCGACGATCGCCTACCAGGCAGCGGGTCGCAGCTTCGACGAGAAGACGATCCTCGCACTGAGCCGCTGGGCCACACAGGGGCTCGTGCCCAACCTGACGATCGTCCTCGACATCGAACCCGAGGTCGCCGCCGAGCGGATGGGCAAACGTGGCGACAGCAACTACCTCGACGAGGAGAACCAGCAGTTCCACCAGCGAGTGCGCCAGACCTACCTGTCCCGTGCGCACAAGGAACTCGACCGCTACGTCGTCCTCGATGCGTCGGTCGACGCCGATGAGCTGACCGAGCAGATCCTCGCGGCCATCCGCGCTCGGCTTCCGCAGACCCTGGTCAAACGCGACACCGGCACCGAGGCGGCCCCCGCCGCAACGTCGAATGCCGAGCCCGACAGCGGCCCGGAACGCAGCTCCGTGCCGATCGCTGCCGTGGCCGCCGGAAGCGTGGCGGACGACGGTGCGGTCGAGTCGGACGACGAGAAGGACGTATTGCCCTCTGCTGACGGCTCCGCAGAAGTGGTCGGTGCCCCTGAGACCGAGGACGACTCTGTCGACAGCCGCAATACGGCAGACGGCTCCGCCGAGGACGACACCGACGCGGACGACACAGACGAACGCGATACGAGCGGCGAAGACGAGATGCACGAACGCGGACCGCGCTTCGTCCCGGCCTCCAGCGATCGGTTCGTTCCCTCTGCGATCACCGACGCCGAGGCCGAGATCTCCGGTGCAGTTCCCACCGAACGCGTCGACCTCGGGGCCGATCTGCGGGAGGATCCGGCCGCCTCGGCGAATGTGGAACGCTCCGCCGCTTCCGCATCCCCGGCATCCGCGGATGAGAATGCGGACCGGGATTCGGAAGGCGACGAGGAGGAACTTCCGTCCTTCTTGGAACCGAAGAGCTCGCATCGTTCAGATGAGGCCCCGAACCGTTCCGACGAGGACGCGGCGACCACGGTGCTGCCGGCCAGCGGGACCGCCTCGGAGGCGCTCGTCGACGACAGCGATGATGCCGATGGTGTGCCGACGGACCGAATCGTCGCAGATGAAGACGCGGAAACCCGGATCGTCAACCGTGTCGATGCCGAAGATGCCGAAACCCGCGTCGTCCACCGGGCCGATTCGAGTACCGAAGCCGGTGAGGATGACGCAGTCGATGACTCGGTCGATGCCGGGGACGCAGAGACCACGGTGCTGCCGGTCCGCACCGCCCGCGAGATGAGCCGTGAACGGCTGCAGGCTCAAGCCGAGATCGAACGGCAGGCTCGGGAACGTCTGCGCAGGCAGCGCGAACGCAGCACCCGTCGCTTCACCAACCCGGAGGATTCCTGAAGTGAGCGTCTTCGACGAACTCGTCGGGCAAGATGACGTCATCACCCAGCTCGGCTATGCCCTGGACAACCCGGCGGCGATGACCCACGCGTGGCTGTTCACCGGACCGCCCGGGTCGGGGCGGTCGAACGCGGCGCGCGCCTTCGCCGCCGCGCTCATCTCCGGGGGCACTGAATCGAATGACGTGACCGCCCGAGTGCTGTCGGGTCATCACGAGTCCCTGACGATCATGTCGACGCAGAAATCGGTCATATCGATCGAAGAGGTCCGTGAACTCGTGTCCAAGGCACAGGCGTCGCCCGTGAACTCGAAATGGCGCGTCGTCATCATCGAAGATGCCGACCGGATGATGGAACGCACAGCGAACGTGCTGCTCAAAGCCATCGAAGAGCCGCCTCCGGGAACCGTGTGGCTGCTGTGCGCGCCGAGTCCGATCGATGTGCTCACCACCATCCGGTCGCGGTGTCGTCCTGTGCGACTGCGCATCCCCTCTCGGGATGCCGTGGCACAGCTGCTGATGCAGCGCGACAACGTCTCGGAAGATCGCGCACACTGGGCTGCCGCAGTGGCCCAGAACCACATCGGGCGCGCGAAATACCTCGCACTCAACGAATCGGCTGATGCCGAACGTAAACAGATTCTCGCGATCCCCGGCAAACTCACCTCCGTGGGGGCGACGATCCGTTTGGCCGGCCGCATCGTCGACAACGCTGCCGAAACCGCGAAGTCACGAGTCGAAGAGCGCAACGCCGCCGAGCGGACTCAGCTGCTGACCACCTTGGGTGTCGAAGGGGAGAAGACGATTCCGCCGTCGGCCAGAGCGCAGATCAGGAAGCTCGAGGAGGAGCAGAAGCGCCGCTCGGTGCGGGCCCGCAACGATGAGCTCGACCGGATCTTCCTCGAACTCATGAGCCTCTACCGCGACATCCTCATGTACCAGCTGGGGATCCGTGACGGGTGGATCAACGCCGGCGAAGTCGATCTCATCGCCGAACAGGCGAACCGGGATGGTCCCGACACCACGCTGCTGCGCATCGACGCCATCACCGAGGCCCGGCAGCGTCTGCAGACGAACATGTCGCCGGTGCTCATCGTCGAAGCAGCCTTCGTGCTGCTGTCGAACCCCTGGCTGCAGGAAGACCGCACCGGCGCGATCTGAGTTCCGGGGCCCTGAATCGACGGCGTCGAGAAGCGCCGGGGGAGTAGTCGGCCCCTCAGCTCTCGCTGAGGAACTCTGTGACGAGTGCCGCGGTGAGTTCGATGCGGCGGGGAATCCAGATCTGCAGGGCATGTTCGGTGCGGGCGTGGGAGCCTCCACCGACGGTGCCGAGACCGTCAAGGGTCGGAGTGCCGACTCCGGCGGTGAAGTTGCCGTCAGACCCTCCGCCGACGGCGACGGACCGCAGCGGGGGATGCCCAAGTCGTCCGGCCAGCCGTTGGGCGCGGGCGTAGAGGCCCATCGCCATGTCCTCTTCGAGCGGAGCACGGTTGATTCCGCCCTTGAGTTCGATCTTCGCACCGGCCACGGTGGGCGTCAGGGCGCGCAGAGCATCGTCGATGCGCACCTGTTCATCCGCCGAGGCGGCTCTGGAGTCGATGCCGACGACGGCTTTGGCCGGTACGGTGTTCGTTGTCGAGCCGCTGGTCATCACGGTCGGGACGACAGAGGTTCCGGCCGAGGGTTTGTGCAGGCCAGCGATCTCGACGACCTGGTTGGCCACCTCGATGGTGGCGTTGATGCCCTTCTCCGGTTCGACTCCGGCATGCGATGCCAGGCCGGTGACTTCGAGCTGGTAGATCGCCACTCCCTTGCGAGCGATCTTGACGGCGCCGTCGGCGGCGCCGCTTTCGAACACGAGAGCGGCTTTCGCCCCGCGTGCTTCGTCTTCGATGATCTGTCGGGAACCCGGGGAGCCGAGTTCTTCATCGGCGGTGATGAGGAGGCTGACACCATCGAGGTGGCCGAGTTCGGAGCGGACCTTTGCCAACGCGTAGATGGCGATGAGCAGTCCGCCCTTCATATCATCGGCACCGGGTCCGCGGACCACTCCGTCCTTGACCGAATACGGAAAGTCAGCGAGCGTGCCGATGGGCCAGACGGTGTCGTGGTGGCCGATGAGCACGACCTTGCGCGGGCCGGCGCCGAAGCGCCACAGCACATGCGGGTGGCCGTCGGTCTCGATGATCTGAGGTGCGGCACCGAGCATTCCGGTGCCGATGCGCGAGACGAGTCTGGCGCTGCGGGCCAAGGAAGAGAGGTCGTTGGAGAACGACTCGCATTCGATGAGCGCCTGGAAATCACTCATGAAGTCGTCGGAGTCGAACTCTGCCATGGATGTCTCACCCTCGTGTCTGTGCCAACTGTCCTTTCAAGGTTAGCGGGTGCGTGACTGTTGCTGTGCGGCACCCGTTCGACGGCGGGCCAGACGCCCGGATGTCGCCCATCAGTAAGAGGGTGACGAAGCTCTCTGTCTTCACCGCCCAGTAGGGTGATCGCCGTTTTGACCGCTGGCAGAGAAGTTGGCTAAAGTTGGTTCGGTTGCCGCCTTAGCTCAGTCGGCAGAGCGATTCACTCGTAATGAATAGGTCGCGGGTTCGATTCCCGCAGGCGGCTCGGCAACAGCCCCTCTGATCAGCACAAATGATGATCAGAGGGGCTTTTTGTTTGGTTCAGCTGAGAGACACCTCGGGTTATAGGCCAAAATGTGTGTACAGCAGCGGCGTGTCCTACCCGTCGTTCTCACCGCGACCGGCCTCCCCAGCCTTTCTGGATGCCGTTACCGTCCTCGACACTGAACCCGGTCCCATACAACCGTTTCGTCTCTTCCCTATCCTGTCTCGGGCTTGATCACGACCGGCCGCTGACGGTCGAGTGCCCAGGCGTCTGCGGTGACGAAGGTCCACGGGTTCTTTGGTGCCTCGGTCCGCAGATACAACAGCCAATCGACCCCACGTCGGGCATGATCGATCGACAAGCCTCGATGGGCACGGAGGAAGTCCTTGATCGCCTTGTTCGGGACCAGATCGACTCTAGCCTCTGCACTGGATTGGCTGCACCAACTGGGTGCAGCCTTGCCTACAAGATTACACGATGCACTGCGATTTCACCAGTTTCAAAGTGCGGTACTGTGATTGCAGCAGTATCGACTTCCTCGTAGATCAGGAGACGCGCCGTGGCCGACACCTCGCCGACCGATACCTTCGCTCGACGCCTCCGCGAGGAGCGCGCCCGAGCGGACGTCAGCCAGACGGCGCTGGCCAAGCGGATCTCGGAGATACTCGGCTATTCCGTCGATGGGACTGCCGTCACGCGCATCGAACGGTCTCAACGGGCCGTCCGCCTTGATGAAGCCGTTGCTGCGGCTGAGGCCCTCGACGTGCCGCTCATGACCCTGCTGACCGCCACGAGTAGCGTCGACCGCAGGATCCGCGCGCTCCGGCGCGACCTCGAGCTGCAGGAGCAGCGAGCGAAGGCGGCAGAGTCGGAATTTCAGCAGGCGCAGTCCGCGATGGCTCATATCCAAAAGGAGATCGAGGGACTTGAGGCTTCCCTGGAGAACTGACCGCCGGATCGTATGCTCGCGAGCCGCGGCCCGGCGGCCAGGCTCTCCATGGTCGGCGCTGAGTGCCGGGCTGGACGCTCGTGGAAGGGCGGCAGGCGGTGGCGGTGCGAGCTCCGGTCACACAGGATGTGTGACTGCGAATTGCTTGGTAAACCAGACGAAAACAACCCCGGTCACACAGTCACACACCCTTTCGACCTCTTGCGCGTATGCGCGGGGGATCTATATGTATATATCCCCGCGCACGTGCGCGCATACTTCTTTCGAGGGGTATGTATGTGACTGGTCGTGAGTGAGCATGCAGTGATGTTGGTTTATGAGGCGAAATGCCGGTCACACACCTAGTCACACACACCATCACGCACCCAGTCACACGGGAATCCGCGTGTGACTGAGGCGAGCCCCCAACCATCCGCCTTCCTCCCGCGACTCCGGCCTGGCGGCGAGCCGCCGCCCGTAGGGCGGGGCCGCGAACCTCCCGCCTGTCCCCACGTCCACGGCAGTCCTCCCGCAGCCGTTGCCTTCGAGCCGATCCTGTGTCCGTGCCCCGCCATACAGTTGATGCCATAGCCGACTTCCCGCCCACGTCCCGCGCCTTCGCCGACGCCGTCCACCACTACCGCCAGCTGCGCGACCTCAGCCTCGACGAGCTCGCCTACGTCCTCTTCCAGCTCGGCCACGGGCTGACGACCGCGGACCTGCGCCGCATCGAGCACTGGGAGCGGGCCGCCACCGTCGACAACCTCATCGCCATCGCGGCGGCCCTCGGCGTACGCCCGGCGATCCTGCTCAGTCTGCGGATCATGAGTCGAGTCTCTCGCATGCATCTGCCAGGGAGCGGCAGATGCGGAGACTGCCGTGGCACGGACCTGCTGGCGGTATTCGGCAGTCAATGACAACATTGGAAATATGGCATCGCTCCCGTCTCGCTTCCGTACTTTCGGTACCACGATGGTCACCATCGTCCACCGCCCCGGTACCGAAGACGAGCAGCGATTTGACGTGGAGGCTCACATCCAGGCAAAGACCGGGTTCTTTGCTGTAGACACGCCGATATATGAAGGCGATGTCGTGGAGTTCCCGGACCCACGCGGCGGCACAGCTCGTAAGGTCGCGGCGGCTGTCGACGTCAACAATCCCACGGGGCCATCATTCCGCGGCATGGAGCACATCCACGTGACCTGGGGCGCTGCACCGCCGAGCCGAATAGCAGCTGTACGCCGACTGTCGATCGAGAACCTTCATGAGGACATCATCGGCTCATCGAGCGAACTGTTCGCCGACGGGCACTACGAAGCCGCCGTGAGCGAGGCATTCAAGTCGATCGAAGTCCGCGTGCGGGAGCTCACGGAGTCCACGCAGTCTGGCGTCAAGTTGATGGGTGAGGTGTTCGGCGGCTCGAACCCGCGGGTTTCTGTGTCCACCGCATCTGGTCAGAGCGGAAAGGACGAGCAAGAGGGGTTCGCAGCGCTCTTCCGTGGGGCGATGCTCGGAGTTCGGAATCCAAGGGCGCACGACCTGTTCCGGCCCCGGGACCCTCAACAAGCGTTGGAATACCTCGGATTCGCCAGCCTGCTTCATCGCCAGCTCGACGGCGCGACTGCGAAGTAGCGGCTCTCTCGCAGAGCGAGGTCTGAACGCCCGTCCGTACCGGAGCTTGGTCAAGTTTCGGCATAACGACTGACTTCGATTAGTGCGTGCCCGGGCGCTGATGCGATGCCCGGGCACGGCGATCCGCGGTCCTACTGTCGGCCGATGAAGGTAGAGGGTGTAGCGCTTACTACCCCGTCCGCGAATCGGCTTGGTCGGAACGCTTTGAGCAGCGGTGAGCTGTCTCCTCGAACTTCATCAGCAACGAGCCGTCCTAGTAGGGGAGCCATGGTCATTCCGCTGTGGGTGACAAGCGAGTAAGCCCGGTGGTGATCGTCGAGGTATCCGACGATGCTCAGCCCGTCTTCCGGGAAGCTGCGTCCGCTGAAAATGACGCGGTCCACTGGGATGTGCGTGCCAAAGAGCGATTGAAGCTCGGTCTCCATGACGGCCCGGACCTCGTTGTGCAGTCCCGGGCTCTCTCCTTCTTCGGTACGAGCTTCCACGGAAGGAATCTGGACGAACATGCTACCGTCGCGACGCGGACGAACGTTGATCTTGTCGGAAATGATGATCCGGTTGAGGTTCACGTCTGTGGGAGCAGTGACACCGAGCAGGCTGTGTGTCCGTGGTCCGGGCTGAGACAAATCTGCCACTGGTAGCAGGAGACCCGATCGATCTGCGATGGCTCCGGAGTCTGCGCCGGCTGCGATGATCACTTGGTCGAAGTCCCGTGTGCCTCCGTCAGCGAATTCCACTGTCGCCGTGTCTGAGTCGGTTCTTACGTGGACAACTTCTGCAACTTCCGGAACGACGGCGGCCTCTTCGAGGAAGCCCTCAATGAGGCTGCCGAACGCTTCGTTGTCCAAGTGAGCTTCGAGAGGAAAGTACAAGCCTGAGTCCGTCGGCCAGCTCACAGTGGGTTCAAGCTGGCGTAGGCGGCCAGAGTCGATTCGTTCGACCGGGTAGTCAAGCTCCGCCGATTCAGTGAATCGCTCGTCATATCCGGTCGCTTTGTCTGGTGAGCTGTCGAACATGATGCACCCGTGCTGGTGGAACCACGTTCCGTGACTGGCGAATCGTTTCTGGAACTCCTCGTGAGCCGCGATACCGGCACGGTTGAGCCGGTGGTATTCGGCGGGGAGTTTGTGGTTGGCGTTGATCCAGGCGAATGAGCGACTGCTTGCTTGTGCGTATGGTCCTGTCTTGTCGACGATCGTGACGTCGTGTCCGTCGTCGACGAGGTTGAATGCGGTGGTGAGTCCGAGGACTCCTGCACCGATGACGAGTATCTTCATGAAAGGGCTCCTTCTTTTTCGGAGAGTGCTCGGGCTTGCGGTTTCTTCACGGCAAGCATGATGAGGTAGGCGATGAGGCTCGCGATGATGCCGAAGATTGCGTAGGGAATGGTGGTTCCTGCGATGTGGGCGATTGCGCACACGACGAGACCGGCCGCCATAGAGACATATCCGACTGATACGTCGAGTTTCCATTTGTTGGTCAAAATCATGCCGAGGAGGAACGGCACGGCCAGCATCGAGGCCGAGTAGGCGTACGTTGCGACGAGCCAGTTGAGCGCGGTGGGGAAGACGATGGCAAGGACTGCAGCGATTGCGGAGACTGCGACGGTGCACCACCGAGACATCGCAACGAGGTCGGAAGATGTGTCCTTGTTCTTGACGAACGCTGGCCTGAGATCATTGACCAAGTTGACCACGACAGAGTGCAGTGCCGACCCGGTAGTTGAGACGATCGTGGCCATGAGGAACGCACCGTAGATTGCGATGAGCCAGACTGGCAATTGGGCGAGGAACCACCCTGCTGCCTGTTCGCGGCCGTCGACGCCGAACTGGTCGGTCATGCTGCGCACCGAGACTCCGACGATAAGTGCATAGATTCCGGATATGCCGATCAGAATGCTGCTGAGATAGAGGCCCTGTCGGGCCTGTTTGACGTTGCTGGCAGCGAAGATGCGCTGGTAGTAGAGCTGATTGGTCAGCGTTCCTGGGAGAATGGAGAACAGCCACAGCAGGATCGTCAGTCCACCTGCGGCAGTGAGCCCGGTAGGCATCGTGGTCAGCTCGGCCGGGAGGTTCTTCACGATCGTCGACGGTCCGCCGGCGTTGATGATCGCGTATGCGCCGACGACGATCGATGCGATGACCATGAAGACGCCGAAGAAGAAGTCGGACCAGGCGACTGATGTCAGTCCGCCGGGGAGGACGAATGCGATGGAGACCACGGCCATGATGATGATCAGTGGCGTGATCCCGATGCCCGTCACCGCGTTGAAGAGGTTGGCGAAGGCGATGAACTGCGTGGCCAACCAGCCGAACGGAACGACGATGACGGCCAGCGCGACCATAGAGAGCATGAGCCGGTGCTCACCATAGAGTTTCGTGAAGACTTCGGGAATGGTCGAGAACGTTCGGCGGCGCAGCCATCCAGCGAAGATCGCAATGACGAGAAGGCCGACGATGACGAAGATTTCGTACCAGAACACCGACAGACCCCATGCGTAGGCGATGCCGACGTGGGCGACGAGTACGCCGCCGCCGACTGCGGTGGCGTATTGGGTGAAGGCGATGACGTAGAGCGGGAGGTTACGGCCGCCGACGACCCAGGAGTCATTGGATTTGGCTCGTTTACCTACATAGAACGAGATGAGCGCCCCGATCCCGATGACGATGGCAGCAGTGACTGAGATGAGTACTGTGGTGCCGATGTTCATGACGAGCTCCGATCAAAGCGCTGAGAGTCCATGATGGCGATCGCATCTGATGAGGTGCCCGTTTCAACGAAGTCGCTGACGATGGAGCCCATCATCGGTGAGAATTTGAATCCTTGACCAGACATGCCCACAGCTAGAACGATGCGGGAGTCGGCGCTCGAGGGACCGACGATCGGTGCACCGTCGACGGTGAATCCTTCTGTCCATGTGGACACCCGGTAGGGAATGGGGTCGACTCCTGGCATGAGGCGGGCCACGGCGTGTTCGGTTGATTGGACGACTTCGTTTTCAATGAATCGGGGGAGGTCATCGACCGAGTCAAGTGTTTTCCAGGCGAGGTGGTGGGGAAGAATTTTGATTCCGAGTCCGTCGAGGGCAGGGAAGCAGGAGAATCCGCCTTCTGGATGTCGACGGATGGAGATCGGCATGTGTTCTGGCGTGTGCAATGGGACGTCTTTGGCTGGGAACCACATGGCGACCAAGCGCAATGCTTCGACGGTGCTGGAGTCGAACTCGGTCAGTTCGTTCACCCACGGGCCGGTGGAGACGACGATCTTGTCGAACGCGTGAGCGCCATCGGCGGTGTCGACCATGACCGAGTGGCTCAGTGATCGGATGTTGAGCACTCGGGTATAGGGCTTGAAGTTGGCCCCGAGTCGCTCGGCTTCCTTGCGTGCAGCCAGTACAGCAGCTTCTGGTCGAAACACTCCGGCAACCGGATCGAAGACGCCGACTTCGTCGCTGTCGAGCCCGAACTGCGGGTACCGCTTCGCCATCTCCGTTTGCGAGAGCACTTCGTGGTCGAGGTCCGCGGCCTGAGCACAGTCGATGACGGCGGCAACGTCTTCGATGTCGGGATGGCCGATCATGAGACCTTCGCACATGGTGAGTACGGAGGTGTTCTGATTCGACTGTAGCTCCTGCCACTTGTCGAAGGACTTCCTCAGGATGGGCACATACTCCGGGCCCTCTTTATAGATGGTCCGAAAGATTCGCGACTCGCCAGCCGATGCGCCTCGGTCGTTCGGGGAGTTCCACTGGTCGAATACGGTGACGTCGTATCCGCGTGTGGCGAGTTGCCATGCGGTCATCGTTCCGATGATGCCGGCTCCGACGACGGCGATTTTCTCGGGGTTAGCTGTTGTCAATTTGACTGACCTCCAGAGTCATATTTCGGGGGTGGATGTAGAACTCGGCGACCTCGATGATGGAGTCATCGGCCAAGTGAGTGGTGCGCTGTTGGCAGACGACTGGTTCCGAGGAAGAAATTTCGAGGTGGCTGGCATCGAACGTCTCCAGGAGAGCTGCTCTGAGGACGGTGTTTGCCCGTCTGATCCCAAGGCCGAGTGAGTTGTAATAGGCGATCGTGGTCAGGTGCTCCAGGTTCTGCGAGAGGACTTCTGGCGCACGGCTGAGATTGATGCAGCACCGTTCGAGAGCCAGTGGTTGACCATCAGCGCTGTACTTCATCCTCGTCAGCGCAGCAGTTGGTTGCCCTTTTGGGAACACGTTCCGGCTGAGTGGAAATGATTCGGCTGAGGAGACTTCGACGCTGACGACTTTATGGTCGCCGTCGACTTCAGGGCTGGTCAGCGAAGGATCCATCATCCGGAGCAGGTTGGTGCGCAGGCCAGTTGAAGCGACGATCGTTCCTGATCCGCGTTTGCGAGAGACGAGGCCGGCTTCCACCAACGCGTTCATTGCCTTCTGCACGGGGTTGCGACTGACGCCGAAACGCTCCATGAGTTCCTTCTCCGTGGGGAGTTTTTGCCCCACGTCGAAGAGCCCTCTGTGGATGTCTGCTTCGATGCTCTCGCGGATCTCAAGGTGCTTCGCCGTCGCCATACTGTGATGCTAGACACATGGATAAGAGATTGCAATAATATAAAGGTAATTACTTTTGAACCACCCGATCTATGGTGGCTCGGGAATGGTCCTCTGGGGAACGAACTTGGACGCGTCTGGGGTCGAGCTGAGCGCGATCTTTTGTGCCTGACTTAGGATCGAGCGATCGAGTTCGCCTTGGTCCGCAAGCATCATCAGCGAGACGGGAGTCGACTCAACCTGATTGACTTCAGAGTAAAAATAATTGTACTTTGAGTAAATGAGATCTGAGCCACAGAATGAGAATCTTCTCGGAGAACGCTTACGGAAGCGCCGTTTGGCTCTGCAGCTGACCCTCAAGGAAGTCGCAGAGGAAGCCGGCATCACGACGGGATACCTATCCCAGCTTGAGCGCGGCATTGCGATGGGAAGCGTGGCGACCTTACAAAACGTCTGCGGCGTGATTCGACTCAACGTCGGCGACCTGTTCAACGAACCGAATGTTGAAGGCAGCCCTGTCCTTCGGTTCGCCGATGCCGCGCGCAAGAGATTCGGCAATGAAGCGTCGAAGGTCAAGATTTCTCCGTCGCACTTCGATCATCTTGAAGTGCTCGTGGGGCACTTCGAGCCCGGTGGGGACACCGGAGTCGAACCCTACACTCACGGGGCGTCCGAGGAGATCCTTCTAGTCATCGAGGGTGAGGTCGAAGTCACCGTCGACGGCACGACCAACCGATTGGCCGCATTGGATTCGCTTCACTACAAGAGCGATCAACCCCACCGGGTGGCCGAAGCCACCGGCACCGCAGCCGCACGCGTCGTGTGGATGATGGCTCCTCCGACGTACTGAAACCAGTTGATTGCACCAACGACGCTGCTCCCATGAAAGAAGGAAGACGTTGACATCGATCCACAATGATGTGAAACCAGTGGCGCGCCAGGCCCGTGCGCGAAGTGTTGGAGGCATGGCCTTCACCGAGCTCTGGGAGAGGTTCTCCTTTTATGGCCTTCAGAGCATCCTGGCCTTTTACCTCCTCTACGAGCTCGACAGGGGTGGACTGGCTCTGGGTTCTGCTGCGTCGGCAGGGATTGTCGGCGCGTATGGGGGAGCGGTATACATCGCTCAGCTCGTCGGCGCGTGGTTGGGGGAGCGTGTCCTCAGCCCGAAGCGTCTCGTGCTCATCGGCGGAATAGTCATCGCCCTCGGCCATATCGCGCTGGCGTTCGTCCCGGGAATGCCAGGGCTCTCGGTTGGTCTCGTTCTTATTATTCTCGGAACGGGAGCGCTGAAGACCAACATCACTTCGATCGTCGGATTCGTCCTCGAGAACGAGACGGACGCCAGGAGGGACGCAGGTTTCTCGTACTTCTACATGGCGATCAACACCGGCGCAGTACTCGGGCCCCTCGCTACGGGGTTCGTGCAGGAGAGCTGGGGCTTCCACCCCGGATTTGCTCTCGCCGCAATCGGAATGATCGTCGCCCTCGTGCAATACGTGTTCTCGTCACGGAACCTCCCAGAACGGGCTGGGCAGATCACTCGCCCCCTGTCGCGGACGGGTGCACGCAATGCCATCGGCCTGACCTTTGTCGCGATCATTGCCATCATCATCGCCGCGTGGACCGGCGTGCTGGCTGCGGAGAGCCTGTCCACCGTTGCCACAGTGGTTGCTCTTGTCGCGGCGGCGATCTATTTCGGGGTGATGCTCTCGTCGAAGAAGGTCTCCAGGTCGGAGAAGCGGCGAGTTGGTGCATACATACCCTTGTTCCTGGCTGCTGGCTTGTACTTCGGATTCCTGTTCCAGAAGTTCACCGCCGTTTCGATCCTCATCCAAGACCGGGTGGATCGCGATCTCGGCGGGTGGTCCTTCCCTGTCGGGTGGGTCGCGATGGTCAGCCCGCTAGCGGGTGTGTTGGCCGCGCCGCTCATCGCGTCCCTGTGGAAGAAGCTGGGTGCGCGGCAACCGCGAGCCGGGGCAAAGTTCTCGATCGGAATGATCCAGATCGGCGTGGGCTTCTTCTTCATCCTTTTCATCTCCGCGTTGGTGTACCAGGAAGCAATTCCGGTGCTTCTGGTCCTGCTCTTCATGGTGATCGTCGGCAGTTCTGAGAACTTCGTCGGGCCCATTGGACTTGCACTGGCGACACAAATCGCGCCCAAAGCTTTTACCGCTCAGATGGTCGCAGTGAACTTCTTGACGCTGGCGCTCGGCTCGTCACTGTCCGGCCTGCTCGGACAACTCTTCGCAGCCATCCCGAATAATGCGTACTTCGCCGGTATCGGCACTGTCGCAGTTCTCGTGGGACTGATCCTGCTACTCGTGCGCAAGCCGCTGCAGCGAAATTTATACGCCGGACTGGACTGACCGTCGAACCTAAAGGAAGTTGATCGTATGAACACCCCTCGCATTGCAGTAATCGGAACGGGGACTATCGGCTCACAGGTGTTGTGGCAATTGGCTCGGCGGGGCGTCGATGCTGTGGGTTACGAGCTCTACAGTCCCGGTCATCCGCGAGGAGCCGCAGGCGGCGAATCGCGTCTGTTCAGGTACGTCGAGCTCGAAGACATGCGTTACTTCCCGGTGGTCCAACGTGCTGACGAACTCTGGAATGAGCTGCAGGAGACGGCCCTCCCGCGACTTCGCTCCTTGGACGGAGCGTTGACGATTATCGAAGAAGGCACTGTTGCATCGACAACAGCTCTAGGATCGGCCGAGCTTCTCGGTGACCGAGCCGAGGTGATCTCGCAGGATGCTATGAGACACCGATATCCGGACTTGAACCTTCATGAGAACGAGTTCGGAGTCCTCGACCGTGACGCTGGGACCATCTATCCAGATCGTGCGATCCAAGCAGCAGCCAACGCTGCCATCGGACAAGGGGCATCAATTCGCACAGAATCCAGAGTGACCAGGATTGAACAGCGCGGAGCCCAGGTGCGAGTGACGACAGGCGACAGCGACGAACTGTTCGAGAAGGTGGTTGTAGCGGCCGGTGCGTGGACGTCGGCATTGCTTCCCGATATTGCGCCGTTGCTGGCTCCGCGCCGGCTGCTGTCGACGTGGTTCCTTCCGCGCCCTGGTCATGACCTTTCCGGGCTCATGCCGTACATCAGGGCTGCCCCGAACTATTCTTACGGACTCCCGACGGCCGACGGGGCGGCGATGAAGCTCGGACTGGGATTTGCCAATCACATGGCGGTCGACTCTCCTGATGACGCTGACGTCCGTGTCGGTGAATCGGACCTGACCGCGGTGCGCGAACTGGTCCGTGATTTCTTCCCGAACCTCGAGTCGTATCCAATGCGGATCAACCCATACTTCGAGGCGTATACGCAGTCTCGCATTGAGTACGTGGGGCGGCATCCTTCCATGGGCAAGGTCCTGGTCATGGCCGGTTTCTCGGGCAAGGGATTCAAGACGTCGCCAGCGATTGGTGAGCTCGGAGCGCAGTTGGCCCTTGAGCAGGAGATTGGTGAGGAATACTCGTTCATTGTTGAACAGGACCATCAGCCCTTCTGAGCCAATCTGAATCGCCAACATGAGGGGTCCGTTCTTGCTTATCCGAGCGGGCCCCTCAGGTTGGCTTGGTCGATCGGTTTGCGCTCTAGCGCATCGACTTAATTGCCTCCTGAATGACATGGTGCCCTTGGTCTATTGCATCCCGTTGATCATGAGTTACCTCGTGAACGGGGTACTCGTCGAATGCCCAAACGAACGGATCGGGAGTGAGTTTCTCGATGCCAGCTAGAGTTTCGACGACAGCAAGTCCGCAGAGCGGGACGTAGGCAGGTGAGTAGCCCCCCTCATGCGAGAAGACGAGCTTTCCTTCGCAGAGTGAGTCGGCCGCAGACATGAGGACATTAGTTATCTGCGCATAGCCTGCGGCTGTAACGCACATCCGACCCAAAGGGTCTGCCACCGACGCGTCGAATCCGCAGCTGACGATGATCACTTCGGGGCGAAACGCTTCGAGAGCTGGGACGACGTTCTCGGCAACAGTGGCAATATACGCGCCGTTGCCGCATCCGGCGGGAAGCGGCAGATTGATGTTGGTTCGTTTGCCTTCCTCACTTCCAGTCTCGTCGAACTTGCCACTGTCCAGAGGAAACAGGCGGTCTTGGTGGACGGAGATCGTCAGTACCTCCGGATCATCCCAAAAGATCTTCTGTGCTCCGTTGCCGTGGTGGACATCGATGTCGACGATGGCAATTCGGCGTGCCTTTCCCTGACGTCTGGCTTCATTGATTGCGATGCTGACATTCGAGAAGATGCAAAACCCGCGACCCTGTTGAGGCTCCGCGTGGTGGCCTGGGGGACGTACGAGCGCGTACGAGTTGTCGACGGTACCGTCAAGCACGTTGAGGAGCGCCGATGTCGTTGCGCCGGCTGCCATCTGTGCGATTTCATAGCCGCCGGGGCCAAAGGGCGAGGTGCCGTCACCGGCGTCACCGCCTCCTGAATTGCTCTGATCGATGATGCGGTCGACGTAATCTTCCGTGTGCACCGAAAGGATTTGTTCCTTTGTGGCAGGGTCAAATTCCAGGTCGGTCAGATTCTTTCGAAGGCCGCTGACCTCGATGAGGCTCGCCATTCGCGTTTTCGACGCGGAGCTTTCAAAGTGCTCAAGCGGCTGAAGCAAGCCGCCTGCAGGGAGGAAGCCGACGTGGGTAGAGGTGTCGTGCCATCCGAAGCGTTCGTGCCAAATGTAGCCGGTCCTGCGTGTAGTCGTGCGTTCTGCCTTGGTCATGATGCTTGCTTCTCGTCCTTCTGGATCTGATTGAGTTCGTCGAAGAGGTTGTCGACTCGAGTCTGTTCGTGCGCGTTATTGGGCATGAGCAGGCTGACTGCAACCATCACTCCGGTGTTGACGATCAGCCCGACAATTCCTGAGGTCATCCCGCCTAGCCAGGGCACGGAGATCGGGTAGAAGATTTGCACGATAGCGGCGGTACCGAAGCCGAGCACCATTCCCAGGATGGCGCTGAGCGCAGTTGTTCGTCGCCAGAAAATGCCGAGGAACAGTGTCGGGGCGAGCTGGCAGATTCCTTGGTAGGAAACTTGGGCCCACAGCACGAGCCCTGTTGTGGTAGATGCGGTTGCCAGCGCCCCGAGTGATGAAAGGATCGTGATAGCAGCCACGGAGATCTTGCCGATCCGTGCGTTCTGAATCTCTTGTTTCCTCATCGGTCCGATGATGTCGTTGGCGGTCATGGCTCCGATTGCCTGGAGGTTCGCGCCGACGTTGCCCATTGAGCCGCACAGCACGCAGATGCCGGCGAGGCCGAGCAGCAGGGGACCTCCGAATGAAGCCAAGACGAACCACACGGTGTCCGGTGCTGCGGCGACCTCTGGCACTGAGGACGCCAGCAGTGCCATCACGTTGAGTGCGGTGGCGAAGACGAGCAGGATCGGAACTGCCTGGACGGATGTGCGCCGGATGGTGCTCACACCGTTCTGCGTGAAGAGGCGAACGAAGATGTCCGGCCAGCACCATCCGCCCAGTGCTCCAGTAAGAACGAGCGAAAACAAATACAGTGGACCAAGCTCGCTTCCTGGTCCGGGCAGAATGAGGAGCGCAGGGTCGACTTGGGCGAATCCGTGGTTGTTGGCGATGAGCCAGACGATGAGTCCGAAGATGACAATGAATCCCATCAAGTACGCGGCGATTCCCTGAATCAAGTCGGAGATCATTACGCCTCGCATACCGAACTTGACGGTCCAGATCTGTCGGATAGTCAGAACGATGACTCCCAGGACAACGGCGAGCACGGGCCCGATGACTCCGTCGGACGAGAAGCTGAAAATGAGCGCCAACGACTGCATTCCCAGAACGACCCATGGGACTGATGCAACGACCCCGATGATTGCTGCGATAACGCGGACTGGCGTCGAGCCATAGCGGAGTCCGAGTAGGTCTGCTTGGGTACGGAGATCGTAACGATTTCCCCAGAGGTAGGCGGGCTTGGCCAACAGAAACATGATGATGGCGGCAAAGACGCTGTACTGGACCAGATAGAACCCTGTCACGCCGCTGCCAGCAGTGAGCCCTGCGAAGGAAATGAAGACAGTACCCGGCAACCAGGTATTGATGAACGCGGCGGTTCCGTAGACGGAGTTGAACGACCGGCCGCCAGTAGCGTAGTCAGAGAAGGAAGAGTCTTTGGCTGAGGTGCGCTCCATGACGATGATGACGAAAATGAAGAAGACGGCAATCATGCCGAACGTGATCCACATGCTCAGTCGCCTCCCTCAGCGGTGAGAGTGATCCTGTTGAGAATGATAACCAATGCCGAGACGAGAACAGAACTGCCGACGATGTAGGCAAATGACCACCAGGCTTGGCCAAAGATCCAGTGCAGGGGTGGGAAGAGTATGAGGACGGTGGCAAGAGCAATGATTGCCCTGACCGTTCGGGTGGGACTTGTCTTCTTTGACATGTGCATCAACCTTCGAAACGTTTGACTGCCATATGCCGGAACGTTCCGGCATTGATGAAGTGTAGTCATGCTCGTTAGCTCCGTGTCAAGAGCTCGGCCGCCAACGGCTGTCTGACTGACCGAAGGGCAAACGGTCCGACGCTCGTCATCGGTGCTGATACTGTTCCCATATGACGCGCCCCTCGCCCACGCTGCATGATCTCGCCGCTCACGTCGGATTGTCCGTGACAACGGTGTCTGATGCGCTGCGTGGGCAAGGTCGAGTTGCCGAGGCCACACGGTCCAAGATTCTCAAGGGCGCGGCCGAGTTGGGATACTCGCCAAATCGACCCGCGCAGTCTCTTCGTAGCGGGTCGAGCCTCAACGTCGGGATCTACATTCCCCGGCGGGTGCTCGGGATGGAGTTTTACATGGCGTTTGCGATGTCGGTCGCAGACGAGCTGGGACAGTATGGGTACGACTTGACGATCATTTCCGATGCGAAGGAACCGCGGCGGTGGACACAGTTCGCTGTGGTGGTGGTCGTAGACGCGTGCTTGAGCGACGGTCCGTTGCACGAGAATCTCGATAATGGGTCAACCGTATTTACCGCCGGTCGAATTGAGGGGTTGCCGGACAGTCGGTTGGCTGGACTGATCGAGATTGACTATTGGAAGATGCTAACGGAGGCACTCGACGGGCTCGAACAGCAAGGTGAAGTGACTTCGCCCTTCCTCATCGCGTTCGAGCCGTTGGACAAGTATTCGTGGTCTCAGATGCTCATCGACTCGTTCGAGCATTGGTGCACCGTGCGGGGGTTGGAACCTGATGTGTTCACGGTCTCTCCAGACCCGAATTCGTGGTTGTTTTCTGACGATTTCTCACGACGAATCAGCGAGGGGAAATCGTATGATCTGATTGTTCACGGAGGGACGCTTCTGTCGATGGCCGCACGTACCCAGAAGCTGTACACCGAGCTTATTGAACCGGAGTCAATACGCACGGCAGTTCTGACGACGAGTGAAATTGAAACCCGACTCATCGATTGCGACGTCGCTCTTAACATCCGCGCAAAGGAATTCGGAGCGGCAATGGCCCGTCTATGCCTGAAGCGGTTGCTCAATGGGACGCGAACCTTTGCTCACGAATGGTTCGAGCACGAGGTAGTCATGACCGAAGCCTCCTAAGGAGGCGCTCCTTACCCTCTCGCCTCAGATCCGCTGGTCCAAGTCGTTTCGCATAGTTCGGTGTTGCGAACACCACCTAAGTGAAACTTGGTGCGTTCCCATGACGCTGCGGGGTGTACAGACTGAGAAATCTAACTTCGCTCCTTCC
The DNA here is from genome assembly GCF_051172395.1 of Brevibacterium sp. H602. NCBI lineage: Bacteria > Bacillati > Actinomycetota > Actinomycetes > Micrococcales > Brevibacteriaceae > Brevibacterium > Brevibacterium sp. H602. Next base: position 109,753 of record NZ_JBPIZD010000010.1, on the reverse strand, counting down.
CTGGTGAGACCGATCCTCTTGGTTTGAATGCGGAGTGCATCCTGCATTTGATCAGTTTGCCCTAGGCGACACGACGTTGACACAGATGCAACGGTTGTGGCTTATGCACAATGGTGAAGTTCAAATGCTGTGAATGTATTGTGGCATCTAGCGACCAGGCGGTGCATATTATGAGGGACATGCCAATGACTTTCAGTGCAACGCCGCCCGAATCTCTCCCCCGCAATCACGTTTCAAAGCGGACGCAGGCAGTTTATTCACTCGTACAAAACGTTCCGGGCTCCGGCTTACCTCACTTGAGCGACGAGACGCCACTAGTGGGCTTGATCGATCTCGACCTTGTCGACGTCCTCTTCAAAGATCTTGAAGCAGCTTTTGTTATTCCCGGGACAACTCTCCACGCGGTTGCGTGTAAGGCTGCACCGGTCAGGGGCCTGCTCCAAAGGTACGCAGATATGGGGGCTGGCTGTGAGGTTGCGAGCAAGGGCGAGCTTGAGCTGGCGCTGGCGTCTGGATTCTCTCCGGACAGGATTGTCTTCGACTCACCAGCAAAGACCTGGTCTGAGCTGAGACAAGGGCTTGAGCTCGGAGTGTCGATGAACATCGACAACTTCGACGAACTCAGCCGCGTAGATGAAATTCTGTCTGATCGGGAGCCTCTGTTGACCCGTAAAGATATGCCAGTGATCGGTCTGAGGATCAATCCTCAGACGGGCTCTGGAGACATCGAAGCACTTAGCACGGCATCGAAGACCTCGAAGTTCGGTATTGGCCTGTCTGATCTTGGTACCCGGGCGGAAGTTGTTCAAGCCTATCTGGACCGCCCTTGGATGACGCAGATTCACATACATTCGGGTTCACAAGGGGTCAGCCTCCAACACGCTGCACAAGGAATTTCGCAGGTAGTTGCACTCGCTCAGGAAGTCAATGATCTATCTGCGCGCCGTGGAGGCAGTGATAAGCAGATCAAGCGCATTGACATTGGGGGAGGGCTTGCAGTCAACTTCGCCGACGACGAAGTCACGCCTACTTTCGCAGACTATCGGAAGGTCCTCGAAGACGCTGTTCCTGAACTGTTCGACTTCGACCTCGTGACAGAGTTCGGACGAGCTCTCCTCGCCAAAACCGGAACGATTGTGACACGCGTTGAGTATGTGAAGTCCGCAGGCGATCGCAAGATTGCAGTTACTCATGCGGGCGTTCAGGTGGCGACTCGAACTGCCTATGCGCCGAAAGATTGGCCATTGCGAATTCTGCCCTTTGATGCCGATGGTTTGCCGAAAGAACAGGGAGAACTGGTCGCTCATGATATTGCAGGACCTGCCTGTTTCGCTGGTGACCTTCTAGCACGAGACACAATGTTGCCGCTTCTTCAGCCTGGAGACATTGTGGCCGTGCCAGAAACTGGAGCGTACTACTTCAGCAACCACTTCTCGTACAACCTATTGCCTCGGATCCCAATTTACGCCTACTACGGCGATCGGGATCAGCAATACGTGCTTCTCAGGCGAGGACAGACAACTGAGGAAATCCTTGCTGAGGCCTCCATCTAACGGAACCTCATTAAAACGTCACAACTCTTGAATTAGGAGAATGAAGTGAGAAACGAAGCTCTTCCCGATACACCAACTTCGAAAAAGTCATCCAATGCATATGAGACGGCGCTAACTCCAGGGAGATCAAGGTTGATCTGGGTTATCTCTACGATTGGCGTTGTCCTCGCCGTTGTCGCAGCGTTCATGTCTGACGGTCCGACGCTGTGGGGGCTTCTCCCAATCGTCCTCTACGCTGTATTGGCGATCCTGGGGATGGACATCGTGGTAGCGACTGTTGTCGCGGTGGTCTCAGGCATCATCATCTCGAAGATGGGAGCCATCGAGATCGGAGAGATGCTCGGAGAATCGTTGGCAGACCAGATCACGATCATCGGCCTCATCATCATGCTCGGTGCAGGTGTCGGCGAGGTTCTCAAAGTGACCGGTGTCGCCCAAAGCATCGTCTCGACCGTGATGCACGTGTTCGGACGAAGCGGCAAAAACATGATGGTCTTCGGCGTCATGGCCTCCTGCCTGATCCTGGTGGCGGCTCTCGGCACGCTGGCCGGTGCCATTGCGATCGCCGCACCGATTCTCCTCCCGATTACAGCTCGGCTTGGGTACACAAAGTCGGCTACGGCGTCGATGCTTTTCATCGGCGGTTGTGCAGGGCTTGCCCTCGCGCCGTTCGCAGGCTCGAATGTCGCGATCATGGAAGCGGCCGAGGTGAACTACGGACAGTACGTCCTTTACGGTGGCGGACCGATTGCCCTGCTCTCCCTGGTAGTCGGAGTGCCAGTGGTAGCGCTGATGCAGCGTTGGACGGCCAGAAAGAATGACTTCTATTCGACCGAGGAAGTAGGAGAAGCGAAATCTGGTGAGACCCCCGGATCGCGGTTGCCGACGTTCGTCTTTCTCGCACTCTTAGCAGTATCTGTTGTCTTCGCCGCTGTCACGTCGGCCGGAACCACTTTCCCCCTTCTCGCTTTGCCTATCCTCGGTGTCGCCACTGCCATCGCAAGTCGGATGAGAGTAGCGGACATCGTCTCCACCATCTATCGAGGATGCTCGCAGGTCATCAGCATCTTCATCCTTTTCTGGTTGCTAGCGGCCCTCTTCATCATTATCGACAAGTTGGCTCCGTTCGACGTCGTCATGGACCTATTCGGCGCACAGCTCGAATCTGCGTCCCCGTTCGTCTTCACGATCATCATCGCTTTGTTGGGCTGGGTCGGTGTACCCGGAGCTACTGCGGCGCAGGTGGTTCTGCTCGACAAGGTGTTCGGCGAACTCGGAAATACGCTCGGTGTGAGCGCCGGCTCGTGGGTCATTGTGCTTCTCTTCGCATCGAAAGCAGACACATACGGGCCGTTCCCCAACGGAAACATGGTGGGAGTCATGGGGCTCGCACGGTCAACGAACCTCCGCAATATGCTGTTCACAGGATGGATGCTCCTAGTTCCCGCTTGCATCATGTACTTCCTCATTCTCTTCGTCGAAACGAGGTAAACAATGTTTGATCTTCTCATCACCAACGCACACATCATCGATGGCAGCGGACGTCCGGGATTCCACGGGGAAGTCGGGATCCGCGACGGAAGAATCGTCCATGTCTCCGACACTCTCGAGACTGCTTCTGGCGAGGCGGAGCGCGAAAAGTCGCAAAGCGATGTCGATTCGCTGGACGAAGCACGGGCGAGTCAATCAATCAATGCTCACAACCAAGTGCTTGCCCCTGGCTTCATCGATCTGCATTCCCACTCTGACTTCTCAGTCATGGCAGATCCGGCAGCGGAGACACAACTGCTGCAAGGCGTCACCACTGCTCTTGTCGGAAACTGCGGGTCCTCGCCATTCCCAGCACGGTCAGTTGCTCAGGTCCAGCGTGACAATGCCCACCTTGACGCAGAGTTCACCGCCGATTGGACCGTAGCTCAGGGGTTCGCCGAGGCAGTGCAAGCAATCGGACCAGGTATTAACATCGCCCTGCAAGTCGGGTTGTCGAGTATTCGCTCGTACGTGATGGGACCGGTCGACGCCGTTCCGGATATGGACCAGCTGGCCTCGATGAAGGCACAGGTCGCGGAGGCGGCCTCAGCTGGGGTATACGGATTCTCCAGTGGACTCATTTACGCTCCGGGTATGTATTCTCTGCCGAACGAGGTAGCTGCGCTAGTAGCAGAAGCTGCAGCGCACGACTTGCTTTACTCGACTCATATGCGCAACGAGTCCCATAGTCTTCTCTCCGCAGTCGATGAAGCTTTAGATGCGGCCGCTGTCGCCGGAGCCAGGCTGGAAATCTCCCATCTCAAAGCTATGGGGCCCGAGAACTACGGCTCGCCGGCTTTCGCGCTGGAACGGATTGAACGAGCGCGAGAGGACGGACTCGATGTCAAAGCCGATGTCTATCCATACACAGCCTCAAGTACGAGACTGACCTCGAGACTGCCCGGATATGCGATGGACGGTGGGCAAGAGGCACTGATGGAACGACTCGCTGATCCGATGACGCGATCGAGGATTGCAAGCGATATGGCAGCTCGATTTGGAAGAGACATCGATCCTGAGGGAGTCGTTATCTCTGCTCTCGGTAACGGGGACAGTGATGACGACTATACATGGGCGATCGGGAGCTCCATCGCGCAGATCGGTAGAGCAGAGGGTTGCAACGCAGAAGAAGCTGCAATGCGTGTCCTCGCAGCTCACGGGGCCTCTGTCGGGATTGTCAACCACGCGATGGATCCTGCCGATGTCTCGAAGGTGCTTTCTCATCCGCTCGTCTCGGTCGCGAGCGACGGTTGGACACTGAAGCCCGAAGGGGAAGGTATGCCGCACCCCCGTTCGTTCGGAACATTCGTCAGGGTACTGGGCAAATATGTGCGCGACGAAGGCCTGATCACCCTGGAAGAGGCTGTCCGCAAGATGACCAGTCAACCAGCCGAACGAATGAGGTTGGTCGATCGCGGTCTAATCGCACAGGGAAACTTTGCTGACCTTGCAATATTCGATCCTGACACAGTCCGAGAAAATTCGACGTATGGCGATCCTTGGCAACTTGCAAGCGGAGTCTCGACCGTACTCATCGGCGGCGAGTTTGCTGTCTTCGACGGTCAGGTCACAGCGAATCGGCACGGTGAGGTACTGAGGAAATGCTGACTTCGAATAGGTATCCATCGAGGCCCAGCTAGAGGGAGATCGGGTGAGGTAAAGGTGATACGAGAAACACAGCTTTCTCACGCCGCGCGGATCGCATTGGTTAGGACTGACCACAGTTGGATCGGCGTCAATATAAGAAGCTGTTGCAATCTAAGCAAAGTTCCACACGTCGAGACCACTATTGCTGATCGCCGAACGAGCAGTATCGACCATTTCTTCAATATGGGGCCGCATTCGGACGTTTGGGCCGCCGACCGTAATAGCTGCGGCCAAAGACGAGCCGATCTTGAGCCCAAGAGCGAATGCGGACACATCTGCGACGGTTTCGCCGATGTTGAGACCGTAGCCTCTTTTCCGTACTGATTCGATTTCGACTTCAAGGGTCTCTTCGTCGAGATCTTCTGACGCTAAGACATGCGCCTTGAGCTCTGGAGTCTCAGACGCTGCCAGAAGAATCTTGCCGGCACTCGTGGGCCAGAGCGGTCGGCGGGTGTGCATCTCGGGGTTGTAGCCGATCCGCTGGTTGGACGGGACCGAGTGGACGTAGGTCAGCTCGTGATCGAGGAATACGGCGAGGGTGATGGTTTCACCGAGCTCCTGTCCGAGTTTGTTCATCACTGGTGATGCAAGTTCGACGAGGGAAGTCGCCTGTGACGCCAGCAGGGTATGAGCGCCTAGGCCGAAGACGAAGTGCCCGGCCGCGTTCTCCTTCAAGTAGCCCTCTGCCTCGAGTCCGCGCACGAAACCGTAGACGGATGACTTCGGAGCGTCCAGATGCTCAGCGATCTCAGAAAGTGTCGCGCCGTTGGGGGACCGCACGACGAACTCGAGGATGCCGATGACACGGCTGACCGTCCGGTGCTTCTCAACCATGAAGCCAGCCTAGATGACGCGCTCGGCCACATGCCGACGTTTCATGTTCATTCGATCGTGTCGTCGGCAGCAAGGGCGGGGTAGTAGACGTTGATGAGCTCAAGTGGCTCTGATGAGAGGACCTCGACGTGGTGGGCGACGTCGGTCGGGATCAGGACTGAGTCGCCTCCGCCCAGCTCGAGGGTTTGTGCACCGAGTTCGACTGAGCAGCGGCCCGAGAGGATGTGGAGGAATTGGGTGCTCTTGAGATGTCGGTGGGGGAGTGCAGACCCGCCGTGCTCGATCGTTCCTCGTACGACGGAGACTTCGCCGTTAGCATCGTCACCGGGCAAGAGCCTGAGATTTGATGTCAATGTGTGGCGCGGCGGAGTGTAGGCTTCGAGTTCCTCACCGACATAGTGCTTGATCGATTCGTTGGTCATTTGTTTCTCCTTTGTTCGATGAGAGCTGTGATGGCCTCGCGATCCCCGTCGGCTGGTGACGCCAGATTGACTGGCTGCAGTGGTGACTCGGAATAGCCGACGTTCGGTGTGGTTCGCCAATAGCTGCCTTCTGTGGGGTGATCAACCCGTTCCACAGTTCCGCGCCGTCTGAGGTATTCATCGTCGACGAGGTCTTCGATCCTGTTCACTGCTTGGGCCGGGATGTCGTGGTCATGGCAGAGCTTGATGACTTCGCCTGTCGAGCGGTGAGCAGCGAATTCCGCAATGAGAGTCTGTGTTTCTTCGACATGGGCGTTGCGGTCGCGGTTCGTTGGATAAGGCACAGTTCCGTCAGCGACGGTTGGATTATCAATGGCGAGGAAGTCTCTCCATTGTCGATCGTTGTAGGGCAGCACGCAGACCCATCCGTCTGTGGTGCGGTGTGGCCGCCGAGCTGGATTGATTGTTCGGTGCCAACCAGCGTCTCCCAGAGGAGGCTCAAACGTGTAGTCATTGAGCTGTTCGACCATGTTGAAGTCGGACATGACATCGAACATGGGGACATCGACCCACTGCCCGAGTCCGGTGATATGGCGGCGGTGGATCGCAGCGAGCCCGGAATAGACCATCGACAGGGCGCAGACTTTGTCGGCGACGACGTACGGAGCGTACTGAGGCCGGCCCAATGATTTCCGATAGACATCGCTGAGACCACTGGCCGCTTGAATGATGTCGTCATACGCGGGCCGGTCACGTTCTGGGCTGATCGAAGAGAATCCTTGGGCCGTAATGAGAACACACTGTGGATTGATCTCAGCAACGGAATCCCAGTCGAACCCATATTTCTGACGTTGTCGCGGAAGGTAGTTGGTGACGATGAGGTCGGCGATTCCGATGAGCTCGTTCAGCGTCTGCTGGTCGTCGGCGTCTGAGAAGTCGAGCGTGATGTTCTTCTTCCCGTCTCCGAGGCTGAGCGCGGCGGCAGACATCCCGGGGTTTCGGGACTGGCCGGACCGCCGGATGACATCTCCGCTCGGAGCTTCGATGTGGATGACCTCTGCACCGAGTTTGGCGTAGAGCCTTCCGGCCAGGGGGCCCATGATGACCGTGGCGATCTCGACAACTATCAGTCCGTCGAGCGGCCCTTTGACCTGAGTATTCTGCACGGGTTGTGTGTGCGTCATAGACTTCCCATCATTTCTGGCAATATGAGGACGATTTGCGGAAAGGCGAAGAGCAGGACACCGACGGCCAAGATCGCAAAGACGAACGGAATGCTGCCGCGGAAGACATCCTCAACCGGCATTCTGGCTGCTTGAGCGACGACGAAGACATTGAGGCCGAGTGGTGGAGTGATCAGCCCGATTTCGGCCAGCAGAATGACGACGATTCCGAACCAGATCGGATCGAAACCGAGCTCCGTCACAACGGGCAGTGTCACCGGCACGGTCAGCGCGATGATCGCCATCTGGTCCATGAAGAAGCCGAGAATGAGGTAGCCAAAGGCGATGATCGCAACGATGACGATCGGAGCAATCGGCAGCGCCGAGAGTGAATCGACCAAATGAGGTGTCACCTGCGATTCAGTGATGAAGTGGCCGAAGACGTGGGCGGCCATGATGATCGTCAGGATCATGATCGATGAGCTCAGTGCCTCAGCGAACGATTTTGTCAGGTTCGTCCAGTTGAGCTTCTTTTTGCCGAGCATCAGTCCTAGTGCACCGAGGCATCCGACTGCGGCGGCTTCGGTTGCGGTCGTGACGCCGAGGAAGACCAGGCCAACGACGATGATGAAGAGTGCAGCGATCGGCAAGAGGCCGGCAAGACTGCGGAACTTCTCGCGTCCGGTGCTGGCTTCGCCTCGTGGTGCTGATGACGAGTTGAACGTGATCAGAATGGTGATCGTGATGGCGAGTGCCACAGCTACGAGGAGGCCGGGGATGATTCCGGCGATGAGGGTCGGTCCGACTCCTGCTTCGGCTGTGATGGCGTAGAAGATGAGGAGCACGCTGGGTGGGATCATGGCCGCCAGTGTTCCTGCTGCGGCCACGACTCCGGCGCTGAGGCGTTTGTCGTAGCCCTGGCGGATGAGTTCGCCGGTTGAGGTGTGAGCGAGTGTCGCTGCCGCAGCGGTGGATGATCCCGAGACTGCAGCGAAGATGGCACCGGCCCCTACAGCCGCATGCGCTGTTCCGCCGCGCATTCGGCCAACGAGGACCTTTGCTGAGTCGAACAGGCTAGAGAGTGCGCCGCTGTGGAGGACGAACTGTGCCATGAGGATGAAGAGCGGGATAGCTGCCAGTGAATTGTTGCTGACTGCGCTTTGCGGGATCGTCATCAGTACACCGATGACATCGGCAGGGCCGCCGAGCGCCAACAGGCCGACGATGCCGCTGATCAGGATGGCAAAGGCGATTGGTATGCGGAGCAGGATGAGGGCCAGCAAGAGTGCCGTGATGGTGAGTACTAGCATCAGGCTGCACCGCCTTTGATGAAGGTCTTGGATTCCAGGAGAATGACTACAGCGGTGAACAGGCTCCCGATTGGGAGGAATGCCTGCCAGATCCAGCTATAGATCGGAAGCTGGGATGACAGTGGCGGTGGGATGTCACCGTGTTTGAGGGCTTCGAGCATTGTGATCGTCCCAGCGATGGCCAACGCAGCGATTCCCACGAAGACGACGATGAGGCTGAGCCATCGTGCGGCTGACTGCACGTTGGCCGGAAGGTGCTCATACAGCATGTCCGCAGCGACGTGTGCGCTGACTGCGTAGCCCCACGGCATGCCGAGGAAGACGATGGCCGGCAGCAGAACTTTTTCGATGAACGAGACGTTCCAGCCCAGGGGGCTTCCAGCGAAGTATCGCAGCACGACCTCAGTAAGCATGAGGACAGTGATCAGCGCGAGTGCGATGATCGCACACCATTTTGATGTGGACACGATCGCCGTGTGGATGCTGCCGTAGCGATGAGTAGAGGGGTCAGGAGTTTGATCGATTTCGCTCATTCTTGGTCACCGCCTTCTCGAATTCGGTCAGTATTTCGGTACCGGGGAGGCCAGCTGAATCGAGGCTTGTAGCCCAATCAGACTTTGCACGGCTTAGTTCACTAGTCCACTGATCTTTGGCATCGCCAGTGATTGGGACGAGCTCGACGCCGGCGTCTTTCATCAGTGATTCGGCTTCGGACTTTTCTTTGTTGAGGCCATCGCACAAGGATTGCTGGGCTTGAGCGGCTGCGTCAGTGACTTCGCCCTGTTCCTGCGGGCTAAGACCATCCCAGGTGCGTTCACTGATGACATAGGGGATGCCAACAGAGCCGAGGTTGAGGCCCTTGGTCGAGTAGTTGGCGACCTGCTCGAGGTTGTACGAGGGGACGCTGACAAATGGCATGGCGGTTCCATCGACGGTGTTACGTGTCATCGCCTCGTAGGTATCTGCCGCAGACATGCTCACTGCCGATGCCCCGATGGTTTCCATGGTGACGTCGAATGCACCACCCGAGGAGCGGAGGAGCAGTCCACGCACGTCAGCGGGATCTTCGACTTTGGCGTTGCTCGTCATCACTTCGTATCCGGGGATGATCGAGACCCAAAGAGGTCGGAGTCCGCGGTCCTCATATTCCTCTTTGTAAAGGATTCCGTCCTCGTCGAGTAGGTCCATCATCGAATCAGACGCGACGCAGGCATCTGTCGTCATCATGGGCAGGTCGCCGACACTGGACAGTGGAAGTTTGTCTTCCAGGTACGCGGCCGATGCCGGGCCGATGTCGATGTTGTCGGTGGAAATGAGAGAGGCAAGATCCTCGGCGTTCCCCATCTGACCTGACGGGTAGTACTCGGTGTCGATGCCGTCTTCTTTGAGCTTTTCGAGGAAGACGCTGACTCCGTACTTGCCGAACGGGTGCTTGGGAGAATACGAGTCGGCCAGGCCGAGAGTTGGATTCCCGGATCTCTCCACTGGTGCACAGCCCGCAGTCGCAGTGACCGCCAGAAGTACACCGGCTGCCAAAGGGAGTAATGAGCCTTTGAGTCTTGGGCGCGTGCCCGAGCTTTTGTATCGCGACATGACCTCACTGTCCTTCGCATATAGAAACGATAGTTCGTATATCCGAAACTGAGCTTATGCTTATGGACATGCCGAGTCAATCCGACATCGAGAGATAGTCAACGTGGGGAGAGGAATGCGTGAAGCCCAGCGTGGTTCGCTGTACCTACCAATTGCCCCGATTCGTGTATCGAAATCTGGGTTAACGACCTAGTTAAATGACTGCCTGGTCCCAATCGCTGAGAAGGTATAAGACACCAAACCGAAGCATTGGACTGGCGAGCTTCTATCCGAGAGGAAGTACCCAGGTTTGGCATGAAAAAGTTGGCCCATCGGCCGTAATGTTATGCCTCGTGAAGGGTTGTCTCCCATGCTTTGACGAGGTTGACTACCGTCGAATTCGCAGGAGTCGGCACTCCGACGTCTGCCCCGAAGCGGACGACGGAACCGTTGATCACGTCGATCTCACCTCGGGAACCTCGCAGTGCGTCGAGCAGCATAGACGGCTTTGCGTCCGGGATGTTTCCCGCAAGGGTACGCACGTGGTGGACGGGGTCGGTGATTTGGATGGGTACTTCCAGCGCTTGTGCGACGGCAAAGGCTTCTAAAAGGCATGCTCGAGAGACTTGCCAGGCGTTCTCGTCTGTCATCATTTCGCCGATGGTGAGCTTGTTGAGCACTCCGGGGCCGGAGAACGCCACATTCATGATCAGCTTTTCCCAGATGACACGAGATGGGTCACGCAACGAGGTCGCGTCGAAGCCCGCAGAGCGCCAGATCTCGACAACTTTGTCGACTTTAGGCATCGGCAGATCTGAATATGGAGAGAAGCGGACTAATGCCATTCCGTTGTGATGTGCGTGTCCTGGTTCGGGTACCGAGGCACCGAATCCGCCCACGACCCCAAGGCATAGTTGAGATTGCGGTAGATGCGGAGCGACGAGATCCATCGATCCGACTCCGTTCTGGATCGACTGGACGACTGTGTTCCGACTGACCAGCGGTGCTGTATCGAGCGCTGCTTGCTCAACGTCATAGGCTTTCGTGGCGATGACAATCAGGTCGAAATCTGCGGCGAGCCCGTCGGCCGTCGTGCTCACCGAGTCGAGTTGGACTGTGCGGTCGCCGCTGGCACCGGTGACTCTTAGGCCATGAGCCGCGATCGCATCCATGTGGTCAGCTGCCAGCCCCACTCCGTGGACTTCGTGGCCGGCGCTCTTCATCAGCGCAGCATAGACCGAGCCGAGTGCCCCTAGCCCCATAATAAGTATCTTGGCCATCGTTCTTCTCTCCTTTGAGTGGGGACAGGTCTTTTGAAACGCCAGGATGGTGACTAGTCGGTGTAATCGACAAAGTCGGCTGCCGATTTCACCCGCTTGGGGATCTCCTGCTGCAGAAATTCGGTGAAGCGCCTGGCGCGGAGCGGGAAATACTCGTTGTTGGGAAAAGCGAGGTAGACGTCTGATCGAATGGTCGGCACATCTGGCAAGACCGGGACCAACTGACCGCTCTCCAAGAACGGACGGACGTTCCATATCGAGCGCATCGCAATTCCGTGTCCGAGAACAGCCCATTTGGTGACAGTGTCGCCGTCATTGCATCGCAACGGTCCGCGGACCCGGACCGGTGTGACGACCCCGTCGAGCTCGAACTTCCACAGAGTGAAGTCGGGCTCGTGCTCGTTGAGAATGATGCAGTCATGTTCAGGAAGCTCAGAAACTGAGCTCGGAGACCCTCTGCGATTGACGTAGTCGGGTGACGCGCAAAGAACCCGACGGTTCGTCAGAAGCCTGCGGTAAGTTAGTTGAGAGTCTTTTGCTGCGCCGACTCCGACGAGCATGTCGAAATGAGTGTTCTCCAGGTCGAATGGGTCGCCTGAGAGCTCCAGATGAATCTCGATATTCGGGTACAGCGTGTGAAAATCCGCCACTAACTCAGACAGATGCGTGCGCCCGAATCCCAACGTGCCGAATACGACGAGAGTCCCACGTTCGCTGTCGACGCTGTTGGAGATATCCGCGTGCAGTACGTCGGCCTCATGCACGATGCGTCGAGCGCCTTCGAAATAGCGCAGCCCCTCGCTGGTTAGCAGCATCTGACGTGAGGTGCGTTTGATCAACTGGACTCCGAGTCGGTTCTCCAGTTGCGTGAGTCGCCTGCTCACTGCTGACACCGACATTCCCATTGACCTGGCCGCTGCAGTCAGGTTCATCTCTTCGCCGATGGTGGCGAAGAACTGGAAATCGTCGACTCTCACGATCCCAGTCTAGGGAGGGCACGCCCAATATTGGCCGACCCGCCATTGCAATTTGTTCAAGCCTGAGTTGATTCAAACGGCGGGTGAAACGACTGATTTCGCTGTTAGATTCGTGGCCAAGCGAATCAGCGCGCCGTCGGAATCCTTCCTATCAAGGGACCGACTCATAGAAACGTGGAGGTAGCTATATGCCCAAGATTGCAGTCATTCCGGGAGACGGGATCGGAAAAGAAGTCATGCCAATTGGTGTGCGGGCCGTCGAAGCTGCCGCACAGCGTCATGGCGTTGACGTGGAGCTCGAATGGTTCGATTTCGCCAGCGTTGAGTACTACCAGCAGCACGGCCAAATGCTTCCTGACGGCTGGAAGAACCAGCTGAGTGAGTTCGACTCGATCTACTTCGGCGCTGTTGGCTGGCCCGATGTAGTGCCCGACCATGTGTCCCTGTGGGGGAGCCTCCTGCAGTTCAGAAGGCAGTTCGACCAATACGTGAATCTCCGGCCATGCAAGATCCTTCCCGGTATCACTCCACCCTTGCGCGACAAAGGGCCCGGCGACGTTGACTTCCTCGTTGTTCGAGAGAACACAGAAGGGGAATACTCTAACTCCGGCGGCGTGCTGTTCGAAGGAACTGACCGTGAGTTTGCCATGCAGGAGACGGTGATGACGCGGATCGGCGTCGACCGTGTCATGGAGTATGCCTTCGCCCAGGCTGAGAAGCGCCGCAAGAAGGTGACATCGGCGACGAAGAGCAACGGAATCTCGATCACCATGCCGTACTGGGATACGAGATTCGAAGCGATCCAAGAAAATCACCCAGGCATCGAGACGAACCAATTCCACATCGACATCCTCACTGCTCACTTCGTTCAACACCCGGAATGGTTCGACGTCGTCGTCGCATCCAATCTCTTCGGCGACATTCTCTCGGACCTCGGTCCTGCGTGCACGGGCACGATCGGTGTGGCACCAAGTGCCAACATCAACCCGACAGGTGAATTTCCCAGCCTTTTTGAGCCCGTCCACGGTTCGGCACCCGACATCGCCGGCAAAGGAATTGCCAACCCGATCGGCCAGATCTGGTCGGGAGCGATGATGCTCGACCACCTCGGTTCTGAAGCGGCAGGAACTGAAATTGAGAATGCCATCGACGAAGTCCTCCGAAGCGCAGACCCAACTGTGCTGACGCCCGACGTCGGAGGACAGGGAACCACAGAGACACTTGGTCAAGCCATCATCGACGTGCTTCGAGGGGAGTGAAGCAGCCTGGCAGAGAACACCCTTCAGGCGTGGCTCGTCGACAGCGAACCATAGTTGAGGCGAGGCTAGCGGCCTCTCGAGTAGATCAGCGGTCACTCGAATCTCGTTCAAGAACCAAACGTTGCGCAATATGCGATGCCGGAGGGCTTAGCGCATTGCGCGCATAGTCCAACCCGAAATCGGAGATGCAATGACGCATTACGAATCTCAGACTGCGCAGACTCGCAGCAAAGTTGAGGCACCAGAGCAAAACCTTCATCAGAACCGCAAACAGCTCACAATAATGGGCTTCCCCTGGCCCTTCTACTTGGCCTTCCTCGTGGTGATCATCGCGGCCATTTTCCTCAATGTCATGCCAGTCAACATCGTCAGCGGAATGGCGATCGCGATGATCATCGGGGGTGCACTGAAATACATCGGCGACTCGATCCCCGTTTTCAATACATTCGGAGGAGGATCGCTGCTGTGCATCGTCGTCCCGGCCTTGATCGTCTTCACCGGGCTATTCCCTCAGGAGTTCGCTGATTTAGCGGACTCCTTCTACAACGAGCTCGGATTCTCTGAACTCGTCGTCACGGGTCTGATCGTCGGATCTATTCTCGGAATGAATCGGAAACTGTTGGTCAGCGTCGGCGCGCGCTTCTTCTTCCCAATCATCGCCGGCGTCGTCACAGCCTTTCTCGTCGGCGCACTGATGGGTCTGATCACCGGCTTCGGCGTCGGCCGAGCGGTCATGTTGGTCGTAGGACCCGTCATGGGCGGCGGCATGGCGGCGGGCGCGGTGCCAATGTCGGAAATCTTCGCCTCAGCCAGCGGAGGAGACGCCGGTTCGTTCCTCGAACAGATCGCCCCCGCCGTCATCGTCGCCAACGTCGTGTGCATCGTCGTCGCGGGAATCCTCAACGGAATCGGTAAGACTGTGAAGGCAAAGAGCTTCAGCGGCGAAGGCCGAATGATGCGCAAAGGCGATTTCGACTATTCGAAGGCCTCGGACGAAGCACCCCTTACGATCAAAGACATCACCGTTGGATTAGTACTGTCGATCACGATCTACATGGTCGGTGAGATCCTGTCGTCCCTGATTCCCGGGTTGCATGCCTATGTGTGGATCATTGTTGTGGCTGCCGTCCTCAAGATCTTCAACCTCCTGCCGGAACACCTCAACCTCGGTGCTGAGCAGTGGTACAACTTCATCTCGCACGCATGGATCCCAGCCGTTCTCGTCTCAATCAGCGCAGGCATGGTCGATTTCGATGCCATCGTCGAAATCGCGTCCGACCCTCGCTACCTCCTCATTGTCGTGGTGACCGTAATCGTTGCGGCCGCAGCCGCGGGCGGGGCAGGAATGCTGGTCGGCTTCTACTTCGTCGAATCTTCCATCAGCGGCGGCCTCGGAATGGCTGACATGGGCGGGTCGGGAGACGTCGCCGTCCTCTCAGCGGCTGGTCGACTCGAGTTGATGCCGTTCCTTCAGATCGCCTCCCGCCTTGGCGGGGCGATGATGCTCATCATCCTGTCGATCATGGCTCCCTTCCTTCTATAGATGTCCAAAGCGGTTCGTCCACGGCTCGCCTTGCGTGGACGAATCGACAGCGAGCTCGTATCTGTGCAGCAACTAATTCAACAGGAGGCTTGATGCCAAAAATCACTGCTGTTCGCCCTGTTCAGGTCAACCGGATTCTCTACGTCAGCATCGAAACCGATGACGGACTGTATGGGGTCGGTGAGTCCGGTGCCTGGGCCTACCAGGAGGCCGCCGCCGAAGTGGTGAAGAGTTTCGCCGATTACCTCGTCGGACAGGATCCGCGGAGGATCGAGCACCACTGGCAGTTCATGTATCGCGCATATCATTTCCGCGGTGCCGTCATCATGGGGGCCTTGAGCGCGATCGACATCGCGCTGTGGGACTTGGCGGGAAAGCGTCTCGGCGTTCCTGTTTATGAACTCCTCGGCGGAGCAGCGAGAGAACGAGTGCGAGTGTATAAACATGTTGCCGGGGCCACTGTCGATGAGCTTGTCGACGACTGCAAGAAGGCGCAGGATGAGGGATACACGGCGGTGGGCCACCTCTCGCCGTTCCTCGACATTGACCGCGGCGAGAGGCTGAAAACGTCGAATGCGCAATACATCAGCGGGGCAGTTAGCGTGCTCAAGACTCTCCGCGCCGAGGTCGGGGACGGCCTTGATCTGTGCGTCGAGCTGCATCGGCGACTGAGCATCAGCGAATCTGTGACGTTCGGCCGCGCTGTCGCAAAAGTGATGCCGATGTTCATCGAGGACCCTGTCCGTCCGGACAACCTCGACTCGATGGCGCACGTAGCGTCCTCAGTGCCAGTGCCGGTAGCGACGGGGGAGCGGTTGCACACTCCTGAGGAGTTCCAGATGCTGCTCAGTCGCTATCCATTGGCTTACACGAGGATCAGTGTCTGTTTGGCCGGAGGCATTACAGGTGCCATGAAAATCGCCGCTATAGCCGAATCAGTTGGATCGAAAGTTGTGCCTCATAATCCGCTCAGTCCAGTGAGCACCTCTGCGTGTTTGCAAGTCTCCAGTGCAGTCGCGAATCTGGGAATAATGGAGCTGCCCGACCACTCGGTCGCTTCCGCCACAGAGAGATACACCGCTTCAAACCAAAGCGAACGGCAGGAATTCGACCAGACCGCAATGCTGAGTCCGATACCCGAGGCCGTCGACGGTCACGTATCCGTTCCCGCTGGTCCTGGTATAGGCATTGACCTGGACTTCGAGAAGGCGAGGCGAACTCGAGCCACTAGGGTAGAAACACTGTCGCGACTTGGGGCTGACGGGGCGGTTGTCGACCAGTGAATTTCGCTCCAGAATGGCCAATCGGTGCGACCAGCACTCCAATCAGGTCAGCCGTCGGTGACTCTGACTCTTCAAAGTCAACTTCGCCATTGAGGAGTTCGGAGCAGAGACATGGATACCTACGTCCACTATTTCACGCCTACGCTTCTGAGCCTTCGTGTAGTGCGACGTATTCGCTACTTTCAGGAACTGGGAAGTGCGGACGGAATGTTGTCATAAGATAGCGTCAGCGCGACGATGACCGGGCTGGCATCGTGCTCAACCGAGTTTGGCATACGCGCGCTGCTGCGCTGTTGGATGGAGGACCTTTGTGGGGCAGTCACTCGCACATATCAATAAGAAAATAGCGCTCGAAATAGATGACGCGGGAACCCACATCCAGTTGGTTCGCAAAGGGGAAGTGAAGCGCAGCTGGGCACTAACTGAACTAGCCCAGATCCGCACCGTTGCGGTCAAGAGCTTTTGGGCCTCTAACTACGTGCGATTCATTCGGAGAAATGCGTCGTTTGAAGGAGAAGCCAAATATTCTGCACCTGTGGACCCAGACGCTGTCGATATTCTAGACGAAGACGTGTTTCGTTCTGCCTCTGAAGCTCTACGTGAGCTTGCTGAACGTCATGGTATCGAATATGCGGAGGGACCGTACGTGCCGAACCCAGACAAGGGGTTGTCTGTGAGGCCTGATCACGTTGACATCGCGCAGCAAGCGGACGTGGACATCTCTGTTCGGGCAAAGAGCGGAAGGGAGATTCTAAGGTGGTCGAACAGCTCGATCTATGTTCGTGATCACTCGGTCGAGTATCGAATAGAAGATCTTGAGTCGATCAGAGTCTTTATGTCGACCTTCGGAATCTCGTACATTCAGCTCGTGCCCAGTGGCCAGCTGCTTAGTTGGCCCGATTACGGGCCTGTCGAGGAGTTTTCGCATACTTATGATCTTGATGAAGTGTGGCGATCATCCGCTGCTATGGCAGCGTTTCGCGAATTCAGGAATGGTATCGAGGCTAAATATCCTCATCTGTTGATTGATTTGAAGAAGCGACGTAACCGCCGCGATCTTGAGGATGAACTCATGCGTCGCACTGCCGAAGTCAAAGGTGAGGCGATCGAGCTTCGGGTTGTACCAATTGCTATTGCTTTTCTTGTCTACCCACGAGAAATATGGACGGGGCCACCATTTCAACCTTCCAGCCAGGGCGGGTCGCTCGAAGGCGTACGAGCTTCATACTCTGTGTCGGGCAACCACCTGATGCAAACACGCACAAAGCACGAAATGATCGGTACGACGCACATTCATAAACAGGTCGACATGCGTCAATTCCAAATGACTGTTGAGGGGCCAGATTTTTCAATTACGCGCACTTGGGCGTCACAGGACGGGGCGACCGACCAGAAGATGGCTGAAATGGTCAATGTCATAAATGAGGCGAGCCGCAGTTTTACCCGCTCGAAGCTAAACTCAGACACGCTTCCGCATCGTCCCACCTCTCCGCCGACCAATGCGGGGCAGTCTCCCAAACCTGAGAGTGAACAGCTCAGGAGGCTGACTGGCCTATACTCCAAGAATTTGATCACCGAAGACGAATTTCTTCAGGCCCGAAAGGATCTGGAGAACGGAGGACACTAAGAGTTGCTCGTGGGACTGCTGAAGGTTTGGTTGACTTCACGACTGGATAAATTCCAGGAAGGATAGAAGTCATGCCAAAGATCTGCACCGATGAGTTCAAGCAATCAGCGCTCGAGCTCTTGGACGATGGAATGACCCAGAAGCAGGTGTGTGCCGACCTCGGTATCTCGAAGTCAGCTCTACAGGCCTGGGTGCGTGACTCGCGGCTACGCGAGCACGGACTCGAGCCCTCCCGTGATGTCGAGGAGTCACGCGCCCAGGCGGCAGCGCTGAAACGCATTCGCGAGCTCGAGCGTGAGAACAAGATCCTCCGCGAGGCCGCAGCGTACCTCTCGCAAGCGAACTTGAAGCTCGGTGGCCATCACCCAAAATGATGTACCCGCTGGTCCTTGAACTTGCTGCCACCGGGGTGCCGGTGGCAGTGACCTGTCGGGTGCTCGGCTTTACCAAGCAGGGGTTCTACAAGTGGTGCGCTCATCCGGTCTCAGCTCGGGACTGGGACGAGGCACATCTGATCAATGCCGCCTACGACGTTCATACGGACGATCCTGAGTTCGGGCACCGGTTCATCGCCGATGAACTCCACGCCGCGGGTCTGCAGACGTCAGAGCGTCGTGTGTGGCGATTGTGCTCGCAGCAGCAGTTGTTCTCGCACACGATCAAACGAGCCCGGAAACACGGCAAGAAGCCCGGCCCGCCAGTGTGTGACGACCTCGTCGAACGCGACTTCACTGCCAAGGCAATCAACGAGTTGTGGCTGACCGACGTTACCGAACACCACATCAGTGAGGGCAAGCTGTACATGTGCGCGGTCAAGGACGTGTTCAGCAACAGAATCATCGGCTATGCCATCGATTCGAGGATGAAATCTCGCCTGGCTGTGGCGGCGATTGATGATGCTGTGGCCCGTCGTGGCGGGTCTGGAATGATTGCCGGGTGTGTCGTTCACTCGGATCGCGGCTCGCAATTTCGTTCTCGGAAGTTCCAGCAGGTTCTACGGCATTACGGGCTCGTCGGATCGATGGGTCGGGTCGGTGCTGCTGGTGATAATGCGGCGATGGAATCGTTCTTCGCCGTGTTGCAGAAGAACGTCCTCGATCGGGGCCGTTGGGGCACGCGAGCGAGGTTGCGCACAGCGATCGTCCACTGGGTCGAGCGGACCTATCACCGGAAGCGTCGACAGCGACGTTTGGGTAAACTGACCCCGGTTGAATACGAGCTTGTTCACCAAAAGGCCGTCGCCCTGGCGGCATAAACCCAGGAGTCAACCAAACCTTCAGCAGTCCCCTTTGTTGGAGAGGTGGGGCTGATGCCACGCCGATACCGGTCATAGCAACGTTTGCACAATCCACGCGCTATTGCGTCTCGGTCACACCACACTGTGGCACAGGTACTCATGCTGGGCTCATCGTTGAGGACATGGCAATAGGGTAGCGGATGCAACGTAGGCCGCCACGTAACAGTGGTGGGGGCCTACGTTGCTTCATAGCGGGATCGTCGTGGCTGGACGGGCCCGAGTAGCGACTACTTTTCGCCCAGCACTCTCTTGACGAAGCTGGTGGCACGTTCGTTCAGTTTGTCGACGCGCATTGACACATGGGCTTCGAAGTCATTGTGACCTTCGACTGCGCGAGGAGGATTCCTGACGATCTCGGAGCACTCGAAATTGCCGTGTATGAGCGTCCCGAGCGAATTGCCGTTTCGTCCCGAAGGACCGGCCTTCTTCGCTGTGAACATCCGAACGCCGGTGGTCTCGTGCAAGTCCTCGCACCAACTGCACATCGCTTGAGACTTCGCCATGGGCACTGCCCTGAGCATCAGTCCGCGTGGGACGTCGTCCACGGGGACGACAATATAGGCCCGTTGGGGGATTTTCGCATCAGCCCAACCAAAGTAGTCGAGCTCCGCCCACTCGATCTCAGCGAGATTAGGCGGCAGTGCGATCTTTTCCACTTCGCGGCGAGAGGAGTTGATAAAGGACTTCTTAATCTGAGTGGCATTAAGTTGCTGCATGACTGGCTTTCTCTGATGTCAGTAGTTGCCTGAAGTTGAATAGCCGTGAAGCCGGTACAGTTTAGCCTTCGCGCAATCTTGCGGGCAGCTCATTTGGGGGTGCTGGCGGACTGTGTTCGCACCAAGCATGACCGGTGAACGCGAGTGGCTAACTGAGAATGGTTAGCTTGGCAATCGGCTACGGCAACAGGGAATGGGTAGAAGCTAGGTCGACTGTGATTAGGCACAAGTCACCCATCACCCGACCGGCTGTCAACGCGGGGTTCGGGTGATTCTAGAGTAGCAAGACTAGAAGCAGGCCACGAAGGCCACCATTCCCTTCTTCCTGAGATTCCAGGAGGTTCGGCGAAAGTTTTCGGATTTGACTATATCCAAGTCCGCGGCGCGGGTACAACAACTGACGCGTCTGCTGGCGCCGATGCTTCCCGAGCGAAGTCTGTGCTAGCTCGGGTCGTGTGCAACCGTGTCCGGTTCGGAGTTTGGCTGTGGGCGAAGTACGGTGGATGCACAATAGAACACATGATCGAATATGATGACTACGGCACGGCCACTTGGCGGTACTGGCAGAAGATCCGCAACGACGTCGGTGCCCGCGGATCGTATCGAGACCGTCCGCCGGTCGCGGTGCGTGCCCGTGTCGTGTTCGAGCGTGACGGTGAAGTGTGGCTAGACGGCACCGCGACGCGGCTCGGGTTCGATGGCGCGATCTTCGTTGAGCTCAAAGATCGGCGAGTTCAGACGATCGGTGTCTGGCTGAGGCCGGGTGATGTGTGGTGGCCGGGGTGAGCGGAAAGTCGGCGGTCCCGTCCTCAAGGGACGGAACCGCCGAGAGCAGCTGACTCGTGTGTCCTGTTCGCCGTCGAGTAGTTAACCGTGCAGGAAGATCGACTCTTCGGAGTAGCCAGTATCGCGAACCTCTCCCGGCTTCAGTTCCGGGCGATGGTCGTAGCTCGCAATTTGGATGCTGTGTTTCTGGTCAGCAGAAGCGACTACTGCGAATACTTCGACTAGCCGAGGCTCAGGATTCTGTCCGCGCTTCGCCCAGGCGATCACCTCGTCGAGTGTTGCAACTGCAGTTTCGTATACGGCAACCGAAGTGAGGTCCTGTGGGTCGTTTTCGTCGCCATGCCAGAACGAAACGCGAAAAGTGTCAGCAACAGCCTCACTATCAACATCTCGCTCGTCAACCAGGTGAAATGCTTCGTCGTCCATGGGTCCTCGCAGTTCAATTCGCCTGTCTGTCTTCGATTTGCTTAGCGGACTGCAGTCTAGATCTTTTTCCAGACGGTCTTCGAGCTTGATGCTGTTCGCTTTCCTGAGAGAGAAGGATGACTGTTGATAATCAGAGTGCTGGTGGCGTTCCAATATCCGGTGCCGCGTCCACCGTTGTAACCAGTCTTGGGCGTGCAGTAAGGGTTGGAGAACCCGGTGTTGGCCTTGACCGTAATGTTAGCGTCGCCTCTGGCCCGGCTCTGTGCCTTGCCGGCTTTCCCGTCGTTCTTCGAAGCTGGGTACAGGCTAAGGAGACCGCGGACTCGTAGCTTCACAGTCGTGCTGACTCCTTTCGATTCGCACTTATAGCGTGACTTGTAAATCGCGCCACCTGCGCCTTTGGAATAGGGGGGGGTGTCCACACGCGCAGTGCACCTGACGTAGCGTGAGTTCACCTCTTCAGCAGCTTCGGCGGAGCTCGAGGCGACTGGATCGCCGATCATCACTGTAGTGTCCACGTACTCGGCGGTACTCGCTGCCTGTGTTTGCAGGAAGTCGTCCGATAGTGTCAACGCGTTCGTCTCGACCGTCGGTGCCCAAGCATCGTACTGCGCCATGACAACAGTGTCGACCTCCGACTCTTCCTCCTCGGCGGCCACAGGCGATGCCGCGCCGGCCGCGAGGACTAGTGACAGGGCAATCGCCAGGATCTTGGAAGCATGCTTCATTGCATTTCCCGTTCTGCTACCTCCGCGTGGCATGCGTTAGTGCAACCGATCGTCGGAGTGGGTGACGTGATAGTAACCGCAGAACGCAAACTTTGGACGAAGTACCGAGTGAGGCTTGATCTTGGTGTCCAAACTGTGACCTTCGATGCGCTGCACGGTGCTGCGGCTGGATCGTCATTAGTCGATTCCGGATATGGTTGGCGCCCCGCTTCGTGAGCTTTCTTCATTCTGTTTGTCTCTGAGGAAAGGGCAGGTGTGCACACGGGCGCTCACGAGCACGACTGCCCGAGCGCGCACCTAGCAGAGAACCGGAGGCGTCCATAGACTCTATTCACGAGCCCTGAAGGAGGCGAACATGACCACCTACGAAGAGGCCATCGCCCGGGCGGCGAAACCACTAGCGGAGGCATTCTTCCGCATTCAGGAAGGCACAGCACGTGAAGCCGCGGAGCGTGCATACACGCCCGGTGGGCCTGGGCTCGACGAGCTGGAGGAGCGCATCCAGGCCTGGCGGGACGAGTTCATGGTGCAGGAATAGACGATAGCGACGATAGGTCCGGAAGCGCCTGCCGATTGGAAGGGGATGCGTTTACGATGCGCTTTGCGGCGAAGTCGGTGTACCCGTTGACGATGCGGGAATCGCGCACAATGCGTTCATCGCCCCAGGTCAAGCGGTCATCTGATCAACTTTCATACGCTTTCATATCCGCCCGGGTCCACGGGTCGTCAGAATGAATAGGTCGCGGGTTCGATTCCCGCAGGCGGCTCGGCAACAGCCCCTCCCACCGGGACAGACTCTGTTTTGGGAGGGGCTTTCTCGTGGCCGCAGCGCCTGTCAGGCGCGGACCCTCTCAGCCAGGAGGCGGAGCGAAGACAGTCTCACTTGCTTGGCAACCCGTCTGCAGGCTGCGGCTGAGGTCGTCAGTTGTGCTCGTCCGGCTGACCATCAGACACATCACCTCACCATCGACGGATGTCGTCGTGTGAAAGCTGCCCGGAGACATGACGATTCCCTGGCCCGGGCGGACCAGGAACTGTTTGACCGTTCCATTGTCGACATCGTCGCGGAACAGGTGCTGGACGATCGTGCCGGTGATCGGAATGAGCGCCTGCTCGGTGAGAAGGTGCGACTCGAACTCTTCGGGCGGTGTACTGCGGTCGTACGACACCCAGAGGAGATCAGTGCTTCCGGCGTCACCCGGGTCGAAGACTGAGGAGCGGAAGAACGAAGTTGCCTTTGACAGGAACGCTGACGAACCGGGCACCTGCTGAGCGTGGAAGTCCATCACCTTGCCGAATGGCGCGAAGGCTTCCGGCGTCAGCTTGAGCGTTCCGTCCCGCGTGACGTCCGGGTGCTCACGCCGATTCCAGTTCTGATGAGCGCGGGAAGGTGACTTCATCGTTCACCTCACCCGATTGGCTCGGGCATCTTCTCGATGGCATAGGACATTTCGATGCTGTCTTCGGTGCGCGGGTCGAACAGGCGCACTCGCCAGCGTGGGGCAAACTGGTCGACGCCTTTTGCCATGGGGATAGTGCCGGAGATGAGGATGGTGCCCGGCTGCGCGACCTCCTTGGCTCTGAGCTCGTCTAGCCAGTAGCTCGGAGGCAGCAGATCGGCGAAGCTCCCATCCTGAAGCTGTGATTCGACGCCATCCGCATCGGTCACGAAGGATTCGATGCGGATCTCGTCGATGTGATCGGCAATTTCTTCATAGACCCATGCGCGCTTGGCCAGAATGTTCGGTGCGGCGTTCTTGCTCCATGCCACCCCATATACTTCGAGGTCGCGGTCAGTCTGATCGCTGGCTGCGGTGATGAGAACGCCGCGGTCCGATACGACCAGGGCCCACTCTGCCTCCCCGGAGGACTTTCCCTGCTGAACCGTCACGGTTTCGGTCTGCTGGGCAAGGTAGGGAGACACCGGGTAGAGGGCGGGCACCTGGCTGGGGCCGGAGACTCCAAGCGCGGCCAGCTCGTCAATATGATGCTGAACGGCTTGTTGGTCGCGGCCCGCATAGCCGGCGTTGAGAAGCCTGTCGACGTGTACGTCGACGGTGGTCTTGTCTGGGAGTTCGAAGGTGAGCATCGTGTCTTCTTCCTGGTCGTCGATGAGTTTTCGCTTGGTGTTGTCTCATTGTATACAGCCTGTATACTGTTAGCGCAATCACAGTTCCCGCCGCAGAGTCACAGGCGTGGATTGCCCAGACAGATGAAAAGGATTGCTATGCAGAGTGCATCAACCACCCGTCCGCAAGTGGCGCGGAAGGACCTCATCAAGGCATTCGCCGCCAGCTTGAGCGGCACCACACTCGAGTGGTACGACTTCGCCATCTATTCGGCGGCTGCCGCCATCGTCTTTCCTGTGCTCTTCTTCCCCTCAGGCGACCCGATGGTCGGCGTACTGCTGGCCTTCTCAACGTACGCGGTCGGTTACGTATCCCGGCCGTTGGGCGGAATCGTCTTCGGCCGTCTCGGTGACAAGGTCGGCCGGAAGAAGGTCCTCGTTTGGACTCTCGTGCTCATCGGAGTTTCGACGTGTCTCATCGGCATCCTCCCGACCTACCAGAGCATCTCCTTGTGGGCTCCGCTCTTCCTGGTGCTCCTGCGCTTCGCCCAAGGCATCGGAGTTGGCGGCGAATGGGGCGGTGCGGTCCTTCTGTCCAGCGAATACGGGGATCCTCGTTACCGCGGGTTCTGGTCTTCGGCTGCTCAAATCGGACCCCCGGCGGGCAACCTCATGGCCAATGGCGCCTTTGCGGGGCTGACCCTCGCACTCAGCGAAGAGCAGTTTTTCGCCTGGGGATGGCGTGTGGCATTCCTCGTGTCTGCGGTACTCGTGCTTTTTGGTCTGTGGATCCGGCTCAAGCTCGAAGACACCCCGGTTTTCAAGGCGGTCGAGCAGTCGGGCGAACGTCCGGAGAAACCGATCACCGAACTTCTGCAGACCGAGTCGCGCCCGCTGCTGTCAGCGATCCTCGCCCGCATCGGTCCCGATGTGACCTATGCACTCTTCACGGTCTTCACCCTCGCTTACGGAACTCTTGTGCTCGACCTCGACAGGACCACGGTGCTGGGTGCGGTCATGCTCGGCTCGGCCTTCCAAGTGATCTGCATTCCCCTGGCAGGCTATCTCTCGGATGTCATCAACCGCCGCCTTGTCTATGGCGTCGCCGCGGTGGGAGCCGTGGCTTGGAGCTTCCTCTTCTTCGCAAAGCTCGAAGCGGGAGACGCTACATGGATGTATATCGGTATCCCAGTCGGACTGTTCTTTCATTCGCTTATGTACGGCCCGCAAGCGGCATTCGTCGTCGAGCAGTTCAAACCCCGCCTGAGGTACACAGGCTCGTCACTGGCGTACACCATCGCGGGTGTGCTCGGCGGGGCGATCGCACCGATGATGTTCACTCTGCTGCTCGACAACACCGGAACCTGGGTCTGGGTGGCCGTATATTTGGCCGGAGCTGTGACTCTCACACTGATCGGCCTGATCATGGGGCGCAACAACAACGTCCAGGAGGACTTCGATCATCTGGAGAGGCTGGCGGCTGCGCAGCGCTCGGCAGATTCCACCGACGAGGTGCCTGCGAATCGTTGAGTCAGGCCGCTCAAGTGCTCCGGCAGCTGTCGGCTGTCCGGAGCACTGCGCCCCACCTGGGGATGCGAAATAACTCGCGGAGGCAAGAGGCCCGACGGAAGCTCGCTTCTTGGCAGGTGAGATTCAGCGAGAGAGCAGGAGATTCTGCGTCTGTGCGATGTGTTCGCAGATCGCCTCAGCGGTGGCCGAATAGTCGCCCGACCTCAGCGCCTCGAGTATCCGGGAATGCTCATCGAGCACCTGCGCGGGGCGGTCGGCGCTGGTCCATGTCGCAGAGATACCGAAGCGGACGTGCTTGACCCTCAACCGTGTGTAGATGTCGCTGAGCACTCGATTGCCTGCTGCGTCGACCATCGACGCGTGAAAACGCTGGTCAAGGCTGATGAAATCGGGAATCGTATCGGGCGAGACGGGCAGCTCCACCTGCTGACGGTAGAGGTCGTCCATGGTCGCCACCGGAGTTTCACCGGTTTCCAGGATCTGACGAGCCGTTTCGAGCTCGATCATCTGTCGAACTTCCATCGTCTCGCGGATCTCCCGGTCATCACTGGGGCGGATGTATGCCCCGCGGTGCGGAATGAGATCGACGAGACCGTCGGAAGCGAGCATGATGAGCGCTTCACGGATAGGAGTGCGGGACAGACCGAACCGCTTGACAAGATCTCCTTCTGTCAGGAACGTGCCTTGAATCGCCGGATCCGTCAGGACGAGGTCACGCAGGCGCTCATAGGCGGTCCGGCGCGCGGCAGGACCTGACGAAGTTTGCATGCAACCCACCATAGTCGCTTGCTGGAATGTCAGCATCGGACACGAAATGAGTAGACAGAGGAGAGACATATGAAGATCGCGTTAGTGCAGATGAACTCGACTGGGGATCAAAAGGAAAACCTCGACATTGTCGCCAAGCACACCGCAGCGGCGGCCCAGGAGGGAGCCCGCCTCATCGTCTTCCCTGAGGCCACCCAGATCGCGTTCGGGCACGACCTGGCGGGTGCGACTGACGCGGACGACGGGCAGTGGGCCGAGTCGATTGCGCAGATTGCTGCAGAGAACAACACTGTGATCGCTGTCGGGGCCTTCCGCGGGGGTGAGAATGGGACCGTGGTCAACACCCTGATTGTGCGCGGAGTCGACGAGGGGCGCGAGATCAGCGTCGACTACGACAAGATCCATCTCTTTGATGCGTTCGGTCACCGCGAGTCGGATTCTGTGAGCGCGGGGGAGTCGGTGCGCACATTCCGCCTCGGTGGGCTGACCTTCGGCCTGGCGATCTGCTACGACGTGCGATTCCCAGCACTGTTCACAGCGCAGGCGCGGGCGGGGGCTGATGCAATCATTCTCGCGACTTCATGGGGCGCCGGTCCCGGCAAGGCCGAACAGTGGAAGCTCTTGGGCCCAGCCAGGGCCCTGGACGCCACTGCCTTTGTGCTTGCCTGCGACCAGGCAGATCCTGTGGTCACGCGAACACTGGCGAAGGCTGGCAGTCCGACGGGGATCGGCTACTCCTACGTGGCAGCGCCGAATGGAGAACTGCTTGCCGAGGCTGGACGCGGTGAAGAGACCATCTTCGCCGATATCGACCCAGGCAGAGTCGCGGAAATTCGCGCTGCGCTCCCCGTCCTCGACAACTCGCGCCTGGAGAAGGATATACGCGTCGAGAGCGTCTGAACCGACCAGTCGAAAAATCCGATCGCGAGATCGATAACCGCCAGTGGATCGCCGAAAGCCCTGTCCGCCAGCACATCGGCTGGCGGACAGGGCTTTGTGAGCAAGAAACTCTGCTTCGCGTATGTTCGGGACGAAAGGCTGTCCCGGCGCTCAGCGCTTCTTCACGGGTTTGAACGACGTCGAGCACTTCCACGTCGTCTTGCCCTTCTTTGCCGTCACGGTCACCTTGACAGCCTTACCAGGGGTAGCGCCGGAGATGTAGTACTTCAGAGAGGCCTTGCCCTTCTTCGACGCGGTGGCCTTCTTCTTCGTCTTCGTCGTCTTGTAGTGGGCAAGGGTCTCGACCTTGGCCTTCGACCCGACCTTCGAGACGTTGACGTTGGTGTACGAGTACTGTCGAGGCTTCGAGATCGACATCTTCGCCGAGCACTTCTTCGTTGCCGCTTCGGCCGGCTGTGCATCGACGGCGATGGGGCCGGCGAGGAGGCCGACTGCAAGGGTCAGTGCCACGAGCTTCGAACCCGTCTTCGTGCGGGCAGGGGTGGTCAAGGACATGATTCTCCAGGGGGTCAGAAATGATGAGTCGAGCCATCTTAACCACCCCTGCTGTATTCCGGTGTTATCGAAATGACTCGGTCGGAGAACTGTTATCAGTTCGAGAGATCGGCGGAGACTGTCGACTCAATCCGCCCCTCTCCCATCCGTCGTCGCGCCATGCTGCGAGCGGGACCAGCGTGTGTTGCTCGTCACCCGAAACCGGGGCACAATGGGACGTGCGAATGTTACTGAACGATCGATCAGATCTTATGGTCGGTCTTCCATCCAGACTGTGAGGAACACATGAGCGAAGCGTTCATCTATGACGCAGTGCGCACCCCACGCGGTAAGAACCGCGGCGGGGCGCTGCACAGCGTCAAGCCAATCGATCTCGTCACCGGCCTCATCGACGCCGTACGCGAGCGCAATCCGGACCTCGACGACTCCCAGATCGACGACATCGTCCTCGGCGTCGTCTCGCCAGTCGGCGAACAGGGCAGCGACATCGCCCGTGTCGCCGCGATCGCCGCCGGCCTCGACGAGTCCGTTGCCGGCGTTCAGGTCAACCGCTTCTGCGCCTCCGGGCTCGAAGCCGTCAACATCGCCGCCCAGAAGGTCGGCTCCGGATTCGAGAACCTCGTCCTCGCCGGAGGCGTCGAATCGATGTCTCGTGTTCCGCTGGGGTCCGACGGCGGAGCCTGGGCACAGGATCCGACGACGAACTACGACACGTACTTCGTGCCCCAGGGAATCGGTGCCGACCTCATCGCCACCACCGAGGGCTTCAGCCGTGCAGACGTGGACGCCTTCGCCGCCGAATCGCAGAAGCGAGCCGCCGCGGCCTGGGAGAACAGCCTCTTCGAAAATTCGATCATCCCGGTCAAGGACATCAACGGCATCACCGTGCTCGACCGCGATGAGCACATGCGTCCCGGATCGACCGTCGAATCGCTGTCTCAGCTGCCACCAGCCTTCGCCAAGCTCGCCGCTCAGACCGGGTTCGACGAGGTGGCCCTGCAGAAGTACCACTGGATCGAAGCCATCGACCACGTCCACACCGCCGCGAACTCCTCCGGAATCGTCGACGGAGCTGCGCTCGTCATCCTCGGCGACGAGGAAGTCGGTCAGAAGATGGGGATGAAGCCCCGCGCCCGGATCGTCTCCACCGCAGTCACTGGGTCCGAACCCACCATCATGCTCACCGGTCCGACTCCGGCGACGAAGAAGGCCCTCGACAAAGCCGGCATGACCGTCGATGACATCGATCTGTTCGAACTCAACGAGGCATTCGCCGCCGTCGTGCTCAAGTGGATGAAGGATCTCAACATCCCCCACGAGAAGGTCAACGTCAACGGCGGAGCCATCGCCATGGGCCACCCGCTGGGAGCCACCGGCGCCATGATTCTGGGCACTGTCCTCGACGAACTCGAGCGCCGCGACCTCAAGCGTGGACTCGTCACCCTGTGCATCGGCGCAGGCATGGGCATCGCGACGATCATCGAAAGGGTCTGACATGACGAACACTGAAACCACAGCTGCCGACTACCAGCGCAACACCGATGCCGATGGCATCGTCACCGTCGTCATCGACGAGCCCGGCGCCAAGGTCAACACCATGAACGACTACTTCGCGGCCGCCCTCGAGGCGACCGTGGAATGGCTCGAAGCCAATGTCGACGACATCACCGGTGTCGTCCTCACCTCCCCGAAGAAGACCTTCTTCGCCGGCGGAAACCTCAACAAGCTGCGCGAGGCGGACCCGGCCAATGCGGCAGAGGAATTCGAAGCTGTCGAACACCTCAAGAAGGTGCTGCGTCGCCTCGAGACCTTCGGCAAACCCGTTGTCGCAGCCCTCGGCGGAGCGGCACTGGGCGGCGGACTCGAACTCGCCCTGGCCGCTCACCACCGGATCGCCGCCGACGACAACCCGAGCGCCCGCTTCGGCTTCCCCGAAGTCTCCCTCGGCCTGCTGCCCGGAGGCGGCGGAGTCGCCCGGTCGGTGCGCATGCTCGGCATCCAGACCGCACTGCAGAAGGCCATCCTGCCGTCGACGAAGTTCAAGGCCGCCGACGCCCAGGCACTCGGCCTCATCGACGAACTCGCTCCCGCGGCCGAACTCGAATCCAAGGCCAAGGCCTGGATCAAGGCCAACCCCGAGGCCGTACAGCCGTGGGACGTCAAGGGCTTCAAGATCCCCGGCGGCTCCCCGTCCTCGCCGAAGATCGGAGCCATGCTTCCCGCACTGCCGTCCTTGCTGCGCAAGCAGGGCAAGGGTGCGCCGATGCCGGCTCCCCGGGCCGTGGTCGCCGCTGCGGTCGAAGGCGCACTGGTCGACATCGACACCGCGCTGACGGTCGAATCCCGCTACTTCGTCAACGTCACCCACACTCCGGTGGCGAAGAACATGATCAAGGCGTTCTTCTTCGACCTCGGCCACATCAACTCCGGCGGCTCGCGCCCTGACGGTGTCACACCTCGTCAGGTAAAGAAGCTCGGCGTGATCGGCGCCGGAATGATGGGGGCGGCGATCGCCTACAGCGCTGCGAAGTCGGGCATCGAGGTCGTCCTCAAGGACGTCGAGCTCGCCAACGCGGAGAAGGGCAAGGCCTACGCCGCCAAGCGTGAGGAATCGGCCCTGGCCAAGGGCAAGACCACCGAGGCGAAGTCGCAGGCTGTCCTCGACCGGATCACCCCGAGCGCCTCGGCCGAGGATTTCGCCGGTGTCGACTTCGTCATCGAAGCGGTCTTCGAATCCGTCGATCTCAAGCAGAAGGTGTTCCAGGAGATCCAGGACATCGTCGAGCCTGATGCGGTCCTCGGTTCGAACACCTCCACTCTGCCGATCACCGACCTGGCCAAGGGCGTCACCCGGGACAAGGACTTCATCGGCGTCCACTTCTTCTCGCCGGCTGACAAGATGCCGCTGGTCGAGATCATCTGCGGCGAGAACACCTCCGATGAGGTCCTCGCGCGCACCTTCGATCTCGTGCAGCAGATCCGGAAGACTCCGATCGTCGTCAACGACTCGCGCGGATTCTTCACCTCCCGCGTCATCGGCACCTTCATCGCCGAGGCGGTCGCCGCCGTGGGCGAGGGAGTGGAACCGGCCAGCGTGGAACAGGCGGCCCTGCAGGCCGGGTACCCCACGGGTGCCCTGCAGCTGCTCGACGAGCTGACGCTGACCCTGTCGCAGAAGATCAACCAGGAGACCCGCGACGCGGTCGAGGCCGCTGGCGGCACCTGGATAGCCCACCCCTCCGAAGCCGTCTTCGACTGGATGGTCGAGCAGGGACGGACCGGACGCAAGGACGGCGCCGGCTTCTACGACTACGACGAGAACGGCAAACGCACCACGCTGTGGCAGGGTGTGCGCGAGAAGTACGAATCGGGATCGAATGATCAGCCCTTCGCCGACCTCCAGGAGCGGATGCTCTTCGCCGAGGCGATCGAAACGATCAAATGCCTCGACGAGGGTGTGCTCACCTCGGTGCCGGACGCGAACATCGGTTCGATCTTCGGCATCGGATTCCCCGCGTGGACCGGCGGCGTGCTCCAGTACGTCAACCAGTACGAAGGCGGACTGCAGGGCTTCGTCGACCGGGCGAACGACCTGGCCGCGAAGTACGGAGAGCACTTCACCCCGCCGGCCTCGCTGGTCGAGCGCGCGAAGACGGGGGAGACCTACGAGTAAGCGCTCACCCCTGGAATAGCCTGATAGCCTTCCGGTGTTGTCCAGGCACACTGAGACTTCAGTGTCACTGACATCTACCGGAAGGCCATTGCTATGCGTGCCGCCGTCTATGACGCCTACACCGAGAACTTCGACGACATCACGGTCCGGGAGCTGCCCGACCCGAAGGTGCCGCCGGCCTCAGTGCTCATCGAGGTCAGAGCCGCAGGGGTCAACCCGGTAGATTGGAAGCTCGTCGGCGGTCACCTCGACCCGGTCATGCCCACACAGTTTCCCGTCACCCCGGGATGGGATGTCGCCGGAGTCGTCGTCGGTCTCGGATTCGACACCCCGGAATTCTCCATCGGGGACGAAGTCGTCGCCTATGCCCGTAAGGACGTGCTGGGCGGAGGAACCTTCGCAGAGAAGGTTGCGGTCCCGGTCCATGCGGTGGCTCCGAAGCCGAAGAGCCTCAGCTGGGAACAGGCCGGCGGTCTGCCGCTGGCCGGCGGCACCGCTCTGCGCACCCTCGAGTCCCTCGGTGACCTGGAAGGCAGGACCGTGCTCGTCCACGGAGCATCCGGGGGAGTGGGCAGCTTCGCCGTGCAGATCGCCCGAGCCGCCGGCGCCCGCGTCATCGGAACCGCTTCGGAAGCCAACCACGAGTACCTGCGTGGGCTCGGCGCCGAACCCGTGACCTACGGCGACGGTCTGGTCGAGCGCGTCCTCGAGGTCGCCGACGGCAAGGTCGACGGGGTCGCGGACTTCGTCGGGGGAGTCCTCGACGACACCCTGGCCGTGCTCGCCGAGGGCGGGCCGCACGCCTCGGTGGCCGATCCCAGCGTCGCCGAACACGGTGGACGCTACATCTGGGTACGTCCCGACGGCTCCGAGACCGCCCGGCTCGGTCTCCTCGTCGACGAAGGCAAGCTGACCGTCGAGGTTGCCGAAACCTTTGGTCTCGACGAAGTGCCCCAGGCGTTCAAGGACAGCGCCGCTGGCCACGTGCGCGGCAAACTCGTCATCGTCCCCTGACCGACGCAGCGACCGTCCTCTGTGATCGAGATATCGCCGAGGCGGGGCTCAGCTGATCCAATCAGGTTCAGTCGAGCCCCAGCGCCGCGGCTGCGGCGGCGCGCAATTCGACCTCGACTACCTCGGCGCTGGAGCGGCGAGCCTGGTGCGGGGTCGAATTCATCATCCCGAACGTCGCGTGCACGCGCACCGTGGCCGTCTCCAGCGTCCACGCCGGATGCGCGGCTTCGACGACCTCTGCCCACCGGCTGACATAGGCGCGCTGCAGACGGCGCACGGTCCGCCGCGATTCGTCCGGCAGTGCATCGAGGTCGCGGTCCTGGATGCGGATGAGCTCGGGCTCGCTCATGGCGAAGTCGACGTGGAAGTCGATGAGACGCCGCAGGGTCTGGGCCGCCTCGGTGGGGGAGATCCCCGACGCGGTGTCCCACGCCGCGGACACGATCTCCTCGCCTCCGGACTGGAGATAGTCGGAGATGCCGACGAGGAGCTCTTCGAGCACGGCCTCTTTCGACGAGAAATGTCGGTAGACCGCCGGTGCCGAGATCCCCGCGCCCTTGCCCAGGTCGTCGAGGCGCACCCCATGGAAGCCGTGCCGGGCATAGAGCGTCTTCGCGACCTCGAGCAGCTGCTCGCGCCTGGCTGCCTTAGCCGCTGCTCGCGCCGTCGGCTTGGCCTCGTCCGAGATCGACATCCGGCCTCCTTCCCTGAGCCTGATGCCCACCGTTGCGGACGACGTCGGTGCGGTCTGGCTCGTGCGTTGTCAGTTCTGCCTGTGAGCAGTATCATAGCAGTCAGTTAAGAATCATTAACTGAAATGAGGATGGAATGAGAGCAGTGGGAACTGCGGTCAGTCCGGCGACGGGGCAGGTCAACTCCGAGGCCCACGCCGAACTCATCGCTGAACTCCGGGAGCGCATTGCGGCCACAGCCCGCGGCGGTTCCGAGAAGTCCAGGCAGCGCCATATCGATCGCGGAAAGCTGCTGCCCCGTGATCGCGTCGAGCAGCTCCTCGACCCCGGCACTCCCTTCCTCGAACTCTCTCCGCTGGCCGCCAACGGCATGTACGGCGACGCCAGCCCGGGCGCGGGAATCATCACCGGCATCGGTCGAGTCGCAGGTCGCGAATGCGTGATCGTCGCCAACGACGCCACCGTCAAGGGCGGAACCTACTACCCGGTAACCGTGAAGAAGCACCTCCGGGCCCAGGAAGTCGCCAAAGAGAACAGCCTTCCGTGCATCTACCTCGTCGACTCCGGTGGCGCGAACCTGCCGAACCAGGACGACGTCTTCCCTGATCGGGAGCACTTCGGCCGGATCTTCTTCAACCAGGCCACACTCTCCGCTGCCGGCATCCCTCAGCTTGCCGCAGTCATGGGCTCCTGCACCGCCGGCGGCGCCTACGTCCCGGCCATGGCCGATGAGTCGATCATCGTTTCCGAGCAAGGCACGATCTTCCTCGGCGGCCCACCCCTGGTCAAGGCCGCTACCGGCGAAGAGGTCACCGCTGAAGAACTCGGCGGCGGTGCTCTGCACTCCCGAGTCTCCGGCGTCACCGATCACCTCGCGGCCAATGATCCCCACGCACTGGAGATCATGCGCGACATCGTTTCGACTCTCGGGCCGAAGGGTAATGCGAACTGGGACGTCATCGAATCCCGCCTGCCCGCGCACTCCCCGGACGAACTGACCTCCGTGGTGCCCGTGGACTCACGCACACCGTATGACGTCCGCGAAGTCATCGCCCGCCTCGTCGACGGATCCGAGTTCCACGAGTTCAAAGCCGAATACGGCACGAGCCTCGTCACCGGATTCGCTCACCTCGACGGACACCCCGTCGGCATCATCGCCAACAACGGCATCCTCTTCGGCGAATCCGCGCAGAAGGGCGCCCACTTCATCGAACTCTGCGACCAGCGCAGCGTGCCCCTGGTGTTCCTGCAGAACATCTCCGGCTTCATGGTCGGCCGCGACTACGAAGCCGGCGGCATCGCCAAGCACGGAGCGAAGATGGTCAACGCCGTCGCCACCGCCCGCGTGCCCAAGTTCACCGTCGTCATCGGCGGTTCCTTCGGTGCCGGAAACTACTCGATGTGCGGCCGCGCGTACTCCCCGCGGTTCCTGTGGATGTGGCCCAATGCCCGCATCTCCGTGATGGGCGGCGAACAGGCCGCCAGCGTGCTCTCCACCGTCAGGCGCGACCAGCTCGAGGCGCGCGGAGAAGAATGGAGCACGGAGGACGAAGACACCTTCAAACAGCCCATCCGCGACCAGTACGAAGCCCAGGGCAACCCGTATTACTCGACGGCACGTCTGTGGGATGACGGAATCATCGAACCCGGTGACACCCGCCAGGTGCTGGCCATGGCCCTCGAACTCTCCCGCTTCGGACCGATGGAACGCCCGCTGAATGCCAGCGGTTACGGCGTCTTCAGAATGTGAGCCCCTCCATGACGACATCCACTATGTTCACAACCGTCCTCATCGCCAACCGCGGCGAGATCGCCCTGCGCGTCATCCGCACCTGCCGCCGTCTCGGCATCCGCACCGTCGCCGTCTACTCCGATGCCGACGCCCACGCCGCCCACGTCAAAGCCGCGGACACAGCGGTCCACCTGGGTCCGGCCGCCGCCTCCGAGTCCTACCTGCGCATCGACAAGGTCATCGCCGCTGCTCAGGCCACGGGAGCCGAAGCCATCCACCCCGGCTACGGGTTCCTGTCGGAGAACGCCGAGTTCTCCGCCGCCTGCGCCGATGCCGGAATCGTATTCCTCGGCCCCGGAGCCGACGCGATCCGGACGATGGGTGACAAGATCACCGCGAAGCAGGCGGTGTCCTCGCGCGGTGTGCCTCTCGTTCCCGGTACGAAGGACGCCGCGATGAGCGACGAGGCCCTCATCGCTGCCTCGGACGACATCGGCTTCCCCGTGCTCATCAAGCCCTCCGCCGGCGGCGGAGGCAAGGGCATGCACGCGGTCCTCGAACCCGAGAAGCTGGCGGAGTCGCTGAAGACCGCCCGCCGTGAAGCCGCGAGCTCCTTCGGCGACGATACCCTGTTCCTCGAACGCCTCGTCGCCACCCCGCGCCATATCGAAGTCCAGATCATGGCCGATGCGCACGGCAACGTCATCCACCTCGGCGAACGCGAATGCTCCCTGCAGCGTCGCCATCAGAAGGTCATCGAGGAGGCCCCGTCCGCACTCCTCGACGAGGCGACCCGAGCACGGATCGGTCAGGCCGCCTGCGAGACCGCGAAGTCCGTCGGCTACGTCGGCGCCGGAACCGTCGAGTTCATCGTCGGCGCCGACCGCCCTGACGAGTTCTTCTTCATGGAGATGAACACCCGTCTGCAGGTCGAACATCCCGTCACCGAGGAGGTCACCGGGGTCGATCTCGTCGAACTCCAGCTGCTCGTCGGCACCGGTGCACCGCTGCCGCTGACCCAGGACGACATCACGTTGACGGGGCACTCGATCGAGGCCCGCATCTACGCCGAGGATCCCTCGCGCGGATTCCTGCCCACCGGCGGTCGTGCCCTCGACGTCGTCTTCCCGCAGGGGGAGGGCATTCGCGTCGACGCCGGACTCGAAGCCGGGCAGACCATCGCCTCGGACTACGACCCGATGATCGCGAAGCTCATCGTCCGCGCCGATGACCGTGCCCAGGCCATCGCCCGCCTCGATTCGGCGCTCGCCGCCTCTGCGGTACCGGGAATCGTGACGAACATCGACTTCCTGCGCACCCTCATGAGCCTGCCCGAGGTCGTCGCGGGTGACCTCGACACCTCACTCATCGACAACCTCAGCGAGGAGCAGCTGGCGCACCCCGCCGGTGAGCTCCACGCGCAGCTGGCGGCGGCAGCCGTCACGGTCACCGGGGGAGCGGCAGGCACTACCCTGACCGGGCCGGTCACGGCCGCCGAGCTCTCAGCGAATCGGCCGACCGCCTCGGTGTGGGCCGGACCGAGCGCCTGGCGCACCTCGCGTCCGGACTTCCGTCCCACGGTCACCCTGGCCGGCGGCGGGCAGAGCCGCGAGGTCGACGTCCGTGCAGGAGCCGTCGACGTCGATGCCGACGGTCTGTGGCACGTCACGCTCGACGGGATCCAGCACACCGCCCGAATCTTCTCCGACGCCCGCGACCGCAGCATCTGGGTGAGCACCGACTCCGGAATCCACGTCTTCACCCGACCGTTGGCGGACTCGTCGCTGACGCCAGGACTCGAGGGCGCCGAGGTGCTCGCACCGATGCCCGGCTCCGTCGTCGACATCAAGGTCGAGACCGGGGACTCAGTGGAACAGGGCGATGCGATCGTCGTCGTCGAGGCGATGAAGATGGAACACGTGCTCACCGCACCCGCCGCCGGAATCGTCAACGTCGTCGCCGTCGCAGGCGCCCAGGTCGCACTCGACGAGGTGCTCGCCACCGTCGTCGACGAAACCGCAGCCGAGGCCACCGAATAGTCGCCAGCCACTCACACCACAACCACGCCACAAGCGGGAGGAAACAATGGAAACCTTTGTTCCGGGCATGCTGCCCGAAGAATACGAAGACCTGCGCCAGGGCGTCGCGAAGTTCGCCGACGAAGAGGTCGCACCTGTCTCGGCCGAACTCGACGCCAAGCACGAGTTCCCCTACGACCTCGTTGCGAAGATGGGCGAGATGGGACTCTTCGGCCTGCCCTTCGACGAAGAGTACGGCGGAATGGGCGGCGACTACTTCGCCCTGTGCCTGGCCATCGAAGAACTCGGCCGGGTCAACCAGTCCCTGGCCATCACCCTCGAAGCCGGAGTCTCGCTCGGAGCGATGCCGATCTACCGCTTCGGCACCGAAGAGCAGAAGAAGGAATGGCTGCCGAAGCTCACCGACGCCTCGGGCCTGGCCGCCTTCGGCCTGACCGAACCCGAGGCCGGATCGGATGCCGGCGGCACCCGGACCAAGGCCACGCTGGCGGGCGGGACTTGGACGATCAACGGCAGCAAGTGCTTCATCACGAACTCCGGCACCGACATCACCCGCCTGGTCACCGCCACCGCCGTGACCGGAACCCGAACGTCGAAGTCGGGCCGCGAAGTGCCTGAGATCTCGACGATCATGATCCCGACCGGCACCCCCGGCTTCACCGCCGAACCGGCCTATGACAAGGTCGGCTGGAACTCCTCGGACACGCACCCGCTCACCTTCGACAACGTGCAGGTGCCCGAAGAGAACCTCCTCGGCGAACGCGGCCGCGGCTACGCGAACTTCCTGCGCATCCTCGACGAGGGCCGCATCGCCGTCGGCGCCCTGTCCGTCGGTGCCGCCCAGGGCTGTGTCGACGAATCCGTGAAGTACGCGAAGGAGCGCCAGGCCTTCGGCAAGCCGATCGCCGACTTCCAGGGCATCTCCTTCAAGATCGCCCGTATGGAGGCCCGCGTCGTCGCCGCCCGGTCGGCGTACTACCTCGCGGCCTCGCGGATGCTCGCCGGACTGCCGTTCAAGAAGGAAGCCGCCATCGCGAAGATGATCGCCGGCGAAGCGGCCATGGACAACGCGCGCGACGCCACCCAGATCCACGGCGGCTACGGCTTCATGAACGAATACCTCGTCGCCCGCCACTACCGCGACTCGAAGATCCTCGAAGTCGGCGAAGGCACCACCGAGGTCCAGCTCATGCTCATCGCCCGCGAACTCGGACTCTGAGCCCAGTCCACATCCTGCCCTGAGGGCCGGTGCCGACCTTCCGTCGGTCACCCACACCATCAACGCCCGCCGAGGCGGCGCCGCACATCCGTACGGACGTGCAGTGCCGCCTCGGCGGGCGATATTCTGGTCCGATAACACCGTGAGGTGAGACGGCGACCGAAGGGGAAGTGGGAGCACATGGATCTCAGCTTGGTGGCGTCGGTGGCGACGACGACGTGGATCGTCATCGAATACATCGTGAAGATCATCGCGGTCGGTGTGGTGCCGGAGAACCGTCGCCCGTCATCGTCCTCGGCATGGCTGCTGCTCATCCTGTTCGTGCCGATCGTCGGAATTCCCGCATTCCTGCTGCTCGGTAGCCCCTATATCAATCAGCGCCGCGCCCGGATCCAGGCCGAAGCGAACGAACTCATGCACGAAGGTGCCGACGACCTGCCCGATGTGCCGCCGTCCCTGGTCGCCGAGCCGGAATTCGTCTCCGTCGCCCAACTGGGACGGGCACTGACCGCACTGCCGATGGTCACCGGCGACAGCCACGGGGTGATCTCGGACTACGAGGCGTCGATCAAGCGGATGGCCGAGCTCGTCGACGGGGCAGCCGAATACGTCCACGTCGAGATCTACATCATGGCGTGGGATTCGACGACCGACATCTTCTTCCAGGCGCTCGAGCGAGCATCTGCGCGCGGGGTCGAAGTCCGTGTCCTCTTCGACCACATCGGGTCGCGGAAATATCCGGGATTCCACAGGCTCGGCAAACGACTGAACGCCGCCGGCATCGAATGGCACCTGATGCTGCCGTTCATCCCGTGGCGCGGCAAGGCCCGACGCATCGACCTGCGCAATCACCGCAAGCTGCTCGTCATCGACGGCAAGCGGGCGATGATGGGTTCGCAGAACATGATCGATTCGAGCTACCTCAACAGGAAGAACTCCCAGATCGGCCGGAACTGGCACGACATCATGGTCGAGCTCTCCGGCCCCATTGTCGCCGGAATCGAAGCGGTGTTCTCCACCGACTGGTATTCCGAATCAGGACAGGCGCTGGGCATCCGCCCGTACGAACGCGACGGCAACGAGCCCGAAGTCGGCGGGGCGACGAGCGCGATGCAGCTGGTTCCTTCGGGGCCCGGGTTCACGACCGCTCCGAACCTCAAAGTCTTCACCTCGATGATGTATCTGGCGCAGAAGCGCCTGGCCATCGTCAGCCCCTACTTCGTGCCCGACGAATCGCTGCTGGCAGCCGTGGAGACCGCGGCCAGGCGTGGGGTCGACGTCGAGCTCTACGTCAGCGAGCAGGCGGACCAGTACATGGTCGACCGGGCACAGTCGTCCTACTACCGGTCGCTGCTCGAAGCGGGGGTGCGGATCTTCCTCTACCCGAAACCCGCCGTGCTGCACACGAAGTGCTTCATCGTCGACGACCTCTATGCCGTGATGGGCTCATCGAACATGGACATGCGCTCGTTCGGTCTCAATTACGAGATCAGCCTGCTGACCACCGGCGGCGACCTGGTCGACGACATCGTCGACGTCATCGCCGACTACCAGCACGTCAGCCACGAACTCACCCTGGAGGAATGGGAGAAGCGCCCATGGCCTCGTCGGTATATGGAGTCCGTCATGCGCCTGACCTCATCGCTGCAGTAGCCGGTGTCTCCTGCGGGCGGATCCACCGCGATTTCGGACGAAGAAACGAGGGGGGGGCCACCCCTAGGAGACATCGAGACCTCTAGGAGACGATCAGGCGGAGCCCGTGGGGTCGGGGCCGAGGTCGCCGCGGCTCTCCAGCGGCACGTCCAACAGATTGTGGACTCCGTCGACGATCTCGTTGGGTCGGAACGGGAAGCGGCGGACATCCTCGGCGGTGGAGATTCCCGACAGCACGAGCACGGTGTGCATGCCCGCTTCCATGCCGGCGATGATGTCGGTGTCCATGCGGTCGCCGATCATCGCGGTGCTCATCGAATGGGCGCCGATCCTGTTCAGGGCCGAGCGGAACATCATCGGGTTCGGCTTGCCCACCACGTAGGGCTCGCGGTTCGTCGCCTTCGTGATGAGGGCGGCGATGGCGCCGGTGGCCGGCAGGACGCCCTCGGGGGAGGGGCCGGTGGCGTCCGGGTTCGTGACGATGAACCGGGAGCCGGCATCGATGAGGCGGATGGCCTTCGTAATCGCCTCGAATGAATAGGAATGGGTCTCGCCGACGACGACGAAGTCCGGGTCGTGCTCGGTCATGACGAACCCGGCCTCGTGGATCGCCGTGGTCAGCCCCGCCTCGCCGACGACGTAGGCCGTTCCGTGCTCGACCTGATTGGACAGGAAGTCCGCGGTGGCCATCGCCGAGGTCCAGATGTTCGACTCGGGGACGTCGAGCCCGTTCGAGCGCAGCCGGGCGGAGAGGTCGCGAGCGGTGTAGATGGAGTTGTTTGTCAGCACCAGGTAGGGGATATCGGCCTGGCGCCACTGGGCGAGCAGCTCTGCGGCTCCCGGCAGAGGATTGTTCTCCTTGACCAGGACGCCGTCCATGTCGGTCAGCCAGCAGTCGATCGAATCGCGATCCATGTCTCTCCTCGAGCTCGGGGTGGGCCGAAGCGGCTGTTTCCAGCCTAGTCGGGTTGAGCGCAAATGTGCTGAGAAGTCCGATCCGAGGTGGTGCCGTACCCCTTTGCGGATCGTCCCAGAGCCCCTTGACGGGGCGGCTGAGAAGTGTATTGTAGTCTTCACTTAATTAAGAGGGTGCTTAAATGAGTATGGACCACGTCTTCGCGGCGCTTGCCGATCCGACACGTCGGGCGATCATCGATCGGCTGCGCGGGGGAGACAAGACCGCCGGTGAGCTCGCGGAACCGCTGCCGATCAGTCGATCCGCAGTCTCCCAGCACCTCAAGGTGCTCGAGACGGCGGGGCTCATCACCCGATCGAAAGCCGCTCGGCAGCGCATCGTCGCACTCAACGCCGACGCCCTCACCGAGGCGGCCGAATGGATGCAGGCGGCCCACGACGAATGGCAGCAGCGCTTCGACAACCTCGACCGCATCCTCGCCGAGGAGGTGCCCACCGACCCATCAACGACCGATCCGTCGACCGCAGATCGCACTGCGGACTGACCATCGACGGCAACGACGTACCGAACGACGCGGACAACACGTACGACGCAGACATCATGCACGACTCAAGGAGGAGAACAGCGATGAACGCCGAGAACACAGCCAACACAGACACCACCGCGACCGATCCGAACAGCGCACAGGCGGGGGAGCCGGGATTCACCATCGTCCGCGAATTCGCCGCACCGCGGGCCCGGGTCTGGGAAGCCTGGACGAACCCGGACGTCATGGCCCGCTGGTTCCACCCTGAAACGCTGGTCACCCCACGCGAATCCGTATCCGTCGACCTGCGGGTCGGCGGCGAATACACCTACACGATGCGCACACCCGACACGGGACAGGAGTTCCCGACCGCCGGGAAGTACCTCCACATCGACGAGCCCGTCCGCCTCGACTTCACATGGGGGAGTCCCGGCGAGGTGGACGATGCCCCGCGCGTGAGCGTCGCACTTGAGGAGATCGACGCCGACCGCACCCGCATGACGTTCACGCTGACCGGCCTGCCCAATGACTCGGGCTCAGATGCGAGTGCGTACGACGGATGGTCATCGGCCTTCAACGAACTCGGTACAGAGCTCGGTTCCTGACCGGTGCCGGCTGATCACGGCGGTGAACCGCCTCAGGCATCGCCGAGGTGGTCCACCGCCGCCAGCGAACGCAGGGTCCGATTGCCGAACCGATCGTCCTCGGCCAGTTCGGTGATGCACCCGGAATGCGCGGCGAAGGTCGCCCGGCCCATCGCCTCGAGCGGCAGCTCCAGCCACCGACCAATGACGAACGTGTGGGCGAAGCCGTGCGTGACGACCACCTGGTGTGAGGCTCTCTGCGCGAGGATCTCGTCGACCGCGGAGTAGATCCGAGCACCGGCCTCACGTCGCGTCTCCGCCCCGTCGATGCCTTCGACATGATCGAGGCGCATCGTGTGGTCGAAGGCGCCATCGGGCACGGGCGGGAAGACGAAGCGCTCGTCCAGCCAGGACTGCTCCCGTCCCTCCGCGACCCCGTACGACTTCTCGCGCAGGCCCGGGTGGTCGATTGCGCGGGTGCCGAGACGATCGGCGACCATCGCAGCGGTCGTGCGGGTGCGCCGGAGGTCGGAGGTGAACACCTGCACCGAGGCGGCCGCCGGGATCCGCGACCGCAGCTCGGCGGCGATGCGATCGGCTTGGAGTTCGCCGCGGGCAGTGAGCTCGGAATCGTGCCACCCACCGACCCTGGCCTCGAGATGGTGCCGGGCCTCCGGGTGGGTGACGACGAAGAGGGATCGTGTGATGGCCATGGTGACTTTGAGCCTACCGAAATCGGCCTGCTGTGACGATCGTCAGGCCAGAAGCCGTGAGACCAGCTCCCTCGCCCTGCGCAGACGGCGGTCGTCTCCGTCGATGCCGAAGTGGACCATGGCTCCCTCGAGGATGAGGAAGATGTGCTCAGCCAGTTCGAAAGGGTCGGGGATGCCGCTGTCTTCCAGGCAGCCGGAGATGAGCTCCACGACCCGCTGTTTGTGAGCGCGGATGACGGCGCGTCCGGGATGGGCGTCAGGAAGCTCTGCGGCCGCATTGATGAAGCCGCAGCCGCGATCGGCAGATTGGGAATCGAGAGTATACGAATCGAAGACCGCCATGACGCGTTCGCTCGCTTCCTTGCCGTCGCCGAGGTGCTCGAGGCGCGATTCCAGTCTCTGCCACCAGGCGTCATGCCTGAACTGCAGGTATGCGACGACGAGCCCATCCTTCGACTCGAATCGGTTGTAGAGAGTGCGTTTTGTGATTCCGGACTCGGCCGCGATCGTGTCGACGCCGACCGCGTGGATGCCGTGAGCGTAGAAGAGCTCCCCTGCAGTTTCGAGGATGCGTCTCGCTCCTGTGGTCAGTCGTGGGGGTGTGAGCGCATCGGTCTGCGGTGCTGCCGACATCGGTTCGGTCCTGTCTCGTCTCCGGTGGCCCGCGCATCGCTGCGCGGTCGATCTTTACAGATCAGTGTACATGAGGGCAGAGTGATTCACAGACCTGTGAAGTTTGTTGCTGCGGCCCGGCGCCGGGGGCAGCCTGTCCTGCGATCGGAGACCTCCCCAATGACATCGACCCTCCTCAGCCAGCGCCCGCTCGACCGTCGTGGCGCGCTGACTCTGATCGCAGCCGGGACCGCCCTCATCGCCGTCTGCTATGGCTTTGCCCGCTTC
The DNA here is from genome assembly GCF_051172395.1 of Brevibacterium sp. H602. NCBI lineage: Bacteria > Bacillati > Actinomycetota > Actinomycetes > Micrococcales > Brevibacteriaceae > Brevibacterium > Brevibacterium sp. H602. The sequence goes on along the minus strand of NZ_JBPIZD010000010.1, from coordinate 66,318 downwards.
GCCTATGGGCTGTTCCTTCCGCCCATTCGCACGGAGTTCGGTCTCGAGGCTTCGACCGCGGGCGCCATCGCCTCCGGGTCGTATGTGGCCTACTGTGCAGCGATCATCGTCTCCACCGCGCTCACGCCGCGATTCGGCGGTCGCGTCCTTGCCGTGTCCGCCGGGGTCATTGCGGCATCGGGCACGGCCCTTGTCGCGCTCGCCCCGAACCCCGCGCTGCTGGCGGTCGGTGTAGTCGTCGCCGGTTCGAGTACCGGTGTCGCCTCACCACCGCTCGCTCATGCTGTCGCGCATTCCCTGCGCGCAGCAGTCCAAGGGCGGGCGCAGACGGTGATCAACGCCGGTACGGGACTCGGCGTCGCTGTCGCCGGACCCGCTGCTCTGCTCGCGTCGGGCCACTGGCGACTGGGTTGGTTTGCCTTCTCGGCGATCTCTGCGGCGGTCACAGTCTGGGTGCTGCGGGCCGTGCCCTCAGCCGGCCGTCCCGGCCCGGCTCGCACGACGAACAGAGGGGCCTCGACGAGCGCGGAGCGGTGCGCCGAGACGCCTTCGCACGCGAAGGATGGGCGAGGTGCGGTGTCGGCTCTTCTGCCCCGTCCCCTCTTCCCGCCGGGAAGCGGCAGGATCATCGCAGCTTCGGGGCTCATGGGAATTGCGAGCTCGGCGGTCTGGACGTTCGGTCGCGATGTCCTCGGCAGTGTAGGTGGAATGGGTCCGACCGCCTCAGCAATTGCGTGGATACTGCTCGGTGCCTTCGGAATCCTCGGTGCACTCGCCGGAGACGCTGCACGACGGATCGGGCTCAGGCGATCATGGGTGCTGGGAATGCTCCTCCTCGCAGCAGCCACCGTGCTCTTCGCTCCGGCCGCTGGAATCCCCGGCGCGGCCGGGCTGCTCTGCGCGACATTCGGGGCCGTCTACATCGCACTCACGGGTTTGCTCCTCGTCTGGGGCACCGAGGTCTATGCCTCCAGTCCTGCCACCGGGGTGGGTCTGGCATTCCTCGTCATCGCCGTCGGTCAGGCCGTCGGGGCACCGCTGACGGGCGAACTCATCGGTGACTTCGGGCCGCACATCGCCTTTGCCGTGATCGGCGGATGCGCCGCCGTCGGTGTGCTGGTGGGTCCCCGACGCCGTCAGTGACAGACATCGAGCCCGACGATCATTGCCGACCCGACCGATCCGATGCACAAGGCCTGCCCGCGACCCCCGAGTCGCAGAGGTCCGGTGAATGGCGATAAACTCAAATCACGACGAGTGAGGAGCGTTACATGGGCGACAAAGTCATTGCACAACGAGGTCTGTGGCTGGACGAAATGGAAGTCGGCGCCACCTATAAGCACGCGCCGGGCCGCACCGTCACCGAGGCGGACAACACCCTGTTCACGGCCGTGACGATGAATACCCAGGCTCTGCACCTCGACGCGGCATGGTCGTCCACCGAACCCTTCGGCGAGCGCCTCGTCAATTCGATGTTCACCCTGGCCACCCTCATCGGTCTGTCCGTGTCCCAGCTGACGCAGGGCACGACGGTCGGAAACCTCGGCTTCTCCGAGGTCAGCTTCCCGGCCCCGATGTTCCACGGTGACACCCTCTACGCGGAGACGACCATCCTCGACAAACGCAATTCGAAGTCCCGTCCGGGCCAGGGCATCGTCACCTTCGAACACCGCGGCTACAACCAGGACGGCAAACTCGTCGCGAAGGCCGTGCGCCAGGCGATGATGTTCGACTCCAGTCACGAATCCGCAGCAGCGAAGTCCGCCGCCGACACCGCCGATCAGACGGACACCGGAAAGTGAGCCCCCATATGTCACTCGAGTTCAAACCCGCCTGGCTCTTCGTCCCCGGCGATCGTCCCGACCGGTACACGAAAGCGGCCGAACGCTCCGATATCGTCATCCTCGACCTCGAGGACGCCGTCAACGACGCTGACAAAGCCGCCGCACGGGAGTCCATCGTCGACTTCCCCCTCGACCCCACCCGCACGGTCGTGCGGGTGAACTCCCACGATTCTGGCCACCTCGGCGAGGATCTGAAGATGCTTGCGCGCACCGAGTACACGGCCGTGATGCTGCCGAAGGCAGAGCTCGCAGCGGATCTGTCGATCCTATCCGGATTCCAGGTCATCGCGCTCATCGAAACCGCGCTCGGGGCCGTCAACGTCGCCGAGATCGCCGCCGCCCCCAATGTCTATGCGCTGATGTGGGGATCGGAGGATCTCATCGCCGACCTCGGCGGAGGATCTTCCCGCAAAGACGACGGTGGCTACCGGGACGTGGCCAAGCATGTGCGCAGCCAAACCCTCCTCGCAGCTCGGGCCCACCGCAAGTTCGCGCTCGACTCGATCTGGGCGGACATCCCGAACCTCGAAGGACTGGCAGCCGAGGCCGAGGACGCCGTGCAGTCGGGGTTCTCCGGCAAGGTCTCCATCCACCCCAACCACGTGCCCGTCGTCCGCGACGCCTTCCGCCCCGGCGAGGAACAGCTGACCTGGGCGCAGTCAGTGCTCGACCTGGCGAAGACGGAGAAGGGTGCATTCTCCTTCGAGGGCAAGATGATCGACGCCCCTCTGCTCAAGCACGCCGAACTCATCGTCGCCCGCGCGAACTGAAGGTCACCAGCTCGTGAACGTCTCCGACGCGCTCATCGCCGACCAGATCCACGCCGTCCTCACCGCCGCCGAGGCAGGGGACGGGACCGCGCCCATCGTCGAGGCCGGCGATCCCGTCCTGCGCACCGACACCCGCCCCTTCGACGGGCAGGTCGATGATGCCGAACTCGATCAGCTCGCCGAGGTGATGCGAGCGACCATGCTCGCCGCTCCGGGAGTCGGCCTCGCGGCCCCGCAGGTGGGCATCGGTCTGTCGATGTTCGTCGCCGAAGATCCCGGTGCCCGCGATCCCGAGGTCGCGAAGGTCCGGCAGCGGGAGCCGATGCCGCTGCGGGTGGTCCTCAACGCGAGCTACGAACGCGCCGGTGGTGAGGACGTCGCCTTCTATGAGGGATGCCTTTCGATCCCCGGCTACCAGGCCGTCGTCGCTCGCCCCCGCAACATCGCTCTGACGGGCATCGACCTGAAGGGCGGCCCCATCGCCGAGGAGGTCTCCGGCTGGTCGGCGCGCATCGTCGCCCACGAGACCGACCACCTGTCCGGGATCCTCTTCCTCGACAAAGCCGAGATGCGGTCCCTGGCGACGAACGAATCCGTGGCGAAGTTCTGGCACCAGCCCTCGACGCAGAAGGCCGCCGCCGAACTCGGCTTCTCTTTGCCTTCGGGCATGGTGATGTGAGCTCTCGCTGCTGCAGTCGGCGGGAACCAGGGCGGCAATCATCGTGACCTCCGGGCCGTGACCGTTCTCACCTGCAACTCAGTCGAGCATGATTCGATAAAGCCATGCGACTTCCCGACATCCCCCACCGCCATCACCGTTTTGTGCGGACCACCGCGGCTCTCGGCGCCGGTGCTCTCGCGCTCGTCCGCCGCCGTGACGTCTCCGCCGAATACCAGGGCAGCCTGCGGGGCGCCACGGCGCTCGCCAACGCGGGCCTGACCTGGCTCACCGGGTCCCGGGCCTTCCTCGGCAAGGTGGGCGGATCGAGCGGCATCGACGAATTCATCGGAGCCTTCTCCACCAGAGGGAGCGGTCCCCTCCGATATGCTTCCTCTCCTGCGCACATCTCGGACGTCGGAGAACTCGACGGCAATGCCGACGCGGATACTTGGTGGGACGAACAGGCGAGCATGACGTCGCCGGCGTACCTCAACGCAGTCACCGCGGCAGCAGCGGGAGCGGCCTCATGGGCGCTCTGGCCGCTGACGGAGCGGCTGGCGGAGAAAGTCGATGAGAAACTTCCGAGCGGAGTCGGCCGCGGTCTCAACGCCGTCGTCAACGGCGGGCTCGTCGCGGTGACAGCGGTCCTCATCGACAAGGTCGAGAACTGGGCCGACGACGAGGACCTCGACTACGCACCGGTCGAGATCGAGCTGCCCTCCCGCATCCGGGAGTCGCTGAACCTCCTGCTGTCACAGCCGCATCCCCTCGCACAAGCCACCGCCGAGGCAGTGTCCGAGCAGCTCGCCACCGCGCGCTTCTTCGTCTGGGTCACCTACCCGAGAGCTGAGTATCCGGGAAACGCGCCGATCAGTCTGGACCCCGACCGGCTGGCCGAGATCATCAGAGACGAAGACATCGAGAGCATCGACGTCTACCCCGCAGCATCATCCCCGCGGGTGGTCCCGGGAACGCAGACGTACCCGGTCGTTGGGATCAGGCACAGCGCGGACCAAGATGGGGGAGAGACGGCCGAGAGGGAACTGAGCCTGAGCATCGTCAACGGCTACCTCGACGCCATCTCGTTCAGCTCGCCTGATTCAGATGTCAGGGTCTCCGAGGATCTTCCCGAGGACTCGGTGCCGGGAACGCTCCATCCCGAGGGCCTCGAACAGGAGTCAGACTATGCGGGCTACTCGAGCAGCTTCGAGATCCTCGACGATGACGAAAATATGACCGTGCTGGCGACGTGGCCCGCCCCCGATCAGCTGACCTTCCGCGCTGATGGCAGCTGATCGTACCGCTCGGGCCGGGAATAACCTGCGCACGTCATCGTTATACGTTCCATGAGCGATCTTCGAACACTCACCCTCGGCGCCGGCTGCTTCTGGTGCCTCGACGCCGTCTACCAGCGGACCACCGGCGTGAGAGAAGTGATCTCCGGCTACACCGGCGGACACACCGACAACCCCGGATACCGTGAGGTCTGCTCCGGGATGACCGGCCACGCCGAAGCCCTGCAGGTGACCTTCGACGCCGACATCGTCCCCGAAGACGTCATCCTCGGCCTGTTCTTCACCGGCCACGACCCCACGAGCCTCAACCGTCAGGGCTACGACGTCGGCACCCAGTACCGGTCGGCCATGTTCTACCGCGACGAGACCGAGAAGCAGCACTTCGCCGAAGCCATCGAATCCGCGCAGAGCCTCTTCGACGATCCGATCGTCACCACCCTCGAACCGCTGGGCACCTTCTATCCCGCCGAGGCGGTCCACCAGGACTTCTACACCGCGAACCCGGACAATGGCTACTGCCGTGTCATCATCGACCCGAAACTCAGCAAGGCCCGCACCGCCTTCGCCGAATGGGTGAGCTGATGGGCAGCCATAAGAAGGGCAAGTGCAAAAAGGACAAACACAAGGATCGCAAACGTTCCGGGGACGCGGGCAAGGCCTGCGAAACGACCAAAGATCGCGTCCGTGCCCATTTCCTCGACGGCAACACCGGGCCGTGGGCGAAGAGCCTGGCCGCGCAGGACGCCCAGACCGCCCGCTCGGCGGAGAGTGAGAAGAACACCGACCCCACCGAGGCAACCGCCGCCTCAGCGAGTGACCGAACCGGTGCCGTGACGTCGACTCGCCGCGGACCCGACTATTCAGCGCCGTCATCGATCGACATCGTCGCCGATCCCGTCCTTCACGCCCTGAGCACCCGACGGTCGATCTCGAAGGTCGACCCGGAGACCCCGAACGACTCCGACCTGCTCGAGATCATCCGATCGATCTCCTCGGTCGCCGACCACAAGTCACTGCGCCCCTGGCGTTTCCTCATCATCCGCGGCAACGACCGGCACCGCCTCGGCGATGCCCTCGACGAAGCCGCCGGAGTGGTCCGCAAACCTGGCGAGACCAATACGAAGCCGCTGCGGGCCGAACTTCTGCTCGCCCTCGTCTCCTCACCGGTCGACCATGACAAGGTCCCCGAATGGGAGCAGCACGCCACCGCAGCCGGAGCCGGGCACCTCCTCGAACTCGCCCTGTGGCAAGCCGGCTGGGGAGTCATGTGGCGCTCAGGCACCCTGACGAACACCGAATCGGTCCGCCGCCTCCACCGCCTCGACGATCACGAACTGCTCATGGGGTGGTTCTACATCGGAGCCGTCCCCGAACGCTACCGACAGCGCCTGACCACGAGCACCCGCCCCCTGCCTAAACCCGAACAGTTCCTCGATACCCTGTGAGCACACCCGGCACCGACGCACCGGAAACACGCCGCCTGCCCAAGGAGATCTATGTCCTCGTGGCAGCGGCCTTCATCGTGGCCCTGGGCTACGGAATCATCGCCCCGGTCCTGCCGCAGTTCGCGGCGAGCTTCGACTTCGGGGTCACCGCCGCAACCATCGTCGTCTCCTCGTTCGCGTTCTTCCGGTTCGTGTTCTCACCCTCATCGGGGCGCCTCGTCGATGCCTTCGGCGAACGCCGCATCTACATCACCGGCCTCCTCATCGTCGCCGCCTCCACCGCTGCCGTCGCCTTCGCACAGAACTACTGGCAGCTGCTGATCTTCCGCGGACTCGGCGGCATCGGGTCGACGATGTTCAGCGTCTCCGCGATGGCGCTCATCGTCCGCCTCGCCCCGATCGACGCCCGCGCGAAGGCATCGTCGACGTACGCGACCGCGTTCCTCGTCGGCAATATCGCCGGACCCGTCCTCGGCGGTGCCATGGCCGGATGGGGGATGCGCATCCCGTTCGTCATCTACGCCGTCGGTCTGCTCATCGCCGCCATCGTCGTCCGCGTCTTCCTCGCCTCCACCGCGTCCTTCGGCTCCTCGACGAAGTCCGGGCGTGCCCGGCTGGAAGCAGAGAAGGACAAGGAACAGCAGGAAGTCATGTCCTTCCGGGAAGCCTGGAAGGATTCGGCCTACCGGTCGGCGCTCATCTCCGCCTTCGTCCAAGGCTGGTCGGCGATGGGCATCCGCGTGGCCATCTACCCGCTCTTCGCCATCCAGGCCCTCAGAGCCGATACCGCCGTGGCCGGACTGGCCCTGACCATGTTCGCCATCGGCAACGCCTCGGCCGTGACAGTGGTCGGGCGCTTCGCCGACACCGTCGGGCGCAAACCCTTCATCCAATGGGGTCTGTTCGTCCTCGGCGTGACCACCGCGGCGCTGGCCTTCATCGACTCGATCTGGCTGTTCTTCGCCTTCTCCATCATCGCCGGGATCGGTTCCGGGCTGGCCAACCCCGCTCAGCAGGCCACGGTCGCCGACGTCATCGGCCGCGACCGCAAGGGCGGCCGAGTGCTCGCCCGCTATCAGATGGCCCTCGACGGCGGAGCCATCCTCGGCCCGATCATCGCCGGAGCCGTCGTCGACCACTTCGACTACTCGTGGGCGTTCCTGCTCACCGGCGTCCTCGGAGTCATCGCCGCAGGCCTGTGGTTCTTCGGCCGCGAGACCCGTCCCCGCCAACCGGCTTCGGCTGACTGACGCACTCAAACGCACCCGGACATGCGCTGCAGCTTGGTGAAACTGCAGCAGCTCGGTGCAGGAACCAAGCTGCTGCAGTTTCACCGAGCTGGTGTTCGGGGCGCGGCGTGCTCAGCCGTTGATCAGAGAAGTCAGGTTTTCCTCATGTGCGATGCAGGTGACACTCACTAGGATGGTTGGTTGAGTCGGCGTTCTGCGTCGTCGCCCTGTCTACGACAAAGAAAGTCCCCTCGTGAGTTTCCTGACCCGGCTGAGTCTGAAGAACCGGGCGCTCATCGCGCTCATCTCCGTCGTCGCCATCATCTTCGGCATCATCGGAGCCGGAGCCCTCAAGCAAGAGCTCTTCCCCTCCCTCGACAACCCACAGGCCACGGTCAGCGCTTCCTACGGGGGAGCGTCCCCCGAGGCCGTCGAATCCGAAGTCACCGACCCACTCGAAGGGGCGCTGACCGCACTGCCCGAAGTCGAGGACATGACCTCGACATCCTCGGCGGGCAGTTCGCAGATCACCGTGAGCACGAAGTACGGCGACGACTCCGATGACGTCGTCCGTGCCCTGCAGCGCGCCGTCTCCCAAGTGCAGCCGACCCTGCCCGACGGGGTCGAACCGAACGTCATGATGATGGGCACCGATGATATTCCGGTGCTCGCACTATCAGTGACCTCCGACGCCGATGAAGACCAGCTGGCGGCGAATCTCGAAGACATCGTCGAACCCGAGCTGAAGAAGGTCGACGGCGTCTCCCAGGTCCAGATCGCCGGAGCGAAGACCAAACAGGTCGAGATCAGCATCCGCCGCGACGATCTCGAGGACGAAGGAGCCAACCTCGACGAGGTGGCCGGAATCCTCCAGTCCAACGGTGTGCCCACCTCGGCCGGTGAGCTCAAGGGCGCCGACGGTACGGCCCCGGTCGAGGTCGGCACGCGCATCCGCTCGATCGATGCGATCAAGGACCTCGTCATCTCCGGCAAGGACGGACCGATCCAGGTCTCCGACGTCGCCGACGTCAAACTCGTCGACGAGCCCGTCGAATCGATCTCGCGCACCAACGGACAGCCCTCGCTGTCCGTTTCGGTGATGAAGGAATCCGACGCGAACACCGTCGACGTCTCACACGCGGTGGCCGACAAACTGCCCGAACTCGAGAAGATGATGGGGGAGAACACGGAGTTCGTCTCCGCGTTCGACCAGGCACCGTTCATCGAGCAGTCCATCCATGACCTGCTCAACGAGGGTGGGCTGGGCCTCATCTTCGCGGTCCTCGTCATCCTCGTCTTCCTGCTCTCGGTGCGGGCGACGATCATCACCGCCATCTCCATTCCGCTCTCCCTCCTCATCGCCATGATCGGGCTGTGGATGGGCGGGGAGACCCTCAACATGCTCACCCTCGGAGCGCTGACGATCTCCGTCGGCCGCGTCGTCGACGACTCCATTGTGGTCATCGAGGCGATCAGGCGACGCCATGCCTCCGGTGGCGACAAATTCTCGAACATCCTCGCCGCCGTCTCCGAGGTGGCCGGTGCCATCACCGCGTCGACCCTGACCACGGTGGCCGTGTTCCTGCCCCTGGCGTTCGTGACCGGACAGACCGGAGAGATGTTCCGGCCCTTCGCCCTGACCGCGACGATCGCCCTGCTCTCCTCCCTGTTCGTGGCACTGACGATCGTGCCCGTCCTCGCGTACTGGTTCCTGCGTCAGCGTGAAGCGAAGGTCAAGCTCACCCGCGCTGAGAAGGCCGAGATCCGTCGCAGTCGCAAGTCGATGCTGTCGCAGTGGCGGACAGAGAAGAAGGCGGCGAAGAAGGCCGACAAGAAGCGCGACCTCGTCGCCGCCGGTGCCGAAGCCGAGGACACCGGTCCTCGCGACAGTGCCGAATCGTCCCAGCGGGCCGATTCTCCCGTGCAGGCCGGTGCCGCCACTCGAACCGATGCGACCGGAGTGGCCGCGGGCGGACCGCGCTACGGCGAAACTGATGACGGAACGGAGGCCGTCGACGAACTCGCCGGAATGCATTCCCCGGTGACGCGACTGCAGAAGACCTATATGCCGGCCATCGGGTTCTCGACGAAGCACCCGATCATCATGATCCTCATCGCCGTGCTCGTGCTCGCCGGCACCGGAGCGATGATCCCGCAGCTGAAGACCGAGCTCTTCGGCGACACCGGGCAGGACTCCCTGCAGATCTCGCAGACCTTCGACCCGGGCACCGACCTCGACGAGGCATCGGAGCAGGCGAAGAAGGTCGAGGACATCCTCGCCGACGAATCCGATGTCGACAACTACCAGCTGTCGCTCGGCGGCACATCGTTCGGCTTCACCGACGATTCGTCGCTGACAGGCACCTATATCGTCAACACGAAGTCCGGAGTCTCGGCGCAGTCGATCTCCGCGGATCTGCAGAAGCAGTTCGACGACCTCAAGGGTGCCGGCGACGTCGAGATGGCAAGCCAGAGCTCGACCCCGGGCGCGCAGACCATCGACGTCACACTCACAGCCACCGATCCCGAAGAACTCGAGGACGCGACGAACAAGGTCAGCGACAAGCTCGAGGGCGTGCCCTCGGCGCAGTCGGTGACGAGCGATACCGCCGCGGTCCAGCCCGTGATCGAAGTCAAGGTCGATCATGAGAAGGCCGCAGAGGAGAACCTCACCGAGGCGGCCATTGGCCAGTACGTGCAGCGTGCCATGCACGGTCAGCAGATCGGTGAGGTCGTCATCGACGATGTCTCCCATTCGGTGCTGCTCTTCGATCGCAATGCCGACACCGTGGAGAAGCTGCGCGAGCTCAAGATCCCGGGCAAGCCGGAAGAGACCGCACCTGCCGGCGGAGCCGGTGCAGGTGCGGCAGGCGGAGCCGGTGGAGCAGCCGACGGTGCCGGTGGCTCAGGTGACGCCGGCGCTGCCGGGGGAGCCGGCGGCGGTGCCGGAGGTTCCGGTGACGCCGGTGCAGCCGGAGGTGCTGGTGGTGCCGGTGCCGCAGGCGGCGCCGGTGCGACAGGCGGCGATCCGAACGCGGGCGCCCCCGTGACCTCGGAGCCGCGCTTCATCGAACTCGATGAGGTCGCCGACGTCAAGGAGGTCAAGACCGCACCGACGATCCGCCACACGGATTCGCAGCGGTCGACCACCGTGTCCGTGACCCCGGAAGGCGATGACCTCGGAGCCGTGTCGACCGAGGTCCAGTCCGCCCTCGACGAGGTGGACCTGCCCGATACGGTGTCCGTCGACACCGGCGGTGCCACGCAGGAGCAGAACGAAGCGTTCTCGCAGCTGGGACTGGCGATGCTCGCGGCGATCCTCATCGTGTTCGTCATCATGGTCGCCACGTTCAAGTCGCTGCTGCAGCCGCTGATCCTGCTGGTCTCGATCCCGTTCGCGGCCACCGGTTCGGTTGCGCTCTCGCTCATCACCGACACCCCGCTGGGGCTGACGTCGATGATCGGTCTGCTCATGCTCATCGGCATCGTGGTGACGAATGCGATCGTGCTCATCGACCTCATCAACCACTTCCGGGTCCGCGGGGTCGACCTGCGTACGGCCATCGTCCACGGCGCCCGATTGCGTTACCGTCCGATCCTCATGACCGCGGCCGCCACGATCTTCGCTCTGCTGCCGATGGCCCTCGGACTCACCGGCGGGGGAGTGTTCATCTCGAAGCCGCTGGCGATCGTCGTCATCGGCGGACTGGTCAGCTCGACGCTGCTCACGCTCATCCTCGTGCCCGTGCTCTACCTGCTGCTCGAAGGGGTCAAGGAACGCCGGGCCGAGAAGAAGTACGTGAAGAACATGGCTCGCGGCGAGGTCCTCGACGCCGCCGAGGCCCGGGCGCATGAGCGGGAGACCGCCGCTGTGCGAGCCGGTGCCGAGGCCGCCGCCGTCGGTTCCGACGACACCCGGGCGCAGGCAGAAGGGGAGGCCCCCACCGAGGCGACCGCACCGACCGCGGACTCGACGTCCGCAGATTCGGGCAGGGCCGCCTCGGCGTCGGATGAATCGGCAGAGGCCGACCACGTCGACGTCGGACGGAATACCGATCCGTCCGCTCGCGATGGACGGGACGACGACGCGGACCGGGGCGATGGGTCGGGAACGGACTTCACCCTGCGCAGCCAGCAGCCACGTCGTGACGACGGGGACGGCGAACCCAAACACTGAGCCGTCCCGGCTAGAGTTGAGTCCATGACGACCGAGCTCGAACCACTGGAGAGAAAGCGCCTGCGGTTCGAGCTCGGCCTCATCGCGGCGCTGTCTCTGGGGCAGGCATCCGTCTATGCGATCGTCCGTCTGGCAGACATCGCCACGCGCGGACCGATCAGCGACGCCCAGGCCAAACTCAACACCTCGATCTCGCCCCGGCCGGGCTTCGACCTCATCTACCAGCTTCTCGACATCGGCTTCACCCTCGTTCCCGTCGCCCTCGCGATCTACCTGCTCAGTCGCGACCGACCGGCCCAGCCCCTGCCGACCCGTCTCGGAGTCGACGGGCACCGACTGCGCGACCTCGGCCACGGTGCCCTCATCTTCCTCGTCATCGGCATCGGCACCCTCGGGGTGTACGCGGGCGGCAGGGCACTGGGGATCACGGCCGAGATCCAGCCGTCCAACCTCGGCGATCATTGGTGGACGATCCCGGTGCTGCTGCTCTCGGCGGCGAAGAACGGAATCCTCGAAGAGGTGCTCATCTTCGGCTTCGGGGCGCTGCGACTGCGGCAGCTGGGGTACGGACCGTGGCCGATCATCATCTCCCTGGCGATCTTCCGCGCCAGCTACCACCTCTACCAGGGCATCGGCCCGTTCATCGGCAACGTCGCCATGGGCATCATCTTCGGCTGGTACTTCCTGCGCAAGGGCAGACTCATGCCGCTGGTGTGGGCGCACGTCATCATCGACGCCGTCGGATTCCTCGCCCCGGGCGTGCTCGCCCTCGTCGACATCGGCTGAGTGCGGCAGGTGAGGTCGGGACAAGCGAGGTCGGGACACTCATTCCTCCCTCCGGGTTCACCTCTGATTCACCGGCGGGTAGTTCCAGGGCCGCTTGCCAGTGACAGTCTCGATCGGGTGAGTCCTTCCGGCTCCGCCCTCTGTACCGGGCGGGCCCCGGACTGGGAAGATACCCGATACAAGGAGAGAATCGATGCGAACCTTTCTGCCGATGGCCGACCATGTGCGTGGCAAGCGCAGCCCCGTCACGTGCGCACTGAAGTGCGACAACGCCTGCCTCAAGGCCACCTGCAACACATCGGCAAATGGGTATTTCCGCGATATCGTCAATGCCAAGCTCAGCCGTCGCGCGGTTCTCGGTGCCTCGGCTGCCGGCGCCTTGGCCATCGCAGTGACCACCGCACCGAGTCCGACCGCACGCTCTGCCGCCGCGGCCACCGCAGGCAGTCTGGCCTTCACCGCCATCGACCCGGTCCAGCACGAGGTCGACGAATTCATCGTCCCCGAAGGCTACTCTTGGCATCCGATCGTCCGCTGGGGAGATCCCTTGTTCCCCGACTCCCCGAGGTTCGACCCAGAGAATCAGAGCCCAGAGGCGCAGCGCCGCCAGTTCGGCTACAACAACGACTTCCTGTCCATTCAGATCGACCCCGACGACTCGAACCGGGCCGTGCTCTTCGCCAACCAGGAATACACGAACGATGCCATCATGTACCCCGAGGACATGGACGGAGCCGATCAGCGGGCGATCAGCCGTGAAGCCCACGGACTGACCGTTGCCGAACTCATCCGCACGGACGAGAAGTCAACGTGGACGGTCGACGTCAACGGAAAGAAAAACCGCCGGTTCCTCATCGACACCGAGTACGAGTTCACCGGACCCGCTGCCGGTTCCGATCTGCTGCGGACGAAGGACTACCCGAACGGTGACAAGGCGCAAGGCACCCTCGGAAACTGCTCGGGTGGGCTCACACCATGGGGCACATTGGTTTCCGGTGAAGAGAACTTCAACTCGTACTTCAAGGCGCAGGGCACCTCGGCGGCCGACAAGCGCTACGGACTCGACAGCGAAGACTCGGCCAACGGTTGGGAAGCCGATGTCGACCGATTCGACACGAACAACCCCGGCTATGCGAACGAAGCGAACCGGTTCGGTTGGATCGTCGAAGTCGACCCTTGGGATCCGAACTCCACACCTCACAAACACACGAATATGGGCCGGTTCAAGCACGAGGGAGCCAATATCACGATCTCCGATTCGGGCCACGCCGTGGCCTATATGGGAGACGATGAGAAGTTCGACTACCTCTACAAGTTCGTCTCGAAGGACACCTACGTCGAGGGCGATCGCGAACACAACAAGACGCTGCTGACCGACGGCGACCTCTACGTCGCGAAGTTCACCGGCAACTCACCGAAGTCCGAGATCGACGGCAGCGGTGAGGTGCCCGCCGACGGCGAGTTCGACGGCAGCGGACAGTGGCTTCCGCTGGTCAAGGACGGCAAGTCGCAGGTGTCAGGATTCTCCGTCGAAGAGGTCCTCGTCAACACCCGTCTGGCCGCCGACAAGGTCGGCCCGACGAAGATGGACCGCTGCGAAGACGTCGAACCCAACCCGGTCAACGGCCGCATCTACGTCGCCTGCACGAACAACTCCGACCGCGGCACCGACGGGAAGGCCGCCGCAGATGAGGCCAATCCGCGCACGGAGAACCGCGACGGGCATATCGTCGAGATCACCGAGCGCTCCGGCGATCACACAGGCACCGAATTCGATTGGACGCTGCTGTTGGTTTGCGGAGACCCGAAGCAGGGCGACGCCACTTACTTCTCCGGCTTCCCCGCCGATCAGGTCTCACCGATCTCCTGCCCGGACAATGTCGCCTTCGACACCGCCGGAAACCTGTGGATCTCCACCGACGGTGCTCCCGACGGCATCGGCTACTGCGACGGGCTGTTCAAGGTAACCATCGAAGGCGACCAGCGCGGCCGCGTCGAACAGTTCCTGTCCGTACCTCGCGAAGCCGAGGTCTGTGGACCACTCGTCCACGACGAATACGAATCCGCGTTCGTCGCAGTTCAGCACCCAGGTGAGGACGGCTCGTATGCCGATCAGCACTCGCAGTTCCCCGATTATGTCAAGGAAACCGATGTCGACAAGGGAGTGGCCGCGATGCCGCGGCCCACGGTCGTGCAGGTCATCAAGGGCGACGGAGGATCAGCACCGGACCCGACTGAACCGCCGAAGGACCAGGACTCCGACGCCGACGGCACAGATGAAGGGGCGACGGACTCGGATGAGAACGGCAACTCAGATGGTGCCGGAACCGGTGAGGACACCGATGCCAAGGGCGACAGGACCGGAACGGACGCCGACAGCTCCGGATCGACTGCCGGGTCGCAGGACGGCGCGAAGGATGCCGCGGCAGCTGGTGCGGCAGCGAGTGCCGGCAGCGACGGCGGCTCCCTTGCCGGCGGCTCCGGTTCGGGCGGCGGTTCTTCGAACGGCGGCTCGGGTTCAGGCGGATCCGGTTCAGGTGGGTCAGGCTCGGACGGCGGTGAACTGCCGTGGACCGGTTCGGACAGCACTCTGCCGCTGCTCGGCGGCGGAGCAGGTCTCCTCGCCGTCGGCGGTGCGATGGCGACGGCCGCTCATCTGCGTCGGAAGCACGCAGACGGGACGGAAAGCGAGCAGGGCTTGCCGACGGAGACTCAGGGCGACTGATGACTCCAGGCCCATAAGCTGAAAAAGGCCAGAGGCGACACTGCCTCTGGCCTTCTTCGACTCCGCTGTGTGCGCGGACGCTGAGGGTCTCAGATGGTGACGGGTCCGGTCTCCGTGTTGAAGCTCACCGACATGATGCCCGGCGTGCCATGGGGAGCGGACCAGTCGATGTTGATCTCCGAGATCGGCTTGGCATCCTGAGTGCCCAGCCAATCGCGCAGACGATCGCGGTCCCCGGCGATCTGCAGGGTGTCGATGTCGACGCCCACATTCGTCTTGTACGTCGACGGGTGCTGCGAGGAGTCGGCGGACCACTTGATGAAGAACGGCAGCTGGGGATCGGCGATGAGCCCCTTGACGCCGATCTGCAGCCACCGAAGTTCCAAACCGGATTCCGGTGTGCGGTTTCCATCGACAGCTTTGCGCTCGAGGCGGGTTTCGACTGCGGTGAGATCGTCGACCGAGACGCACCAGCCCATCCAGCCGCCGCCGAGCTCGGAACGAGCCCGGACCGCCTGACCGAAGGGCGTCGAGAGAGCGGCCGGATGCTCCAAGGCTTCCACGACTTCGAGGTAATGGCCGTTCGCTAGGGGGAAGATGAGGTTTCTGGTGCCGAATCGAGGATGCACACCGCCGTCGTAGGGAGCCACTCCGAGCTTGCCCGCGATCCGCTCAGCGGTCGCACGATAGCCGTCAGGTTCACTGGCGTATGACACATGATCGAGTTTCATGACACGACAATCGCATAACCTGACTCACACTGCCCCTTAGGGTTACCTAAGAAATCGTGATGATCGTCACGCTGGGGCTCGGTCGGGGGCCAAACGAAACCGCCCGGATGTCATCATCCGGGCGGTCGCAGACCAGCGCTGAACTCTCAGCGCGGTGAGAGGGGAAGGCTCAGTGGCCCTCGGCCTTGAAACGTTCGATGGAGGCGTTGATCTCCGCCTCGGCGGCTTCGCGACCGGCCCAGGACGAACCCTTGACGTACTTGCCGGGCTCGAGGTCCTTGTACCGGCTGAAGAAGTGCTCGATCGAGTCGAGCATGAACTGGTCCACATCCGAGATGTCGGTGTAGGAGTCCCAGCGGGGGTCGCCGGCGGGAACGGCGAGGACCTTGTCGTCGCCGCCTGCCTCGTCTTCCATCTGGAACATGCCGATGGGACGGATGTCGATGAGCACACCGGGGAACAGCGGCTCGGGCAGCAGCACGAGCACATCGAGAGGGTCGCCGTCGTTTCCGAGCGTGTCCTCGATATAGCCGTAGTCGGCGGGGTACTGCATCGAGGTGTAGAGGTAGCGATCGAGCTTGACCCGACCGGTCTCATGATCGACTTCGTATTTGTTGCGGGACCCCTGGGGGATCTCGATTGTGGCCAGCAGTTCCATAGTGCTCCTTCACGTTAGGGGTGCATCACTAGAATAGATGGTACAAGTCCCCGTCACCGCCCACCGACGGCGACCGCCTCACGGCCGTCGAGGAATGAGAGCCTGAGTTTGAACGACACCGATGCGCCGCAGAACCCGTCGGACTCCGGCTCCGCGCGCCGCGACCGCAGAGAGGCGACCTCGCGGCGGAAGAAGGGCGGTGCGATCACCGCAGGGATCATCGTCCTCGCGCTCGGTGCCTATGCCGCCGTCGACGCCTGCGACCTCGTGCCCGGCCTGCCCAGCGTGCTGACCACCGAACCCCAGGTCGAGGTCCAGACCGTGCCCACTCCGCAGGCCCACGCCCAGCAGGTGCCCGCCCCCGCCTCGGCGGTCGACGATTCCGCTCCCGTGCCCACGCAGATCCCGAAGACGATCGACGCCGTGCTCAAGGACTCGAAGGTCAAGGGCTTCG
The DNA here is from genome assembly GCF_051172395.1 of Brevibacterium sp. H602. NCBI lineage: Bacteria > Bacillati > Actinomycetota > Actinomycetes > Micrococcales > Brevibacteriaceae > Brevibacterium > Brevibacterium sp. H602. The sequence goes on along the minus strand of NZ_JBPIZD010000010.1, from coordinate 49,543 downwards.
GACTCGAGGTCCGCGACGGGATCAGTGACGACGTCCTCTACGCGAAGGACGAGACGAAGCCGCGCACTCCCGCCTCCGTGACGAAGGTGCTCACAGCGGCCGCCTCCCTGTCCGCGATCGGCGGAGAGAAGCGTTTGGCGACGACGACGGACTTCGACGCGGACACGAACACCCTGACGCTGACCGGCGGCGGCGATGTGCTCCTGTCGGCCGGAGACTCCGATCCCGGTTCGGTCAACGGGCACGGGGGACTGCGGACCCTGGCCGAAGACACCGCTGCCGCGCTCAAGGACCAGAACATCACCGAGGTGGCTCTCAACCTGGACACGAGCCGCTACGTCGGCGAGGACTTCGATTCCGGCTGGTCCCGGTCCGACATCGCCAAGGGCGTGATCACCCCGATCCAGCCGATCATGGTCGACACCGCCTACGTCGGGTCGAAGAACGCCGAGTGGCGGGGCCGCAGCGAACACCCGGCCAAGGACGCGTTCTCGATCTTCGAAGAAGAGCTGAAGAAGACCGGGATCACCGTCACCGAGGCGACTGACCGGTCCGAATCCAAGACGCCGTCCGAGTCCGAGAACCCGCAGGAACTCGCCCGGGTGGAATCGGCGACGATCTCCGAGATCGTCGAATACGCGCTCGTGCACAGCGACAACGTCGTCGCCGAGATGCTCGGCAACGAGGTCGCCATCGCGCAGGGACAGGAGGGCAGCCTCAAGAGCGGTCCCAAAGCGGTCCTCGAGGCCCTCGGCGAATCCGTCGATCTCGGGCGCACCCACCTCGTCGACACCTCGGGACTGTCCTATGACAACCGGATCGCCCCGCACGATCTCACGACCGTCCTGCAAGCCTCGGTCGTCGCCGACGACTCGCTGGCCGGACTCGTCAGCTACTTCCCCGTCGGCGGGCTGACCGGTACCCTGCACGACCGATTCCTCGACGAAAGGAACGCCTCCGGGGTGGTGCACGCGAAGACCGGAACGCTGTCGACCGTGACCTCCCTGGCCGGGGGAGTGCTCGACGCGGAAGGCCGCTACCTCGTATTCTCCATCCAGATCGACGACGTGGAAAAGGACAAGATCTTGGAAGCCAGAAAGACCGTGGACGATATCGTCACAGCCCTCGCGAACTGCGGCTGCCGATGATCATCGACGAGAACTTCGCCGCCCGCACCGCCCGTGAGCTCGTCTCCGCGGCGAAGGTCCCCGAACCGGGTGTGCTCGACGGCCTCGTCGAGGGGATGAAGGACAATGCGCTGACCGCCCAGGACCTCGTGCTCGACTCGTTTCTGCTGCCGCCGGAGCACGCCGATGAGGTGCGCGGGCGCCTCGCCGCCGGTTCCGTGCTCGTCCTCGACCAGGTCAGCTGGGTCAAAGCCAACGCGCAGTCCGTCAACGGAATGCTCGATGAGGCGACCCTGCCCGCCCCGGTCAGCCCCGCCACCGCGAAGGCCGGCGCCGTCGAGGTCGCCGGTGTGCTCTCACTCCTGTCGACCCGCGTGCTCGGCCAGTTCGACCCCTTCGCCGTGGAGACGGGCCGGCTGATGTTCGTCGCCCCCGCCGTGCTCATCGCGGAGAAGGCCATGGACGTCGATCCGCGTGACTTCCGCATGTGGGTGGCCCTCCACGAAGCCACCCACCAAGTGCAGTTCGCGACCGCGCCCTGGCTGCGCGAGCACATGCGCACCCTGCTCTCCGGAGCCGTGTCGACCCGATTGACGATGCCGGGAGTCGGCGGGATCGTTGACCTCTTCGCCACCCTCGGGCGCATCGTCAAGGGCGAGGCCAGCATCATCGACCTCATCCGCGACGAGAACATGCGCACCGCACTCGACGAGGCCACCGCGATCCTGTCCCTGCTCGAAGGCCACGCCGATGTCGTCATGGACGAAGTCGGAGCCGGTGTCATCCCGAGCGTGCGTCAGCTGCGCCGGAAGTTCGAGGCCCGCCGTGACGCCAGTCAGGGCGGAATACTGACCAATCTGCTCGGAATGGACCTCAAACTCGCCCAATATCGCGACGGAGCGAAGTTCGTCCGTGCCGTCCGCCGTGAGGTCGGGCAGAAGAGCTTCTCCCGCATCTATGCCGAACCCGCGAATCTGCCGCGCACGGCAGAGATCCACGATCCGCAGCTTTGGCTCGACCGTGTCCACGGCTGAGGGTCCGCGCAGCGCATCGTCGCCGAGGCGCCCGACCCTCGACCCGGCCAGCGCGGCCATCCGCAATGCCGTGCGCGCAGCGCTCGCCGCCGGAGGAGCGTCCGTCCCGGGCGTCATCGTCGCAGTGTCCGGGGGAGCGGATTCGATGGCGCTGCTCCACGCGACCGCGTTCTTGCACCGTCGCGGTGAGATCCGTGCCCGTGCCGTCACCGTCGAGCACGGTCTGCAGGCCGTCACCGCCGAGGTGGCCGACCGGGTTGCCGCCACCGCCGAATCCTGGGGCGTGCCCGCCGAAGTGATGAGGGTGAGCATCGATGCCGGCGACGAAGGCCTCGAAGCCGCGGCGCGCACCGCCCGCTATGCCGCCCTCGAAACCGCTCGGGCCGCAGCCGGAGCCGTCTGGATTCTCACCGCCCATACCCGCAGCGACCAGGCAGAGACCGTTCTGCTCGGCCTCATGCGCGGTTCGGGCACCCGGTCCCTGGCCGGGATGAGTCCGCTGGCCGGTCGCCTCATGCGGCCCCTGCTCGGCCTCGACCGAGACCAGACCGAAGCGTCCTGTCGGGCACAGGGCCTCGAGATCTGGAACGATCCGATGAACGCCGACACCGCGTTCACCCGAGTCCGGGCTCGGCGGCTGTTGTCCGGACTCGAAGCCGAACTCGGCCAACCGATCAGCGCGAACCTCGCCCGCACCGCCGACCTGTGCCGAGCCGACGCCGATTTCATCGATGCCCACGCTGAGGCGGTAGGGCAGCAGGTCCGCGGAGCCGCCTCGGTGCCGGTGGAGGTCTTCACCGCACTCGACGATGCCGTGCTCAGCCGCGTCGTGCGCGACTGGGTGATCTCACTCGGCGTGCCCGCACAGAACCTCGGAGCGGTGCGGGTCGCCGAACTCTGCGCTCTCATCCGCGACCGCAGACGCGGTCGCCTGTCCCTGCCCGGCGACACGGAAGTCGTCGTCTCCGGCGATCGGGCCGTGTTCCAGCTCGCGGCGAAGGCCCGTTGAGGCTCAGCTCAGCCGCGGCCCGCCTGCAAGTTCGCCACCGGAGGCGATGAGTCGACCGCCTTTGAACACGTCCCGGTCCTTGGGACAGTCCATGATCGCCGAGGTGACCGTATCGGCGTCGACGAGTAAGAAGTCGGCGGGAGCGCCCACCGCCAGTCCGAACCGGGAATCGTCGACCAGCGCCGAACCGTCGGGACGAGCACCGGCCATGACCTGAGCTCCTCCGCGGGAGGCGATATCGAGACAGCCTTCGATGTCGGCATCACTGCGGAACCCGTTCGTGAACGCCAACTGCCAGGTCCGACGCAGCAGATCGCCGTCACCATAGGGACTCCAGTAGTCCCGCTGACCATCCTCGCCGAGTCCCAGGGCCATGCGGCGCTCACGGAGGAGTGCCTGCGGCAGCACGCCCTTGGCCGGGGCGACCGTCGTCAGGGATACTCCCGCCTCGGCGAGGACATCGAGGATCCGGACGACCTCGGGTTCCGGATTCGTGTTGAGAGCGAAGGCATGTGAGACCGTGACCTGACCCTGCATTCCCGTCGCCCGGGTGCGGGCGGCGATCTCCTCGAGGGTGAACAGGCCTGCGGTGCCCGCCTCGTGGAGGTGGATGTCGACGCCCTTGCCGTGCTTCTCGGCCAGGCTGAAGACGACATCGAGGTGGGAGACCGGATCTCGGTCGTAGAGCAGCGGATCGAGTCCGCCGACAAGATCCGCGCCCTCGGTCAGAGCCGCATCGAGCAGCGCTCGCACGCCCTGCTCGTGCACGATTCCGGCCTGCGGGAACGCGACGATCTGGAAGTCGAGGACATCGGCATGAGCCTCGAGCGCGGCCCTGACCCCGTGGAAGCGCTCGAGACCGCAGTCGGCATCGACCTGTGCGTGAGACCGGATGCGCGTGCCTCCGGAAGCGATGATCTTGGCAATCGCAAACGCGGCCTGATCGGCGACGCTGCGCTCTCCCTGCCGCCAGTTCTCCCGGTCGTTCATGATGTACCCGTGCAGAGTGCCGTCGGCGGTGTGCGGTCGGAACGTCTGACCCATCCGATTCGAATCCAGATGAGCGTGTACATCGCCGAGGCTCGGCAACAGGATCCGCCCCGCCCCGTCGATGACCTCGACCTCGGTCGATGCCGTCTCGGTCGCCGGTGACGCGGATTCGGGGGCGGAATCCTCGGCGGGAGAGAGGCGAGAGAACCGCCCTTCGGTGATCTCGACATCGACGGCGGGAGCATCGGGGGTGCGTGGGAACAGGCGCACATTCTTCACAGCGATCATGTGCTCAGCCTACGACCGTCAAACGGTATACCATCGAAAGCTGTGCCCGTCCGCGTGCCTCTATGGGGCCGCGGCCCGCGTGTACGACGACTACAGCGGTCTGAAAGGATGAGGCCATGACGACTTCGCCCGAGCAGGGTTTCCGACGCACCCGCGGCCTCGACATTCTGGCGCTGGCCTGTCTCGTCCTCATCGCCGCCTCGCTGCGCCCGGCCGCCTCCTCCCTGGGGCCTGTGCTCTCCGAAGTCAGCGACGGATTCTCCCTGGCCGAATGGCAGACCGGTCTGCTCACGGCTCTGCCGGGACTCGTGTTCGCCATCTGCGGCATCATCGCCGTACCTCTGCTCAAACGGCTCGGCCTGTTCTCCGCTCTGGCCCTGAGTGCGGCCCTCATCCTGGCAGGCGTCGGTCTGCGCGCCATCGTCACCGAATGGGTGGCCTTCGCTCTGCTCACGGTCCTCGCCCTGGCCGGAATGTCGATCGGCAACGTCATCCTGCCGGTCTACGTGAAGTCCCGCTTCCCGCACCGGCCCACCCTGGGAGCGACGACGTTCACCGTCTCGCTCGGCCTCGGATCGATGCTGCCCTCGCTGTTGACTGCGCCGTTAGCCGAACAGTTCGGCGGGTGGCGCTTCGGTCTCGGCTTCTGGGTGGTCCTGCCCTTGTCCGCCCTCATCACCTGGACGGTGCTGCGGACGCTGAAGTCCGTACCCGTCCTCTCCGGACAGGCAGCGGAGCCCGGTGGGCAGCGGGAGGAGGCGCCGCCTCGGCGAGCGGTCTTCACTTCGCCCAAGGCGCGATATATGGCTATGTTCTTCGGCCTCCAATCGGCCAATGCCTATCTCCAGTTCGGATGGCTGCCGCAGATCTACCGCGACGCCGGACTCGACCCCTTCCTCGCCGGGATCATGCTCACGATCGTCACCTTCGGCGGTCTGCCCGGCGGATTCCTCGCCCCGCAGATCATCGTCCGGGGCATCGCCCCGCGCGTCTTCCTCGTCTCCTTCGGGGCCAGCGCCGTCGCCGGCTATACCGGACTGCTGCTCAGCCCGGTCAGCCTCCCCTGGCTGTGGGCGGCTCTGCTCGGATACGGCGGTTTCGCGTTCCCCGCCGCGCTGGCGCTCATCACCTCCCGCACTCGCGAGGTCTCCGTCACGGCCTCCACCTCGGCATTCGTCCAGTCGTCGGGCTATGTGCTCGCCGCACTCTGCCCGCTGGCCGTCGGCGGACTGCTCGGCATCAGCGGCGGCTGGCAGGTGCCGCTGTGGTTCATGGTCATCATCTCCGCCCTCATGGCGATCACCGGTTGGCTGTCGGCCGGTCCGGGGACCGTCGACGACGAACTGGCGCCGCCATCCGGGCCCACTGGCACCGGTGAGGCAAAGTGACCCATAATGGAATCTCCAGGACCCGCATCTGAGGAGAATCGACACTCGTGGACATCAACGATCTCGGCAATGACATCGAAAAAGTACTCGTCTCGGAAGAGCAGATAGCCGCAAGACTCGTTGAACTGGCCGCCGCCATCGATGAAGACTACAAAGACAAGGACATCCTCCTCGTCGGCGTCCTCAAGGGCGCCGTCATGGTCATGGCCGACCTCGCCCGGGCCCTGCACTCACCGGTGACGATGGACTGGATGGCCGTCTCCTCCTACGGTTCGGGCACCAAATCCTCCGGCGTCGTGCGGATCCTCAAGGACCTCGACACCGACCTCACCGATCGTCACGTCCTCATCGTCGAAGACATCATCGACTCCGGCCTCACCTTGTCCTGGCTGGTCCAGAACCTGCGCACCCGCGGGGCCGCCACCGTCGAGATCTGCACGATGCTGCGCAAACCCGAAGCCGTCAAGGTCGACATCGACGTCAAGTACGTCGGCTTCGACGTGCCCAACGAATTCGTCATCGGCTACGGTCTCGACTATGCGGAGAAGTACCGCAACGTGCCGTTCGTGGCGACCCTGGCTCAGCACGTCTACAGCTGAGCCCGCTGGCACCGCTTTTTACGCCCGCGGCGAACCCGGGCCGGGTCCGGGGCCTGTGACGGAATAGATTCGGCACGCATTCGGGCTATAGGGGTGCGAAGTATTAGGCTGTGGGGGATGTTCCCAGGCAGCCTCGGTAGCCTGAAACGGTTGCCCACATCTTTTTCCTGAGAGGACTTATGGCCGAGTCGAACAAACGTCGCCCCCTGCTGAACAAGGCGACGAAGGGCCCATTGGTCTGGATCGTCCTGGCGCTGCTCGTCGTATCGATCGGTGCTCTGCTGTTCAGCCAGTCCGGGTTCAGCCAAATCGACACCGAACAGGGTCTGCAGCTGCTGGAGGACGACAAGGTCGAACAGGCCAAGATCGTCGACAAGGACCAGCGCGTCGACCTCACTCTCAAGGACGACTACAAGGTCGACGGCAAGGACTTCGGCAAAAAGGTCCAGTTCTTCTACGTCGAACAGCGCGGCGAGCAGGTCGTCAAGGCCGTCGACTCCGCCGGCCCGGACAAGGGCTTCACCGATGAGGTACCCAAGCAGAGCTGGCTGATGTCGCTGCTGGGCACGCTCATCCCGTTCGTCATCATCTTCGTCGTCTTCTGGTTCCTCATCTCGCAGATGTCGGGCGGGAAGATGATGAACTTCGGCAAGTCGAAGGCGAAGCTCGTCAACAAGGAGAACCCGGACGTCACCTTCAAGGACGTCGCCGGAGTCGACGAGGCCCTCGAAGAGCTCGAAGAGATCAAGGAGTTCCTCGCCGAGCCGGAGAAGTTCAAGGCCGTGGGAGCGAAGATCCCCAAGGGCGTGCTCCTCTACGGTCAGCCCGGTACGGGCAAGACCCTGCTGGCCAAAGCCGTCGCCGGTGAGGCCGGAGTTCCGTTCTACTCGATCTCCGGTTCCGACTTCGTCGAGATGTACGTCGGCGTCGGTGCCTCCCGAGTGCGTGACCTGTTTGAACAGGCGAAGTCGAATGCCCCCTGCATCATCTTCATCGACGAGATCGACGCCGTCGGGCGCCAGCGCGGCGCCGGAATGGGCGGCGGACATGACGAGCGCGAACAGACGCTCAACCAGCTGCTCGTCGAGATGGACGGATTCGACGTCAAGACGAACGTTATCCTCATCGCGGCAACCAACCGTCCCGATGTCCTCGATCCGGCGCTGCTGCGCCCCGGTCGCTTCGACCGGCAGATCCCCGTCGAAGCCCCTGATATGAAGGGTCGCAAGCACATCCTCGAGGTCCACGCCGCCGACAAGCCGCTGGCCGACGAGGTCGACCTCGGGCAGGTGGCGAAGCGGACCCCCGGATTCTCCGGTGCGGACCTGGCCAATGTCCTCAACGAGGCGGCCCTGCTCACCGCCCGTGAGAATGCGAAGGTCATCGACAACCGGATCCTCGATGAGGCCATCGATCGTGTCATCGCCGGCCCGCAGAAGCGGACCCGACTGATGAACGACAAGGAACGCCTCGTCACCGCCTACCACGAGGGCGGGCACGCACTGGTCGCCGCGGCCATGAACCAGACAGACCCGGTGACGAAGGTGACGATCCTCCCGCGCGGCCGCGCACTCGGCTACACGATGGTGCTGCCCAGCGAGGACAAGTACTCGACGACCCGCAACGAGCTGCTCGACCAGCTCGCCTACGCCATGGGCGGGCGCGTGGCCGAGGAGATCGTCTTCCACGACCCGACCACCGGCGCCAGCAATGACATCGAGAAGGCGACGAACATCGCCCGCAAGATGGTCACCCAGTTCGGAATGAGCGAGAAGCTGGGCATGGTCAAGATCGGCGACGACCAGTCCGAACCCTTCGCCGGACGCGGTTACGGCGGCGGCGACGAATACGGGGATTCGACCCTGTCCTCGATCGATCGCGAAGTCCGTGGTCTCATCGACTCCGCGCACGCCGACGCCTACTGGGCGCTGACGCACAACCGCGATGTGCTCGACAACCTCGCCTACCAGCTGCTCGAACGCGAAACGCTGGACCAGTCCGCCCTCGAAGAGATCTTCGCCCCCGTCGTCAAACGCGCCACCCGCGAAGTGTGGCTGGCCCACGACGATCGTCCCGTGTCCGAACGCGGCCCCATCGTTCCGCCCGCACCGCAGAGCGAACGCAGCGACGGTGAAGGATCGACCGGCGCCGAGGTGGACACCACCGACATCCCCGGCGCCGGACCCACGGGCGTCAGCGGACCCCACGTCCCGCACAACCCGCCGGGGCCCGAGAACCCGAACGGCCCGACCGGCCCGACGGGAGGCCCCACAGGGGGACCGACCGGAGGACCCGGCACGAGCGGTCCGGGAACCGGGGGACCGGCGACGAATGACACGAACGAAGACAGAGGGAACAACGACTGATGGCCGATATCGAAGAGGTCTCCGCCGGTCTCGGCCCCGCCCCCGCAGGGCAGGACAACAAGGTCGACCAGGAGCGCATCGCCGCTGCCGTGCGTGAGATCCTCATCGCCGTCGGCGAAGACCCCGACCGGGAAGGTCTGGTCGAGACTCCCGGCCGAGTGGCTCGAGCCTACGAGGAGATCTTCGCGGGACTCCACCGCGACCCGGCCGAAGTCCTCGGCGTCACCTTCGACATCAGCCACGAGGAACTCGTCCTCGTCCGCGATATCGACCTCTACTCGACCTGCGAACACCACCTCGTGCCCTTCCACGGAGTCGCCCACATCGGCTACATCCCGAGCAAGAACGGCAAGGTCACGGGACTGTCGAAGCTGGCTCGCCTCGTCGAGATCTATGCGCGGCGCCCCCAGGTGCAGGAACGCCTGACCTCGCAGATCGCCGACGCGCTCGTCGATCATCTCGAACCGCAGGGCGTCATCGTCGTCGTCGAAGCCGAACACCTGTGCATGACCATGCGCGGCGTCCGCAAGCCCGGCGCTTCGACGATCACCTCGGCCGTGCGCGGGCAGCTGCGCGAAAGCGCCTCCCGAGCAGAAGCGATGAGTCTCATCCTCGGTCGCTGAGGCAGAACACGGATCACACAGCGATGGACGAAACAGCCGCGAAGACGACGCAGATCATGGGCGTCCTCAACGTCACCCCAGACTCCTTCTCCGACGGCGGACTGTGGTTCGACCATGACCGGGCCGTCGCCCACGGACTCGAACTCATGGCCAACGGCGCCGACATCATCGACGTCGGAGGCGAATCGACGCGTCCGGGATCGGCCCGCGTCGACGAATCCGAAGAGCTGCGTCGAGTCGTTCCGGTCGTCCGTGAGCTCGCTGCGGCCGGAGCCGTCATCAGCGTCGACACGATGCGTGCCCGTGTCGCCGCGGAATCCCTGGCAGCCGGGGCGCACATCATCAACGACGTCTCCGCCGGACAGTCGGATCCCACCATGCTCAGCGTCGCCGCCGAGTCCGGAGCTCCCATCGTGCTCATGCACTGGCGCGGCTACCTCGATCAGGCTTCGGCGACGTTCCACTACGACGATGTCGTCGCCGAGGTGATCTCCGAACTGCGCACCCGCATCGACGAAGCCATCGACGTCGGCGTGAAGCCTGCGAACATCATCGTCGACCCCGGCCTCGGGTTCTCGAAGAATGCCGAACACAACTGGCAGCTGCTCTCCGCGCTCGACGAATTCGCCGCGCTCGACCACCGACTCCTCGTCGCCGCCAGCCGGAAGCGCTTCATCGCCTCCCTGCTCAGCCCCGACGACCCGAAACAGGCCGAACAGGCGGCGAAGGATCAGGCCACGGCCACGATCTCCGCGATCTCTGCACAGGCCGGTGCCTGGGCGGTCCGCGTCCACGATCCGGCCACCTCGGCGGTCGCCTGCAAGGTCATCGCCGCGGTCAGGGAACACTCCGCAGCGGCGGCAGACCCCGTAGCGGACTCCGGGATCGACGGAGCCGGGCGATGACCGGCACCGAGGCGACTCCCGACCGCATCGAGCTGCGCGGACTGACGGTGCATGGCAACCACGGCGTCTTCGACTTCGAGAAGCGCGAGGGCCAGGACTTCGTCATCGACGTCACTCTGCACACCACCGTCGCACGCGCCGCGGCCACCGACGACCTCGCCGAGACGATCCACTACGGCGAACTCGCCGAAGACGTCGCCGGAATCGTCGAGAACAACACCTTCGACCTCATCGAAACGCTGGCCGAACGCATCGCCGACCACTGCCTGAGCCTGTGCGAGCACGTCGAAGTCGTCGTCCACAAACCCTCGGCACCGATCCAACGAGCCTTCGACGATGTGCGCATCCGCGTTGAACGCAGCCGCGCCGACTCTGCCGGCGCCTCGGTGGGGGAGCCCGCAACGGACGCAGACGCCGCGCCCGCTTCAGGCGGCACAGCCGAGGACGAAACCGAAGCGTATCTCAATCTCGGGGCGAACCTCGGCGATGCCGCGGACACCCTCGACCAGGCGGTGGCCGCCCTCGACCGGCATCCGGACATCACCGTCACCCGCCGGTCCTCACTCTTCCGCACCGCACCCTGGGGCGGAGTCGAACAGGCCGACTTCCTCAACCTCGGAGTGCTCGTGACGACCACGCTGTCGGCTCTCGAACTGCTCTCGGTGGCACAGGGCATCGAAGTCGCCTGCGGGCGGACACGCGAACTCAGGTGGGGACCGCGCACCCTCGACATCGACCTCATCCGCTTCGGCAGCGAGGACGCCGAGCAGTACCGCCGGAGCCCGCGACTGACGCTGCCGCACCCACGCGCCCACGAACGCGCCTTCGTCCTCGCTCCATGGGCGGAACTCGCCGGAGACACACTCATCGACACCCCGCAGGGCCGACGGCCCATCAGCGCGGTTCTGGGTGAACTCGACGACCAGGACATCGCCCGGATCACCTCTGGATAACCGCCCGCGATCTGAGAGACTGGGAACCATGCAGAGAACCTCCTCGTCCACCCTCGCCGTCTGGGCCGTCATCGGCACGATTCTCGCGATCGTGGTCGACGTGGTGCTCGAAAGCCAGGGGTTCTCACTGCCGGGACTGCCGTGGTTCGCCGTCATCGGCATGCTCGTTCTCGCAGCCATCCTGTTCCTGCTCGGCTGGCCCATCAAGAAATGGAACGACGGGGACCGGACGAAGGAGATCGACCCGATCCAAGCGGCGAGAGTGGCGATCATGGCCAAGGCCAGTGCCCTGACCGGGGCCGGACTCTCCGGTTGGTATCTCGGCAACGCAGGGTACTACTTCCTGTCGACTCCGGGAATCCGGAACGACCTGGCCGCAGGTATGCTTGTCGCAATGATCTCTGCCGCCGTGCTCATGATCGTCGGTATGATCGTCGAGGGATTCTGCGAGATCCCACCCCAAGACCCGCCTGGAGCTGAAACAGCATGAACCGCGACCTCTCCTTCTCCATCGGAGCCGATGTGCCCTTCAACCGGGTGAGTCCGAAATACGGGCTGAAAGAGGTCCTCGCCTCAATGACGCTGCTCGTCCCGATGCTCATCGCCGGACTGGTCTTCGCAATCATCTTCAACTCCGAGGTGCCCTGGCTGCACCTCATCTGGATCGCCGTTGCGGTCTACGGCATCATCTCGACGATCATCATCCTCCGCCAGGCTCGCGCCATCGGCTATGCCGAACGGGAGGACGACCTGCTCGTCCGCCGCGGCATCATGTTCCACCGCGCCACCGTCGTGCCCTACGGCCGACTCCAATTCGTCGACGTCGACGCAGGCCCCATCGACCGCATGTTCGGTCTGGCCACCGTCAAACTGCACACTGCGTCGGCAGCCACCGACGCGACGATCCCCGGTCTGCCCCGCGCCGAAGCCGATCGCCTGCGCGACAGCCTCGCCGGACTCGGCCAGGCCAATCTCGCCGGGCTGTGACCATGAGCGACGAAACCTCGCCCAACTCTCCGAACCCCGGGACCGAGGCGGCCGCACCGGAGGTCTGGCACCGCGTCCATCCGCTGACGCCGATCCTCGAGAGCCTCGGTGTCCTCGTCGGTATCTTCATCGCCGCAGCCTACGGTCTGCAGAACTTCTTCCAGAGCGCAGTCGAAGACCTGGCCTCCGGCCGTTCCGTCAACTTCACCTTCGCCGAATGGCTGGGCGCCCACCCGCTCGTGATCCTCGCCGTCGTCGGTGGAATCATCCTGATCCTGGTCCTCACCGCCTTCTTCAGCTGGCTGGCGTGGCGAGTCATGGGATATCGGGTCGACGCCGAGGCGATCTACTACCGTCGGGGACTGCTGTCGAAGAAGCTGCGCAAGGCCCGACTCGACCGCGTCCAGTCGATCGATCTGCAGCAGAAGCTGCTGCCGCGCATGCTCGGCATGGCCGAACTCGTCTTCGATGTCGCCGGCGGCACTGACTCGAACATCTCTCTGAAGTACCTGTCGAAGAAGCGCGCCGAAGAGCTGCGCGATGAACTTCTCGCAGCGGTGAAAGCGAAGAAGAACGCATCTGCGACGTCTGCGACATCTGCCGATGCAGTGTCCGGAGCCGCAGCCGAGCACGATGGAACCGAGCCCCATGCAGGAACAGATGGTGCGGCAGGAGCCGGTGCAGCACGCTTTGATGCCGGTGACCACGGCAGTCTGGACCCAGGTGCGGACGGAGCACAGCCGGGCATCGACCGCTCGGTGCCCGAACGCAGCGCCGACAGCATCGGAGTGCGACTGAGCAAGCGTCTGGGCGTCCTGGCCGACGACGTCTCCCACGAAGCGGAACGGAGCCTCAACGACCTGCTGGCCCCGTACAACCTCTCGGCCGATGTCGGCGAAGAGGGAGAGATCATCCGTGTGCCCGCTCACCGGGTCATCGTGTCCTCCCTGCTCAGCACGGGAACATTGATCTCCGTCGGCGTGATCATCGCCCTCGTCGTCATTGCCGTCGTGTTCCTGCTCGTCGGAGTCGAAGAGGCCTTCCTCCCGATCCTCATCGGTGGACTGCCCGGCATCTTCGCCGCATTCACCGCGTTCAAGAAGAACCTCGACAATGCCAACTTCGTCGTCCGCATCAGCGAAGACGGTCTGGCCGTCAGCCACGGACTCTTCTCCACGTCCCGCAAAGTCATCCCGCTCGACCGGCTCCAGGCCGTCTGCCTCCACCAGCCGCTGCTGTGGCGCTGGGCCGGCTGGTGGAGAGCCGAATACAACATCGCCAGCGACGGTGGAAAGAACGACGAGAATCTGCTCCTGCCGGTCGGCGATATCGACCAGGCCCTGCTCATGGTGGGTCTCGCCCTGCCCGACCCACAGCTGCCCGAAGGCATCTCGGCCGACGGCCTCGTCCGGTCGGCCATGTACGACAGGAAATCCACACACCCCGATGCAGCGGCGGCCGAGGAGCTGTTCCACACGCAGCCGCGCTCCTCACGGATCCTCGATCCCCTCGTCTGGAAACGACGGGCCTATGCCCTCACCGAGTCCCTGCTCGTGCTGCGCCTGGGAGTCCTCGATCGCCGGGTCGACTTCGTGCCCCACGTCAGGGTCCAGTCCCTGCGCTACTACCAAGGACCGCTGATGAGGTCGCTGAATCTGGGCACCGTGGCCGTGCACTCGACCGCCGGACCCATCACCCCGCTCGTGAAGCATCAGGACGCCGAAGCTGCCAAACGCTTCTTCACCGAACATGCCGAACGCACTCGGATCGCCCGCCAACGCTTCGACGCCGCCGCGAAGACGGCACGCACCGGCCCCATCGAGACCCACGAGGAAGACGAAGGATGAGCCAGGATGACGCACCACGGCTGGGCATCGGAATCATCGGCTGCGGTCGAGTCGGAGCCAGCATCGGAGCGGCCTGGCGGCAGGCCGGTCACGCGATCATCGGAGTCAGCGCCACCTCGACGGCCAGCCTCGAACGCGCGGAGGACATGCTGCCCGGAGTGCCGATCCTCGACCCCGACGCGATCACCGAACGCGCCGAACTCGTGCTCATCGCCGTCCCCGACGACGAGATCGCTCCCTTGGTCACGGGCCTGGCCGACCTCGGCCACATCCACGCCGGGCAGATCCTCGTACATTGCTCCGGCCGATACGGAACGGACGCCCTCGACGCCGGGACCCGCCTCGGCGCTCTGCCCATCGCTCTGCACCCATCCCTGACATTCACCGGCACAGATGTCGATCTCAGCCGTCTGCGGCAGGCGACGATCGCGGTCACCGCGCCCGCGCCGATCCGTCCGGTTGGCGAGGCCCTCGTCGTCGAACTCGGTGCCGAACCGATCGACATCGCCGAGGCGGACCGTTCCCTCTACCACGCGGCCATCACCCACGCGTCGAACCATTCGATCACGATCCTCGCCGAGGCCATGGAGCTGCTCACCGAGGCAGGGGTCGCCGATCCGTCGGCCGTCCTCCACACCCTCGTCGACGCCAGCGTCGCCAACACCATGCAGAACGGGCCGAAGGCACTGACCGGTCCGATCAGCCGTGGTGACGTCGGAACCGTCGAAGCCCACCTGGCGGCACTGAGCGAGTTCAGCCTCAGCCGATCGAACCCGACCGTGCGCAACAGCTACATCGCACTCGCCCGATCGACGGCCGCGAAAGCGCTGGCGATGGGACGCATCACAGAGGCCCAGGCACAGCAGATTCTGAGCGCTCTGGACTGACCGCCGAATTCCCCCGTACGGCCCGTCCACGGTAGCCTTGATGCATGGCGAATACCGACTCGAAGACACCTGAGAACGCAGACCTTTCACCCGAACACCTCGATCCGGAACAGATCCGGATTCGAAAGGACAAGCGCCAGCGTCTCCTCGACGACGGAACCGATGCCTACCCGGTGACGGTGCCCCGCACCCACAGCCTCGCCGAGGTCCACGCCGCCCACGACGGACTCGAGGCGGGGGAGGAGACCGAGGCCATCGTCGGCGTCATCGGCCGCGTTGTCTTCGTCCGCACCACCGGCAAACTCTGCTTCGTCACACTGCAGTCCGGTGACGGCACCCGTCTGCAGGGTATGCTCTCGCTGCGCGAAGTCGGCCAGGAGCGTCTGGATGACTTCAAGACCGACGTCGACCTCGGTGACTTCCTGTTCCTGCACGGCAAGGTCATTAAGTCCAAGCGCGGTGAGCTCTCCGTCCTCGCGGACTCCTGGACCATGGCGTCGAAGGCCCTCCGTCCGCTGCCCGGACTGCACACCGAACTCGCCGAGGACACCCGCGTCCGCCAGCGCTACCTCGACCTCATCACCCGCGAGCAGGCTCGGGAGACGATGCTCACCCGCGCCAAGGTGATGTCGTCGCTGCGGAAGACGTTCGCGGACCAGGACTTCGTCGAGATCGAGACGCCGATGCTGCAGACCATGCACGGCGGTGCCTCGGCGCGCCCGTTCAAGACGCATATGAACGCCTACGACATCGACATGTACCTGCGCATCGCCCCGGAGCTGTTCCTCAAGCGGGCGATCGTCGGCGGAATCGAGAACGTCTTCGAGATCAATCGCAACTTCCGCAACGAGGGCGCTGACTCCACTCACTCCCCGGAATTCGCGATGCTCGAGGCCTACCAGTCCTTCGGCGATTACCATTCGATCGCCGATCTCACGAAGACCCTCATCCAGAATGCCGCCCAGGAGGCCACCGGATCGCTCGTCGTGACTCTCGACGACGGCACGGATTACGACTTCGGCGGAGACTGGCCGGTCGTGAGCATGTACGACTCCCTGTCCGAGCTGTCCGGCGTCGAGGTGACCCCGGAGACCGGGCTGGACGTCCTCGACAAGATCGCCGCCGACAACGGCGTCGACATGGGCGGAGTCTTCCGCTCACACGGAAAGTACGTCGAAGAGCTGTGGGAGCACTTCTACCAGGACAAGCTGTGGGCTCCGACCTTCGTCACCGACTTCCCGGTCGACACCTCACCGCTGGTGCGTGAGCACCGGACGAAGAAGGGCGTCGTGGAGAAGTGGGATCTGTACGTGCGCGGCTTCGAGCTGGCCACCGGCTACTCGGAGCTCGTCGACCCGATCATCCAGCGTCAGCGTTTCGAGGCTCAGGCCGCGGACGCCGCTCGCGGTGACGACGAGGCGATGGGCCTCGACGAGGACTTCCTCATGGCGATGGAGCACGGAATGCCGCCGACCGGCGGAATGGGCATGGGACTCGACCGTCTGCTCATGGCGCTGACCGGTTTGGGAATTCGTGAAACCATTCTGTTCCCATTCACCAAGCCGTTGGCTTCTTCGCAGGAGGACTCGGCTCAGGAGGGCTGATCTGATTATGTTGGATATCCTCAAAGCACTGCTCCCGTCGATCTGTGTGGGATTGCTGTTCTGGTATGTGTTCCGGAATATCGTCCGCGCAGATCGCAATGAACGCGAACAGGTAGATAAATACTATTCAGAGATTGAAGTTAGCGAAGTCGACGATAATCCCCGAACGGATGTTAAGATGACAGCGACAAAATCCTCTGATTACGAAAAGAGTGAACATGGCAAGGGAAATGCGCCTCGTTCTCACGGATGATTTCGACGGAAGCGAAGCGGCGGAAACCGTTCGTTTCAGCCTCGACCAGGCAACGTACGAACTCGAGCTCTCAACCGAGAATGCAGACAAGCTCCGTGAGACGTTCGCCCCATTCATCGCCAAAGCACGTCGTGTAGCCAACACCGGTGGCCGTGGCCGCCGTGCGGGTTCGTCGGGCCCCAAGCGGGACACGGCGAAGATCCGCGAGTGGGCTCAGAACAACGGGTACCAGCTCGGTGATCGTGGACGGATCCCGCTGGAGATCGTCGAAGCATACGAAGCAGCGGAGAAGTAAGAGGCTCATTCGAAAGCCGATAACTTCCGATTAGGTCCGAGGGGCCAGCGAATTGATTCGCTGGCCCCTCGGACTTTTTGCGCTCGGCCTCGGTAATATCAATTGCCCTCTTCCGGCGATGCGGCAACACAACAGTGATGAAACATCACAGACAATTGCCAGGTGGAGAGTAGTTGAAAATCATATCGAACGATGGCGCAGCCAAATGATTCGATGAAGTGGCTCACGAATCAAGGGAACCTGCACTGTGGCCGATGAAATGCCTGTGCTCATCGCACGGCAATTGAAGTCGGTTCAGATCTGCGGGTTCAACTGAATTCGTGCCGCACTCATATGCTCCGGGACTCCGGTCTGCAGAGCGTACAGCCCCAATTCGACGGGCGAAGTCGAGTAGAGCTCGCCGCAGTGCTCGGCGAACCGGGGCCAGATCCGACCGCCGGCTTCCACGTATCGCGCTGTCGTGTTCTCGAACGCTGAGGCCGAGACGCTGGCGTGGTGGAACATGAAATCTCTGGCCGGATCGCCGATTGCAGCGGTCGTCCAGTCGAGGATGCTCAGATTGACGGGTCCGTCCATGAGCTGATGCGCCGGATACACCTCGCCATGAGTCACGGTTGAGAACGACGGCCAATAGCTGTCATCGTCGAGCCATGCGGTCCACCGCCGGAGCAGAGACGGCGCCACCTCGAACTCGGCGGCGACGTGCTCGATGTCTTCGCGCTTGCGCCGTCGGATCTGCGTGGGGGAGAACTCCGGAATGCCCGTGTCCCGAACGACAGCCGGGTCGACGGTGTGAAGTTCGGCGAGGACCGATCCCAGAGATGCGGCATACTCGGGGGATTCGACATCGAAATGCCACTGCGGCTGACCACTGTCATCGATCGTCAGTCCGGGTGTACCCGGCAGCAGCGGGTAGGCGATGAGGTCATTCGAGTGGATCTGCCAATCGGGGACCGCGACGCTCAGATGCGGTGCGACGGCGCCCAGGAACCGGCCCTCGACGGCGGCTCGGGCGGAGACATCCGGACGTCGGGGTATCCGGAGCACCCAGGATCGACCGTCGACCGCCTCGGCGATGGCGACCTGGAAGTCGAGGCCGAGCTCGTTGATGACGATGGAATCGGTGATGATGTCGAGACCGTGGGCCCGGGCCAGGTCCCGGATGATCGTGGGATCGGTGGGCATGTCTGCATCCTCTCTGACGTTGCTGTGTGGGTCTCGAGTCTAGAGAATTTCGCCCACAGCCAAACGGTTTCGGCTGATGGCGAAAACTGCAATAGAACCGCGGTCGTGGTGGTTAGGCTCAGAAGAATCAGAAGACCGAGGAGGATGAATATGTTCGAGCGGTTCACCGACCGAGCACGACGCGTCGTGGTGCTCGCGCAGGAAGAAGCGAAACTTCTCAAACACAACTACATCGGCACCGAGCACATTCTGCTCGGCCTCATCCATGAGGGTGAAGGTCTGGCAGCGAAGGCACTCGAGGGCATGGACATCTCCCTCGAGCAGGTGCGCGACCAGGTCCAGGAGATCATCGGTCAGGGACAGCAGGCTCCGAGCGGCCATATCCCCTTCACCCCGCGGGCGAAGAAGGTCCTCGAGCTCAGCCTCCGTGAAGCACTGCAGCTGGGTCACAGCTACATCGGCACCGAGCACATTCTGCTCGGCCTCATCCGTGAGGGCGAAGGCGTTGCTGCGCAGGTGCTCGTCAAGCTCGGCGCGGACCTCGGACGCGTCCGCCAGGAAGTCATCAAGCTGCTGTCGGGCTACCAGGGCAAGGAACCCGTGTCCGCCGGCGGCCGCGAAGAGGGAACTCCCTCGGGGTCGCTCGTGCTCGACCAGTTCGGCACCAACCTCACCGCTGCGGCCCGTGAGGCCAAGCTCGACCCGGTCATCGGCCGGCACGAGCAGATGCAGCGCGTGATGCAGATCCTCTCGCGCCGGACGAAGAACAACCCGGTCCTCATCGGCGAACCCGGTGTCGGCAAGACGGCTGTCGTCGAGGGACTCGCACAGGCCATCGTCAACGGCGATGTCCCCGAGATCCTCGCCGACAAGCAGCTCTACACACTCGACCTCGGTTCGCTGGTCGCGGGCTCCCGCTACCGCGGTGACTTCGAGGAACGTCTGAAGAAGGTGCTCAAGGAGATCCGCACCCGCGGCGACATCATCCTCTTCATCGACGAGATCCACACCCTGGTGGGTGCCGGAGCCGCCGAAGGTGCGATCGATGCCGCTTCGATCCTCAAGCCCATGCTGGCTCGCGGAGAGCTGCAGACCATCGGTGCGACCACGCTGGACGAGTACCGCAAGCACATCGAGAAGGATGCCGCTCTCGAGCGCCGGTTCCAGCCGATCCAGGTTCCCGAACCGTCGCTGGCGCATTCGATCGAGATCCTCAAGGGTCTGCGTGACAAGTACGAAGCGCACCACAAGGTCACCGTCACCGACGGAGCTCTGGCTGCGGCTGTCAACATGTCCGATCGCTACATCAATGACCGGTACCTGCCGGACAAGGCGATCGACCTCATCGACGAAGCCGGTGCCAAGCTGCGCATCTCGCGTCTGTCGGTTCCCCAGGAGGTGCGTGACCTGGAGGAGAAGATCCTCGAGGCCCGCCACCGCAAGGAAGCCGCCATCGATGCTCAGGACTTCGAACTGGCGGCCTCGGAACGCGATTCCGAGATGAAGCTGCAGAAGGAGAAGGAAGAGCAGACCGAGGCGTGGCGCAAGTCCGGCACCGACACCTCGAAGGTCGTCGACGCCGATCTCATCGCCGAAGTGCTCGCCTCTGCCACCGGCATTCCGATCTTCAAGCTCACCGAGGAAGAGTCCTCGCGTCTGCTGCGGATGGAAGACGAGCTGCACAAGCGCGTCATCGGTCAGGACGATGCGGTCAAGGCGATCTCGCGGGCGATCCGTCGTACCCGCGCCGGGCTGAAGGATCCGAAGCGCCCCTCCGGCTCGTTCATCTTCGCCGGCCCCACCGGCGTCGGCAAGACCGAGCTGGCCAAGGCTCTCTCGGAGTTCCTCTTCGGCGATGAGGACTCGCTCATCAGCCTCGACATGTCCGAATACTCGGAGAAGCACACAGTTTCGCGACTGTTCGGTTCACCTCCGGGATATGTCGGATACGAAGAGGGCGGTCAGCTCACGGAGAAGGTCCGCCGGAAGCCGTTCTCGGTCGTCCTCTTCGACGAGGTGGAGAAGGCCCACTCGGACATCTTCAACTCGCTGCTGCAGATCCTCGAAGATGGTCGACTGACCGACTCGCAGGGTCGTGAGGTGGACTTCAAGAACACCATCATCATCATGACAACCAACCTCGGTACGCGTGATGTCTCGAGCGGACTCCAGCTCGGATTCCAAGTCGAGGGTGACACGAAGACCAACTACGACCGGATGAAGCAGCGGGTCAACGAAGAGCTCAAGCAGCACTTCCGTCCCGAGTTCCTCAACCGTGTCGATGACACGATCGTGTTCCCGCAGCTGAGCATGGTCGAGATCATCAAGATCGTCGATCTCTTCCTCGAGCGTCTCGACGTCCGTCTGGCCGATCAGGGCATGAAGGTCGACGTCACGGCCAAGGCGAAGGATCTGCTCGCCGAGCGCGGCTACGATCCCGTCCTGGGTGCCCGTCCGCTGCGTCGGACCATCCAGCTCGAGATCGAGGACACTCTGTCGGAGAAGATCCTGTTCAAGGAGATCGGCCGCGGTCAGACCATCAAGGTCGACGTCAAGGGCGAAGGAAAGGACGCTGAGTTCACCTTCGAAGGCATCGAGACCGAGAGCCTGAAGCCCGCTGAGGATGACGAAGGCGAACTCGCAGGTCTGGGTTCGTCAGGTTCGAGCGGATCCTCGGAGACCTCGGCCTGATCGTTCATCACCTTCTCGGATAACGCGTGAGAGTCCGGGTAGTCGGCAGCAGCCGGCTCCCCGGACTCTTTCGTGTTCGCCTCCGGTGATGGTGTTGAATGTCGGTATGAGCTCACACGCAGGCGACTTTGATCACGGACGGATCTCCGAGGACCACCATTCCAAGCACGAACTCCGCGGAGGTCTGTACCTGCGACGAGCGAGGACCGGCGACGTCAAAGGCATCGAAGCCCTGGTCGCCCCACTGGCCGGTGAGCGGATCCTGCTCGCCAAGGACACGGTGACCTACTTCGAGTCGCTGCAGGAGTTCTGGCTGGTCGTCGACCCACAGCCCGATGGTTCCGAGATCCTCGCCGGCTGCGGCGCCCTGCACATCATCTGGGCGGATCTCGCCGAGGCGCGCACGGTCGCCACGTCACCGGACTACCGCGGCAGGGGAGTGGGCAAGGCGATCATCAGGCAGCTGCTCGCCGATGCCCGTGAGATCGGAGTCGACCGGGTGTTCTGCCTGACCTTCGAGACCGGCTTCTTCGGTTCGCTCGGCTTCGAACCGATCAAGGGCATCCCCGTCTCACCCGAGGTCTACGTCGAGCTGCTTCACTCCACCGACGAGGGCGTCGCAGAGTTTCTCGACCTGGCCAGGGTCAAACCGAACACCCTGGGCAACTCACGGATGATCAAATACCTCTGAGCCAGACCCTGATCCTGCCCGTCACAGGCGGGCGTCGGTCTTGGCCACGCTCTCACCGGTCGGTGTAGGCGACTGCCGCACACGCACCGTCCAGTGGCGACGTTTGCCGCGTTCGGGTCCTGATTCAGCTGTTCGGCAGTGCCAATCGGCCATCGACCTGTTGTGCCAGACCGTCGTCGACGAGGTCGGAGATGAGCCGACTGATCCTGTCCGGGTCCGCACTGAGTTCACGCACTCGCGCCACCGCCGTGGCCGTCGATTCGGCCAGTGAGTCGAGAAGCACCGGGTCGAAGTCGGTCACCGAAGCGGTGAAGACGTCGAGCCGGACACCGTGTCGGTCGTCTCCGGCGACGTGCGCTGCCTTGAGGGCATCCATGATCGCACCGCGCAGCTGTCGATCGGTGCCTGCCCACTTCTGAGTCTTCGGTTTCGTCGCCGAGGCGGGTCTTCCCAATCGGTTCCATGTGCAGATGTCCTGGAGCGGGCAGGCGGGACAGTCGGGATTGCGTGCCGTGCAGACGAGAGCCCCGAATTCCATGACTCCGGCGTTCCACTCAACGTGCTTATCCTCGGGTACGAGGGCCGCCGCCCAAGCGGTCTCTTTCCGGCCGGGTGAGGTGGTGGGGCGTTCTCGGCCCGCGAAGAGGCGGATGAGGACCCGACGCACGTTCGTGTCGAGCACGGTCGTCTTTCGACCGAAAGCGAAGGAGGAGACCGCGGCGGCGGTATAGGACCCGATGCCCGGCAGTCGTTCGAGCTCTTCGGTGGTTTCGGGAACCCGGTTGTCCAGGTCCGCGGCGATGACTTCGGCGGCTTCCTGCAGTCGCAGCGCTCTGCGCGGATAGCCCAAGCGATCCCAGGAGTGGAGGACTTCGGCGGTCGGGGCGGCGGCGAGGTCGGCTGGTGTCGGCCATTTGTCCATCCACGCACGCCATCGCGGTTCGACTCGGGCGACAGGGGTCTGCTGGGACATGATCTCACTGACGAGGATTGCCCAGGCACTCGTCTTCGGGTGCCTCCACGGCAGGTCCCTGGCGGTGTCCTCGAACCAGGCGATGATGGTGTCCTGGACTCGTCTGAGCACAGGTTCGGACACCTCGGGGAAGGTGGAGGTCGACCCGGAGGGATTCGATTCGGGACCGGCTCGGTGTGTCATTTGGATGCTCATTCGCTTCGGCCTAGGCTCAAAGCGATGACTCCTTCCAATCGTGGTTCGCAGCCGAACAGAGCTGCCGGACAGCCTCGCCAGTCTAGCGGGAAGCTGCCTGCTCACGTGTACCGTCGACGCCGCATCACGCTTGCTGTGGCCAGCCTCCTCGTCCTGGGGCTTCTCGTCCTCGGAATCGTCGGAATCGTCAAAGCCATCGGCGGCCGTAGCGAAGGATCGGACAAGGTCGCTGCCGAAGAGACGACCCCGGCCGAATCGACGACCGCGGCACCCGTGCCGGATAAGAAGGCAGCGAGCGGAAAGTGCCCGGAGGACAAGGTCTCACTGAAGGCGAAGGTCGATCCGAAAAAGGTGAAGGACGGGAAAGAACCCGAATTCGGCATGGTCATCGAGAACGGGCACACCGCCACCTGCCTCATCGAAGTCGGCACCGACAAGCAGGAATTCATCGTCGAGAAGAACGGTGACGTCGTGTGGTCGTCGGAGTACTGCGCGGCGGCGAAAGACGAGAATGCCGAAGCTTCCACGGAGTTCGCACCGCAGTCGGAGAAGACCGCGAAGCTCAAGTGGAACCGGATCAAGGTCGACAAGAACTGCAACCGCGAAGACGATGACTTCGCCCCCGGTGACTATGAGCTCATTGTGAAGCTCGATGACAAGAAGAGCGAACCGACGAAGTTCACGCTCGAGAAGAGCGCCGCCGAAAAGGCCGAGGAGAAGAAGGCCGCGGAGGAGAAGAAGAAAGCCGACGAGGAGAAGAAGTCGGAAAAGGAATCCGGCGAGAAGGACTCCTCGGATGAGAAGCAGTCAGAGGAACCGCAGGACTGAGTCCTCAGGCACCGCGGTAGGAGCCGACTCCCCACGAGTTTCCATCGTGGTCGCGGAAGTCGAATTCGCGGCCGCCGTGAACCTGAGTCGCCACAGGTCGCACGATCGCATGCCCCATGTCGACGATCTCCTGGTAGAGTTGGTCGACTTCGCGTTCGGTGTCGACGACGACGTAGATCGAGCTGCCGCCCACCGAATCGAGGGCCGACCCGTCGTTGCGAACCGAACCGAACATGATGCCGCCGTTGTCACCGAACGCGAACTCGGCATGCTCGACGAGCGCCGGATCGTGCTCATTGCGCACGATCAGTCTTTCGGTGAACCCGAGCGTGACCAGCAGGTCGATCGTCGCTGCGGCATCGGTGGTCCGGAAGGCTGGAAAAACTGTCGTGGTCATGACACCAGGATGCTCCAAAACCAAGCGAAAGTCCCGGACTTTCTCACTTCTGACCCCGAAGAGCCTTCTTCGTCAGCATGAGTTCGACCGCTCCGGCGATGTGTTCGCACTCCTCGACTTCCATCTTGTCCGGCGCCGCCACATTGGTCATCGCTCCCTTGGCGACGACAGCGTGAGTGATGCCCAGCCGTTTGGCCTCGTTGAGGCGTTGGCCGAGATTGGGGACATTGCGAATCTCCCCTGACAGGCTGACCTCGCCGATCGCGACGAGGTGGCGGGCCAGCGGCTTGCCGAGCAGTGCCGAGGCCAGGGACATACAGATCGCGAGGTCGCTGGCCGGCTCGGAGAGCTTCGCTCCGCCGACGGTGGCGGTGAAGACATCGCTCTTGGCAAGGTTCGCCTGCGCGACGTTCTGGCTGAGCACAGCCAGCATCATCGCCACCCGGGAGGAATCGACTCCGGAGACCGAACGACGGGACTGGCCGCCGGCGGATTCTGTGATGAGTGATTGGACTTCGACGAGGAGCGGACGCTTGCCCTCCTGCGTCACCGTCAGGCACGTGCCGGGCGGGTTCGCACCGCTGCGCGAGAGGAACAGCCCCGAAGGGTCCTCGAGACTCTTGATCCCGTTCTCCTCCATATCGAAGCAGCCCACATCGTCGGTGGGGCCGAAACGATTCTTCACCGCTCGCAGCATGCGCAGACGCGAATGCCTCTCACCTTCGAAGGTGCACACGACATCGACGAGATGCTCGAGAAGGCGAGGACCGGCGATCGTGCCGTCCTTCGTGATGTGGCCGACGAGCACAGTCGGCAGAGACCGGGCCTTGGCTTCCCTGATGAGGGCGGACGCGACTTCGCGGACCTGGGTGACCCCGCCGGGGATGCCTTCGACCTCGGACGATGCCAACGTCTGGATCGAGTCGACGACGAGCAGCTCCGGCTGTTCGGATTCGATCATTCCCAGGACCGAACCCAGATCGGTCTCAGCAGCGAGGAGCAGTGAGTCGGCCAGGGCATTGATCCGTTCGGCGCGCAGTCGCACCTGACCGGCGGATTCCTCACCGGTGACATAGAGGACCTTGACCCCGAACATGGCGATCTTCGCGGCGACGTCGAGCAGCAGCGTCGACTTGCCGACCCCCGGCTCGCCGGAGAGCAGGACAACGGCGCCGGGCACGATGCCACCGCCGAGCACCCGATCGAACTCGGGGACGAACGTCGATCTCGCCTGCGCGAGGGTCGAGTCGATCTCGCTGATCGGCTTCGCCGCATTGGACTTCTTGACCTTAGTCTTCACCTTCGACGAGTTCGCGCCCTTTTCCTCAAGGGTGCCCCAGGCCTGGCATTCGGGGCAGCGTCCCAACCATTTGACCGTCGAATAGCCGCATTCCGAGCATGTGAAAGACATACCGCAATTCTGGCACGGGCCGCTGACATGGGAGCCCGGAGCTCGATCAGTCGAGCGCGGTGAGGATTCGGGGACCATCCTCGGTGATGGCGATCGTGTTCTCCGAATGGGCACCATTCGAACCATCGGCCAGACGCAGGGTCCAACCGTCTTTGTCGACGGAGAGCTTCTTCGAGGTGAACGACCACCAGGGTTCGATCGCCAGGGTCAGGCCTGGTTTGAGGACCAGCCCGCGACCGCCCTTGCCGCGGTTGGGCACGTGCGGATCCTCGTGCATCGTGTGGCCGAGGCCGTGGCCGCCGAAGTCGAGGTTGACGGGGATGCGGTGGGCATCGGCGACGTCACCGATGGCCTTCGAGATATCGCCGAGGCGGTTGCCTGCTTGGGCGGCACCGATTCCGGCTTCGAGACCGGCCCAGGTGGTGTCGATGAGGCGCTGGTCCTCGTCGCTGCCGTTGCCGACGACGACGGAGCGGGCGGCGTCGGCGACCCAGCCGTCGATGGATACGGCGAAGTCGAGTGTGAGCAGGTCGCCGTCCTTGAGGACATAGCTGTGCGGTTTGCCGTGGAGGACGCCGTCATTGACGGACAGGCAGATGACGTTGCGGAAGGGGCCGGAGCCGAAAGAGGGGGCGTAGTCCCAGTAGCAGGACTTCGCTCCGGCATCCTCAATGAGCTTCCGCGCGGTCTTCTCCAGGTGCATGATGTCCATGCCCGGTTCTGCGATCGAGGTCAGCTCGGCCAAGGTCTTCGCGACGAAACGGCCGGTCACCGCCATCTTGTCGATCTCGGCGGGCGTCTTCAGCTCAATCACAGGGGTCTCCTTAGGCGGGGTGCAGGGTTTCGTCGGCGTTCACTGGTCCAGACTCGATTTTAGTCCTCGGCGGTTGTGAAGTCGCGGCCGCACCCGGATCTGTGGTCAAGCAGACAGGCCCGAGCCGAGCTCAGCGTCACTCGGTTCGGTCTACCGGACAGCTGAGTCGAGAGCCGTCCGGTTCCTGAGGTCGTACCGGTGCCAGGCAATGTGCGCTTCTTGCCGGCCCGATCGCTGGCTCGGCATTTCGCTCAAGAAACTCCGTCGTTCAAGGCTGAGCGCGAATATCGCCTCGTGTACGGAACGATATCCGCGCCTAGCCTTGATCGACGCTTAAAGTGCTGTCTTGCAGGTAAGGAGTCTTGTGTTTTGTGACCTTGAAACGTAGGGTGCGCAGCATGAGGAACATCATCATGGCTTTCAGGGCAGGCATCGCCTTGGCAACCTCGGCGCTGTCGGGTGAAGAGGACCTCCGCTCGGGCGGGCCCTGGGTTCTCTCGCTCGTAGTCTTTCCCGCCTGCTCACTGCTCTGCCTCGCTTTCATTCTCCGCAACCACCGGCGACGGGAGCGTGCGGACGGCCAGCGTGAGCATGATTCTGCATCCTCGACTGCAGAGACAGGCGAGAGCGTGAGCAGCGAACGCTGAGGACACAGTCCTGCACGAGAGTCGATCGTTCAAGAGCCAGCGCGGATATCGCGTCGTGTACCACGTGATATCAGCGCTGGCCCTTGAACGACGTGAAGAGTCGCCGGTGGGCCCGTCCGCGCTTCGAGCAACCCACCGGACGAGGATCTCACCGCGCTCAGGGGACACAGCTCTCTCAGAGGAACTCGACTCCCTGCGCCAGTGGCAGCTCGCCGGAGTAGTTGATCGTGTTCGTGGCCGGACGCATATAGGCCTTCCACGAATCCGAACCCGACTCGCGTCCGCCGCCGGTCTCCTTCTCACCACCGAAGGCACCGCCGATCTCTGCACCGGAGGTACCGATGTTGACGTTGGCGATTCCGCAGTCGGAACGGGACAGGAACTTCTCGGACTCGGCGAGTTCGGCAGTGAAGATCGCCGAAGACAGCCCCTGCGGCACCCCGTTGTGAATCTCGAGCGCCTCATCGAGATCCGAATACGTGACGACGTAGAGGATCGGTGCGAAAGTTTCTTCCTTGACCACTGCGGTCTGACTGGGCATCCGCACCACGGCGGGTTCGACATAGTGAGCATCCGGGCGTTCATCGGCGAGCACTCGACCGCCTCCGCAGAGGATCTCGCCGCCCTCTGCCTCTGCCTGCTTGAGGGCCGCCTGCATTGCCTCGTACGAACCCGAATTGATGAGCGGTCCCACGAGCACTCCTTCATCAGTCGGCGAGCCGATGCTCAGCGTCTTGTACGCGGCGACGACCTTGTCGACGAACTCGTCCGCGATGGACTCGTGCACGATGAGCCGCCGCAGCGTCGTGCACCTCTGGCCGGCGGTTCCGGCGGCCGCGAAGACCACTCCGCGCAGCGCCAGGTCGATGTCGGCGCTCGGGGCGACGATGGCGGCGTTGTTGCCGCCGAGCTCGAGCAGGATCTTGCCGAAGCGCTCGGCCACGACGGGACCGACCTCGCGACCCATCCGCACCGATCCCGTCGCCGAGACCAAGGCCACGCGTTCATCCCGGACCATGGCATCGCCGACGTCCCGGCCGCCGACGAGGACAGGCGCGAGGTTCTCCGGTGCCCCCACCTCGGCGGCGGCCCGGGCCAGCAGGGACTGCGCCCCCAGCGCTGCGAGCACGGCGTTCTCCGAAGGCTTCCACACGACCGCGTCACCGGCGACCAGGGCCAGGGCAGTGTTCCAGGAATACACGGCCACGGGGAAGTTGAAGGCGGAGATGACGCCGACGATGCCGAGGGGATGCCACGTCTCCATGAGTCGGTGACCCGGCCGTTCGCTGGGCATGGTCTTGCCCCACAGCTGCCGGGACTGACCGAGCGCGAACTCGCAGATGTCGATCATCTCCTGGACTTCGCCGGCTGCCTCGGAGGGGGTCTTGCCGGCTTCGACGGTGATGATCTTGGCCAGATCCTCCTTGTGCTCGCCGAGCAGCTGTCCCCACCGCTGCACCAGCTGACCGCGGACCGGAGCGGGCACGTCCCGCCAGGTCTCGAACGCGGTCTGGGCCGCGGCGATCTTGTCCGCCGCCGTCTGCGCGGTGTCCGCGGCGATCGTGCCGAGATCCTGTCCCGTGATGGGGGAGCGAGCAGGCAGGCTCGCCGAGGCGGCCGACCCCTTGAGGACGGATGCGTCCACTCCGCAGGCGCTCAGTCCTGAGGTGAGGAGGTCGGTGATGGTCTGATCGGTGGGCAGTGCGGTCATTGCTGTCCTTTCGTCTTCCGCTGTGTCGATCGGCGGCTTGGCCGGTCGGCGGTGTTCAGTCGTTGTGGGGAGGCGGGATGTGAGGGGCGGGTGTGCGAGGACTCAGATCACGTTGAGCTCCTTACGCAGTCCGGTGGTGGTGAAGCGTCGTTTGTCCATGGGGGTCACGTCGACGAAGGGGGTGCGGCCGGTCATGAGGTCGGCGACGACCTCCCCGACGGCCGGGCCCATGAGGAAGCCGTGACCGGAGAACCCGCAGGCGTAGAAGAATCCCGGCCTCTCCTCGGCCTCGCCGATGAGGGCATTGTGGTCAGGCGTCATCTCATACAGTCCCGCCCACCCGTGTTTTGCTTCGACATCGCCGAGTTCCGGGGTGCGGGCTTCGATGTGCTCGGCCAGGGCGGCCAGCCAGTTCGGGTCGCGTTTGTCGTTGAAGGACCAGTCATCGACCTCATCGGGGCAGCCGAACAGCAGCCCGGACCCTTCCGGGTGGACGTAGTAGCTGGTGGAGAAGTCGATCGTGAAGGGCATCCGCGAGGTGTCGAAATCGACGGGTTCGGAGACCATGATCTCCCGCCGCAGCGGCTTCACGGGCAGGTCGACCCCGGCCGTGTCGCCGATGGGGCCGGACCAGGCTCCCGCCGCGACGACGACCTGTTCGCAGCTGATCGTGCCCTGATTCGTGATCACCGAGGTGGCTCTGCGATCCGTCCCGCCGTCGGTGTCGAATCCGGTGACCTCGCAGTTCTTGACCACCGTGACCCCGCGCTCGCGGGCGGCGGTGACGAAGCCTGCGACGACGGCCTCGGGGGTGCAGTGGCCGTCGCCGGGGTTGAACGCCCCGGCGATCAGCCCGTCGGTGTTGACGAATGGGGCTAGTTCGGCCACCTCGGCGACGGTGAGCATCCGCGAATCCAGGCCCATCCGCTGCTGCAGGGCCACATTGTCGGTGAACGCGCGCACGTCGTCATCGTTGTCGAGGAGGAACAGATAGCCGTTGCTGACCAGATCGATGTCGACGCCGAAATCGGTCTCGAAGTTCCGCAGCACTTCGAGCCCGCGGGCGGCCAAGGCGATGTTGACCTCGTCGGAGAATTGGCAGCGCACACCTCCGGCGGCCTTCGACGTCGATCCGGCTCCGGGGGTGTCGCGCTCGACGATGACGATGTCGCGGACTCCGCGTTCGGCCAGGTGGTAGGCGATGGCCGCTCCCATGACGCCGGCGCCGATGATGACGACGGAGGCTTCGGTGGGCAAGGCTCTGGACGTGTCGGGGACCCCGTCGGTGTCAGGGGTGGTGGTTGATGCGGTGGGGGATTCCACGGTTCACCTCGCTGTCTGCTGCCGGGGCGACCGTCGTTGGTCGCCCAGGAAACGAAGAGTGCCGACGGCGATGTCGGCGTTTGCGTCTTGACTTCATTGTGGTTGCCATCACACTTAAGGACAAGAGAGAGTTTGTGAACATAGTGTTCAAGAAACCTAAAGACAGGGGAGTGCCGCCATGACCTGGACGCTCGGACAGCTGCGGACGTTCGTCGCAGTGGCCGAACTCGGGTCGATGACGCGGGCGGCCGACCACCTCGGCTACAGCGTCGGGGCCGTGTCCCAGCACATCTCAGCGTTGAGCAGGGTCGTCGATTCCGACCTGTTCCGACGTCGCGGCCGCGGGCTCGTCCTCGCCGAAGCCGGGCGCACCCTGCTGCCCAGGGCACGGAACATCCTCGCCGCTCAGCAGCAGGCGGAGATGGCGATGCTCGGCCGGGACTTCCGCAGCGAGGCCATCGTCACCCTCGGCGTCTTCGGATCGGCATCGACGACGGCGCTGCCGAAGGTGGTGCGGGCGCTGGCCGAGCGCCATCCGCATATCGAAGTCCGGGCGCGGGAGATCAATGTCGAGACCATGTCGGCCGCCGTCATCGACGGGGTCATCGATCTGGGCATCGGGATCAACTACCCAGCTGCGCCGCTGCCGCCGATGCGCGGGCTGCGCTGGGAGGCTGTGGCCGAGGAGGACTTCGGCATCGTCGTCCCCGTGGGGACGTCCCGGCCGAGCGACGACGATCTGGCCGAGGCCGACTGGATCCTCCCACCGGCCGAGGAGCTCTTCGGTCGCGCGATGCGGTTGGCCACCTCGGCGCTGGGAATCAATGCGAAGGAGACCCACATCGTCACGGACACCGCGGTCGCGTTGGCGCTCGCCGGAACCGGGCTCGGCCTGACCCTGGCGACGCCGATCATGATGTCGTTGGGCGGGTCCGACGTCGACCTCCACCCGGTCGCGAAGGCGGGCGGACGCGAGATCATCGTGCTGACCTCCCCGGACCCCAGCGATCCGGTCCGGGCCGTCGCCAAGGTGGTCACCGACATCTTCGCCTGAGGTTCCGGCCTAGGATGAGGGCATGAGCTTCGACCATCAGTGGAACAAGGTACGCAGGGCCAACCCCGACCATTCGGCGAACTACGCGCAGCGGTGGCGTGATCTCGCGGCCGCTGGACATGACATCGGCGGTGAGGCCAGGTTCGTCAACGCCATGGCCCCGCGGGGATCGCGCATCCTCGACGCCGGCTGCGGAACCGGACGGGCGGGCGGGCTGCTCATCGACGAAGGGCACACCGTCTTCGGCGTCGACCTCGACGAGTTCCTCATCTCCGTCGCCGAGGAGGACTTCCCCAGCGGGGAATGGCACACCGGCGACCTCGCCGACTTCGATTTCGCCGGTGCCGGAATCACCGAGATCGACGTGGCGTTCTGCGCCGGAAACGTCCTGTCCTTCCTCGATCCCGCCTCGCGTCGGCAGACCCTCGGCAACATCAAATCGACCCTCAAACACGGCGGTCGATTCGTGTCCGGCTTCGGTGCCGGACGCGGGTACGATTTCGACGACTTCATCGAAGACGTCAAAGCCACGGGGATGTTCGTCGACCAGAAGTTCTCCACCTGGGAACTCCGTCCCTTCGAAGCTGACAGCGACTTCCTCGTCCTCATCGCCGAAAGGCTGTGAGCCGATCGATTCGCGATGGCGGCCGAACTAAGCTGGGATCGACCCGTACTGCTGATCAGCTGAAGGAGAATGATCATGATCTTCATCGTCGTGAAATATGACGTGAAACCCGAAAGCGTCGAGAAGTTCCCCGAGGCGGTGCGCGCCTTCACCGAGGCCGTGCGGGAAGAGCCCGGCAACCTGTGGTTCGAATGGTCGAAGAGCTTGGAGAACCCGAACGAGTTCGTGCTCGTCGAAGCGTTCACCGACGAAGGTGCCGAACCTCATGTCAAGAGCGACCATTTCGCCGCCGGTCTCGAATCGATGCGCCCGCACCTGGCCACGACCCCGAAGATCATCTCCCGCAAGATCGACGGTGAAGGCTGGGACGAGATGGGCGAACTCAAGATCGACTGATCGCCTTCCACACCTTCATCACGGGTCGATCGAGCACATAGACTTCTGCCATGGCGACCAAAGCGCAGAACATCGCATCGATCGAAAAGGCCCTCGACGAACCATGGGCCGACACCCGTGCTCGCTTGGAAGCGGCCGGAGGAGCGTCGGCGAGTCACAAGGAACTCGCCGACGCTCTCTATCCCCAGTTCGACGGCAAGGTCGACAACCACGGTTGGTGGGTCCAAGGAGCCGTCGTCGCCTATGAGCAGGAGATCGGACGCCGCGTCCCCGGCCAGCGGGCCGACGGCACCTTCGATGTCGCCGTGTCCCGCACCATCCCCGGCGATCGTTCCGCACTCATCGAAAAATTCGCGTCCCTCGTCGGCGACACCCTCAACGAGGTGGCCCTCGACGGTGATCCCCGCACCTCGGAGACGGCGAAGCGCTCCTTCTGGCGAGCCAACCTCGACGGCGGCATCAAGGTCGAAGCCGCCGCTGAGACGAAGAGCGAAGACAAAACCCTCTTCGTCCTCACCACGTCGAAGCTTCCCAGCCCCGAAGCCCTGGAGGAATGGCGGGCCTTCGGCAAGGACCTCCTCAAACAGCTCTGAGCTCTGACCGACCGGCAGCGGAACGGCTCCGACTTCTCGTGAGCACGGCAGCTCCGAGACACCCGATCCGCCTCAGCCGATGATCGGGTTCCAGACTCCGAGCATGTGAGCCGCACCGATCGCGATCCCGCAGACAGCCAGACTGAGAAACACCGCCACGACATCTCGGGTCGCGAAACTCGATCGCCGGCGCCAGGTGCGGCCCGGACGACCGAAAGCCCGTCCCTCCATCGCCATCGCCAAGGTCGTTGCCCGGCGAATCGAGACCACGAGCAGAACGAACACCCCGCTGAAGAGGCTGCCCGTGCGCCGCAGAAGCGAACCGCCGGCGACGCCTCTGGCCCGCCTGGCCATCGCCAGAATCTGCCACTCACTGACGAGCAGTCCGAGCAGGCGAGAAGCCGCCAGAACGGAGATCACGACGACCTCCGGCAGCCGCAGGTGCTGAATGAGCGCATCGGCGAGGTCACGCGGATCGATCGTCGACGCGAGCACAATGAGTGGGATCGCCAACGCCAGGGCACGGACGAAGATCGCCGCGGCCGCGGCCAGTGATCCCGTGGTGAACAGGACGGGGCCGACATCGACGACCACATCCCCGGTCTTCTCCGCCAACAGCGCCGTGCCCCAGGCCGCAAGCAGGGCGCCCGCCGGAAGGAACCACAGGCGCTTGGCCGCGGCCACCAGATCGAGTCCCGTCGCCGGCAGAGCCAGCAATGCTGCCAGCAGCACCACTCCAGCAGAGACGAGATCGATGCTCAGCAGCGCCCCGACCATGAGGATGAGAGCCACTGCGATCTTCGTCAGCGGATTGCACCGACCCAAAGCGGTCGAACGCACCACGGGGATGAGCTGCCCCGGATCCTGTACGGCGACCTCGGGGGACGAGTGAACGTGTTGGTCCAGGCCCTTACTCACCGCGATCACCCGCCCTGACATGCGAATCCGACTCACTGTCGCTGAAACGTTCTGCGCTGCTGCGGTCGCCGAGCTCGAGGAGATCGGCACTGATGGCTTCGAGGAACGCGTGATCATGACTGACCGCGACCACCGCAGAACCGTGTTCCAAGGCATCGACGAACATTTCCACCAGCCCCGCCCACGTCAGCGCATCCTGACCGAAAGTCGGCTCATCGACGATGAGCACCCGGGGCCGGGGAGCCAGCATCGCCGCCACCGACAGGCGACGCTTCTCCCCGCCGGAGAGACTCTGCGGATGAGCTTGCGCCAACCCGGTGAGCCCGAGTCCCTCAAGAAGCTCATCCACCCGAGCTCGAGACTCGGCGGCAGACCACCCGGCCAGCCGCGGACCCAGCTCGAGTTCGGCCGCCACGCTCGAGGTGAGGAACTGGTGGGCCGGTTCCTGGAAGACCATGCCGATACGCGCCGCCAGCTGCTTCGACGGCCAGGCGAACGGCCGGGGTCGTTTGGCTCCTTCTCGCAGGGCCGCCTCGGCGAGGACCTGCCCGGAGAATTCGGGCAGCAGGCCCGCCAAGGTCAGGGCCGTGGTCGATTTGCCCGCCCCGTTCGCACCGACGATTCCGAGCGCCTGACCAGCGCGCAGACTCAGGTCCAGGTCGGTCGCAGCGGGGGTGGCCATGCGCGGTCGGGCAACGCTGAGCCGATCTGTGCGCAGCAGAACCTCGCCGAGGCGGCCCGACGTTCCGCCGATTCCTGCGGTTCCGCCTCGGCGCGGGGCGGGGGAGTGCTGCGGCATCCAGATTCCGCAGTTGACGAGTGTTTCGGTCAGGTCGGGATCGGAGAAGACCTGCGCGGGCGGACCTTGGGCTGCGATGCCTTCGCGGCCGAGCACGATGACCCGGTCGACGTGATCGATCCACAGTTCGACCCGGTGCTCGACGACGAGCATTGTCGCCGCGGTCGCGGCCTGCACGGTGAGCACGGCATCGCGGACCTCGGTCGCCGAGGCGGGATCGATATTGGCCGTCGGCTCGTCGAGGACGATGACCTCGGGGGCCATCGCGTGGACCCCGGCCAGAGCCAGCCGCTGCTTCTGCCCACCGGACAGCGCAGCACTCGGATGCTCCGGCGGCAGATCGAGCCCCAACGCCTGCAGAGATCTGGGCACCTGAGCCTCGATTGCCTCGGCCGGGAATCCGAGGTTCTCCATCCCGAACGCCACGTCATCACCGATGCGGGAGAAGATCACCTGCGAATCGGGATCTTGGAGGACCAGCCCGGTGCTGTCTCGGCGAGGGTTCGGTTCCTCACCGCCGACGAGGAGTTCACCGGTGGCCTCACCCGATTCCTCGGGCAGGACGCCGGCGACGGCGTGGAGGAACGTCGATTTGCCGGCCCCGGAGGCACCGAGCAGCAGCACTTTCTCACCGGCGGCGATCTGCAGATCGAGTGGACCGACCGCAGGCACGTCACGGTCGGTGTGCGTCCACGAGAAGCCGGAAGCCGTGATCGGCAGTGCCATCAGCGCAGACGGCCGGAAGCGAAGGAGCTGAGCGCTCCGGTGGCCGCGATCGCCCGGTAGGCGAACCAAGCGCCGATTCCGGAGATGCCGAGACCGGAGACGATCGCGCAGACGGCGTAGATCGCCTGGAAGCCGAACTGCCATTCCGCGTTGTACATGATGTTCTCGCTCACGGCCATGAACGCCGCGGCCAGCATCCCCGAGGCCGCGGTGACCCACAGGGTGAAGCGCTTGTAGCCGAAGGCGGCGAAGACGAGTTCGGCACCGAGGCCCTGCAGGAGACCCGAGAGCAGAACTGTCGCTCCGAAGTGGGAGCCGAGGACGGCTTCGACGATGGCGGCGATGAGTTCGCACAGGAGCGCGGCACCGGGTTTGCGGATGATCGCCCCGGCCAGCGGGCCAGCAAGGACCCAGAGTCCTGCGATGAGACCGATCGACGGCGGGAATGCCTGGAAGGCGAGTTCGAGGACCTTCCAGCTCAGCGCCAACACCCAGAACACGAGCCCCACGGCAATGCCGAGAACGGCGGTGGTGACATAGTCGACCACCCGCCACTGTTTGGATTTCGGCGCCGCGGTGAGGGCGCGTGAAGAGGTGGGGGTGGTGTTCGGCGTGGTGGTATTCGGCATCGTGCCTCCTCATTTCAAGGAGGGGTGAAGAGTCTCGACTTCCTTCGGCGGTGCTAACCACATCAGGTTCGAGGGTCTGCAGCTTCTTCTGCACTCTCAGCGCCCCTGACGGCGCTCCCCTGTCGTAGCCACCACTGTACAACAGGGGAGCGACGCGGAGGCTGGGATCGGAAACGACGCGGAGTCCGGGGTCGGTCATCGAGGATTCACTTCCCGTTTCCCTTCCCGTCGACGGTCCTCGAACGACCGGACACTACTGGTCAGTAGGAATAGGCGGGTGAATACGCATCGACTGAAGAGACCGCTCAGTGCCCTGTCCGCCGCTACCCTGCTCGCCGCTCTGGTGGCGGCCCCGGTGCCCGTGCGTGCCGAACCATCTCTCGGTTCCGGAGGGTCGACCGCGACCCAGGGCACGAATGCCGACACTGCTCAGACTCCCAGCCCGGACCGGACGGATTCGCCCGCCGAGGCGGATGCGGGAAGCGAAGCGATCACCGATGCGGTGCTGCAGGTCGGCGCCGACCCCACTGCGCGCAACCTCTCGTGGATGAGTGAGAGCTCCGGTGGGGGAGAGGTCCGGTGGGCGCCGGCCAGTGAGGTCGACGGCGGAAAGCTCCCCGCCGATGCTGACAGGGCTGTGACCACGGACTCCGGCCTTGCCACCGACCTCAAGCGTCACTTCAACCATGCGAACATGACCGACCTCGAGCCCGACACCGAATACGCCTACCAGGTCGGCAACGAAGAGGACGGATTCACCGAGGTGCAGCAGTTCACCACAGGATCGTCCGGAGGAGACGACGAATTCCTCGTCTTCGGCGACCCCCAGGTCGGCGCCGGAGGCGGAGACCCCGACGACGCCGCCGGTTGGGACCGGACCCTGAGTTCGGCCGTGGCCACCGCCGACGACCCGAGCTTCTTCTACTCGCTGGGAGACCAGGTCAACTCCGCCGGCAACCAGGAGCAGTACGCACAGTACCTGGCACCGGAAGCCACCCGGACGATCCCGCAGGCGACGACGATCGGCAACCACGATGTGTCATCGAAAGCCTACGAACAGCACTTCAACCGACCCAATGTCAGCCAGGACCACGGCGGTGGCGGCGTCATCACCTCCGGCGGCGACTACTGGTTCATCGAGGACGGAGTCCTGTTCCTCAACATCAATTCGAACAGTTCGGACATGGACGCCCACGCCGATTTCATCGACGAAGTCGTCGCCGAGCACGGTGACCAGGCACGCTGGACGGTTCTCGGATTCCACCACTCGATCTATTCGACGGCCACGCACTGGGATGACCTCGATGTGAAGCGGCTGCGGAAGGAGATCCCTCCGGTCGCGGCCCGCAATGACATCGACCTCGTCGTCTCCGGCCACGACCACATCTACAACCGCACCTTCCTCATGGACGGCGAAGGCAAGCCCGTTGAGGGCTCCGAAGCGGGAGCCGAGGAGGAGAAGGAAGACGGGCAGACGCTCTACCTCACGCTGACCTCGTCATCGGGGTCGAAGTTCTATGGCTACGTTCCCGGCCTCGACTGGGAAGGCAAGAGCGTCCACAACGACGTGCCCGCCTTCACCCGGGTTCGAGTCAGCGACGAAGCGCTGCGAGCGACGACCTATGAGGTGCCGGCAGGCGGAGCGCCGGCCGATGGTGAACGCGCGGAAGCGCAGGCCGCAGCCGAGCAGATCGACGATGTCGAACTCAGGCGCGCCGAGGCGGAAGATCCAGCCCCGGATGACGACGCCGGTGCAGACGCGGATGGCGGGGCTGGAACAGAAGCCGACGCCGAGGCGGATGGTTCGGACGCCGAATCAGACGCCGGTGCGGGGGTCGGGGCTGAAGCGGATGGTTCCGATGCCGGACCAGAGGCCGGCGCCGGAGTCGATGCAGATGGCGCGGGAGAAGACGCAGACGCCGGCGCGGCGGGAGCCGAAGCCGACGGTTCGGAGAGCGATTCGGACGGTTCGGACGAAGGTGCGGAAACTGCCGGCACCGCCGACTCCGGCGCCGAGGCAGATGCGACCGAGGCGAACGCCGCAGGAACGGATGATGATTCGGACTCCTCTGGGACCGCCTCGGCGGGTGGGGACGGAGACCTGCCCCGCACCGGCGGTGGGCTTGCACTGCCCTTGGCCGTCGGGGCGGGGGCGCTGGCACTCGGCGCGACGCTCCTCGTTGTGAGCCGTCGCCGCCGAGATGCCGGGCTCAGCTGATCAGCACAGCCTTCCTGATCAGCACGGCGCCGCCGATCAGCTCGGCACCACCATGACCGGACCTTCGGCGTGGTTGAGGACCCCGCGCGAGACGGATCCCAGCAGAGCGCTGCGGATCCGTCCGCGCCCGCGGGTGCCCAGCACCGTCAGCTGTGCGCGCGAGCTGATCTCGACGAGGGTCTCCGTGGGATCGCCGACCGGCACCGAGGTGGTCACCGTCAGATCCGGGAACTGCTCGGACAGGGTTGCGGCTTCCTTCTCCAGACCTTCGGTCAGCTGTTTCTGCCGACGCGAGGTGACCTCGGAGCTGAGCTCGAGGTCGGGGTACCAGTAGAGCCATTCCTCACCGGCAGGCAGCACCACGACGAGTTCGAGTTCTGTGCCGCGTAAGGCGGCCTCGGCGGCTGCCGTGAACATGGCGACCCGACCGGTGTCGGAGCCGTCGACGGCGACGACGACCGGGCCTGTGTCCGCGGATGCTGACATCGACCGTTCGGAAACGACGATCGTCGGGCAGTGAGCGTGGGCAGGCAGAGCCGTGGATACGGACCCGAGGACTCGGCCCATGAAACCGCCGCGGCCGCGGGCGCCGACGATGACGACCTCGGCATCGGCGCTGAGCGTGACGAGCGCACCGGCGGAATTGCCGGGTGCGGTGCGGAAGGACTTCTCACCGGGGTAGGCGTGCAGAAGTTCGACCGCCTCGGCGAGGGTCTTCTCTGCTTCCTTCTTCGCCTTGTCATCCTCGGGTTCGCTGGGGATGGAGGCCATATTGGGGTAGATCATCGTCGGCAGCTCATAGGCAGTGACGACGGTGAGAACGGTTCTGCGGCGTTCGGCCTCGACTGCGCCGTAGCGGACGGCCTGAGCGGCGAGTTCGGAGCCGTCGAAGCCGACGAGGACGCCGAGTTCGAGGTTGAGGCCGGATTCGGACGAACTGGTTTGAGCAGACATCTCGCACCTCTCGATCGGGGCCTGTCCAACCCAGACGCCGACGACGGCCCCGACTGGCGGTATCGTCCGCGTCGCTTTCAGTCTACCAAGTCGGTTCTACAAGATGTAGAAAAAACGTGGGGTGAGAGGGTTCGTCTCACCCGGGCGTGCATCTGGCTCAGACCCGGAAGCCCAGATGGGCCAGTGCGATGCGCAGGATATGGTCCTGGCCGTAGCAGAGCTCGCCGACGATATCGGGACGCAGGGTCTCCTCGGGGGTCAGCCAATCGAGGCTGAGGGCATCGGCCCGTGGGGTGCATTCGCCGCGGACCTCCATGATGAAGCACATGGCGATCGCATGCTGGCGCGGATCGTGGAGGAGAGCCGAACCCTCGGTGGGGAAGTATTCGGCGATGTGGAACGGGCTGATCGCAGGCGGAATCACCGGCAGCGCCATCGGGCCGAGGTCGTTCTCGGCGTGACGCACCAGTGCGGTGCGGATGGTCTCGTGGAAGCGGATCCGCCCGCCCACGACCTCCCGTCCGAGGGTGCCGTCTTCGAGGCTGCGCAGCAGCAGGCCGATGCGTTCGACATTGCCGGTCTCGCCCACCCGCACCGGGATGGCGTTGACGTAGGGGATCGGCATGCGTCTGCGCAGGCGAGCGTATTCCGCGTCGTCGAACCAGTTCTCGTCGAAGTCCAGGGCAGTCCGAGTCATGACCCAATATTCCCACAACCATCCCTCGCGGCAGAAGACCATGGAGACCCTGTTGGTGAACTGGGACACGCTTCGGGTAAAATATCTTGATGTCGAGATAAATTTCCGACCGGCACGGACCTGCCAAGTGACGTGGCCTACAGTTGTGTCAGCACTATGTGACCATTTCCGGTCAAGGACTATGAAGGGGTATCCATGATCAATCATGAAGTCCGCACCTACAAGAGCTCAGAGAACCTGGCTCGCGAAGATCAGCTCGCATGGAAGATCGCCGAGGTCGCATCCGACCCGACGCCGGTCGATTCCGAAGTTACCGAAATGGTCATCAACCGCGTCATCGACAACGCTTCCGTCGCTGCCGCATCCGTGCGCCGCTCCGCTCCGACCCACGCTCGCGAGCAGGCTCAGGCCCACCCGTTCAATCCCGGTGCCAACATCTTCGGCCTGCCGGTGACCGACCGCTTCTCACCGGAATGGGCCGCTTGGGCCAACGGTGTGGCCGTGCGCGAACTCGATTTCCACGACACCTTCCTCGCCGCAGAGTACTCACACCCCGGTGACAACATCCCGGCAGTGCTCGCAGTCGCCCAGCACAAGGGCATCGGCGGCAAGGACCTCATCAACGGCATCGCCACCGGCTACGAGATCCAGGTCGACCTCGTCAAGGGAATGTGCCTGCACGAGCACAAGATCGACCACGTCGCCCACCTCGGCCCCTCGGCCGCAGCCGGCATCGGCGCCCTGCTCCACCTGCCCACCGAGGTCACCTTCCAGGCCGTCCAGCAGGCCCTGCATGTGACCACCGCGACCCGTCAGTCGCGCAAGGGCGAGATCTCGTCCTGGAAGGCCCACGCTCCCGCGTTCGCCGGCAAGATGGCCGTCGAATCCGTCGACCGTGCGATGCGCGGCGAAGGTGCCCCGAACCCGATCTACGAAGGTGAGGACGGCTTCATCGCCTGGATCCTCTCCGGCCCCGAGGCCCGCTACACCATCCCGCTGCCGGGCAAGGGCGAAGCGAAGCGTGCGATCCTCGACACCTACACCAAGGAGCACTCGGCCGAGTACCAGGCTCAGGCGCTCATCGACCTCGCCCGCAAGCTCGGCGGGCAGATCGAGGACCTGTCGAAGATCAAGCGCATCGTCATCCACACCTCGCACCACACCCACAACGTCATCGGCACCGGTGCGAACGATCCGCAGAAGATGGATCCGAAGGCCAGCCGTGAGACCCTCGATCACTCGATCATGTACATCTTCGCCGTGGCCATGCAGGACCAGGGCTGGCACCACGAGCACTCATATGCTCCCGAGCGCGCCGGCCGTCCCGACACCGTCGAGCTGTGGCACAAGATCGAGACCACCGAGGATCCCGAGTGGACCCGCCGCTACCACTCGATCGACCCGAACGAGAAGGCCTTCGGCGGACGCGTGGAGATCGAATTCGAGGACGGCTCGACGCTGACCGACGAGATCGCCGTCGCCGACGCCCACCCCTTCGGTGCGCGTCCCTTCGCCCGTGCGAACTACATCGAGAAGTTCAAGACCCTGGCCGAGGGCATCGTCTCCGATTCGGAGCAGACCCGCTTCCTCGATCTCGCCGAGAATCTCGAGAGCCTCGACGCCAAGGGCGTTGCGGAACTGAGCTTCACGGTCGACGGACTCGAGCACAGCGGATCGAAGGGCATCTTCTGATGCTCGGCGCACAGGCAACCCCCGCCGAGCGCCGCGCCAAGTTCCGCGAGCTGCTCGCAGGCGACGAGATCGTCCAGTTCCCCGGCGCCATCAACCCGATCAATGCTCAGATCATCGAGCAGACCGGCTTCGAAGGCGTCTACATCTCCGGTGGCGCGTTCTCCGCGGCCATGGGTCTGCCCGACATCGGGCTGACCACCCTCACCGAGGTGGCCGACCACGGACGCAATATCGCCCGAGTGACGAATCTGCCGACCTTCATCGACGCCGACACCGGATGGGGCGAAGCCATGAACGTGGCCCGCACCGTCCAGGAGTTCGAGGACGCCGGAATCTCGGGCATGCACCTGGAGGACCAGGTCAACCCGAAGCGCTGCGGCCACCTCGACGGCAAGGAGGTCGTGACCGCGGCCGAGATGTCCAAGCGCATCAAGGCCGCCGTCAAGGGGCGCCGAGACGAGAACTTCGTCATCTGCGCCCGCACCGACTCCCGCGCCGGGGAAGGCCTCGACGCCGCCATCGACCGGGCGAAGGCCTACGCCGATGCGGGAGCGGACATGATCTTCCCCGAGGCGATGCGAAATCTCGGAGAGTTCGAGAGATTCGCCTCCAGCGTCGATGTGCCGATCCTGGCGAACATGACGGAATTCGGAAAGAGCGAACTGTTCACCACCGAACAGTTGGCGAATGTCGGAGTCAAGCTTGTGATCTACCCGGTCACGACTCTGCGCATCGCCATGGGTGCGATCAGATCGGGCCTGCAGACCATTCGGGACAAGGGCACTCAGGTGGACCTGCTCGAGGGCATGCAGACCCGTGCGGACCTGTATGACACGATCGACTACGCGGCGTACAACGAGTTCGATGCCGCAGTCTTCAACTTCTCACAGGAGGGTCACCAGTGACCGAAGAAATCAAGAAGGGCCTCGCCGGTGTCGTGGTCGACACCACCGCAGTGTCCAAAGTGGTCCAGGAGACCAACTCGCTGACCTACCGCGGCTACCCCGTGCAGGAGCTCGCCGCCAAGCGCAGCTTCGAGGACGTCGCCTACCTCATCTGGAACGGCGAACTGCCCACCGAGGCGCAGCTGGCAGAATTCCAGGAACGCGAACGCTCCCAGCGTGAGATCGATGACAAGCTCGTCGACCTCATCCTCGGCCTGCCCAAGGACTGCCACCCGATGCA
Source organism: Brevibacterium sp. H602 (assembly GCF_051172395.1). Lineage (NCBI taxonomy): Bacteria > Bacillati > Actinomycetota > Actinomycetes > Micrococcales > Brevibacteriaceae > Brevibacterium > Brevibacterium sp. H602. Next base: position 7,036 of record NZ_JBPIZD010000010.1, on the reverse strand, counting down.
CGTCGTGCAGACGGCTGTGGCCTACCTGGGCGCCGTCGACCCCGAGGCCGACACCGAGGGTGCCGAGGCGAACCTCGCGAAGGCCGAGCGTCTCTACGCCCAGCTGCCGACGATCGTGGCCATCGACCACCGTCGCCGTCACGGCCTCGACCCCGTCGCCCCGACGAAGGATCTCGGCTACGCCGCGAACTTCTTCAAGATGGTCTTCGACGAAGTTCCCGCCGAGGAGGTCGTGCGCTGCTTCGACGTGTCGATGATCCTCTACGCCGAGCACTCGTTCAACGCCTCGACCTTCACCGGTCGCGTCATCACCTCGACCACATCGGACCTGTACTCGGCCGTCGCCGGTGCCGTCGGTGCGCTCAAGGGCCCGCTGCACGGCGGAGCGAACGAAGCAGTCATGGCGATGCTCGAAGAGGTCGGCACCGCCGACAAGGCTTCGGCCTGGATCGACGAGGCGCTGGCCAAGAAGGCGAAGATCATGGGCTTCGGCCACCGCGTGTACAAAAACGGCGATTCGCGCGTTCCCACCATGCGCAAGGCCTTCGAGGACATGGTCGCCGTCAAGGGTGCGAACGATATGCTGGATCTGTACAACACTTTCGAAGAGGACTTCGTCGGGCGCAAGGGCATCTACCCGAACCTCGACTACCCCTCGGGCCCGGCTTACCACCTCATGGGCTTTGACACCGAGCAGTTCACCCCGATCTTCGTGATGGCCCGCATCACCGGCTGGACCGCTCATATCTTCGAGCAGCAGGCGAACAACGCCCTCATCCGTCCCCTGAGCGCCTACGACGGTGAGGACCAGCGCGAGGTTCCCGACAACCGGGGCTGACCTCTCGAAAGGCAGAACACACATGAGACCAGACGGCTCCTACCGTCCGGTCGATCTCGAGGGTTTCGACTTCACCGTCACCGGTGGGGTCGGAACCCTCGTCATTGATCGGACCGAAAAACGCAATGCGATCTCCCGACCCATGTGGCGGGCGCTGCCGGAGATCATCGCGAACGTCGATGCCGACGATTCGATCGGCGCGCTGGTGATCACCGGGGCCGGCGGGCACTTCTCCGCCGGTTCGGACATCGCCGACCTCAATGTGCCGCTCGATGATTTCTGGGAACTCAACTCCACCGCCGAGGCGGCACTGGCGAACTCCCGGACCCCGACGATCGCCGCGATCACCGGCAACTGCGTGGGCGGGGGAACGGAGATCGCCGCGGCCTGCGATATCCGCATCGCCGCCCCCGGATCGATCTTCGGCGTCACCGCAGCCAAGCTCGGACTCGTGTACCCGGCCGGACCCACGAAGCGGCTGGCGCAGATCCTCGGCGACGCCTGGGCACGCTACCTGCTCATCACGGCCTCGATCGTGAAGTTCGAGAAGATGGCCGAACTCGGGTTCTTCCACGAAGTCTCCGACACCCCACTCGAAACGGCGCAGGCCCTGGGGGAGCGGATCGTGGGACTGTCCCGGCTCAGCCAGGTCGGAGCCAAAGCAGTTCTCGACGGTGAACTGACCGAGGACACGGAGCCGCCTCGGTGGCTCGATGATGCCTACCGGGACGAGATCATCCGCGGTCAGGAAGCCTTCTTCGCCAAGGAACCGCCGGAATTCGGCTTCGCCAAATCCGCCTGGCAGAACGGTCCCCAGGTTCGTTCTCACGGAGGCCCACGGAGAGGATAAACTGAGCGAATGCGCCTAGCAGTCCTCGATATCGGCTCCAACAGCGTCCACCTCCTGGTCGTCGACGCCCACGTCGGAGCACCGCCCCTGCCGGCCACCTCGCACAAGGAGGTGCTCCGACTCGCGGAGTACTTGGGCGATGACGGATCGATCGATGCCGAAGGGCAGGACCGGCTGCGTTCCTTCATCACCGATGCCGTCGAGATCGCCGAGGATCAGGGAGCGGAGCAGATCCTCGCATTCGCCACCTCGGCGGTCAGGGAAGCTCCGAACGGGATCGGTCTCATCGAATCGATCAACGCTCAGCTCGGGGTCACCCTCAACGTCATGTCGGGCCGCGACGAAGCCCGCGTGACCTTCCTCGCCGCCCGTCGCTGGTTCGGGTGGTCGGCCGGAAAGATCCTGCTGCTCGACATCGGCGGCGGATCACTGGAGATCGCGGCAGGTCAGGACGAATACCCGCAGGCGGCCGTGTCGATTCCCCTCGGCGCCGGACGCACCTTTTCGGACTTCCTCCCGGACCCGATGCCCACCGCCGAGGACATCCACCGCCTGCGCAAACATGCCCGGGCGCAGATCGGACGCATCGCCGGCGACATCAATCGGGTCGGAGTGCCCGACCAGGTCGTCGGTTCGTCGAAGACCTTCCGCTCCCTGGCGCGCATCGCCGGTGCCGCTCCGAGCGGCGATGGAATCTATGCTCCCAGGAAGCTCTTCCGCCGCGACCTCGAAGGCATCATCGACACCCTCGCATCCCGCACCCCCGAAGAGCGGGCGACCCTGCCCGGCGTGTCCGAGGCGCGTGCCGGTCAGGTGCTGGCCGGAGCGATCGTCGCCGAGGCGGCCTTCACGATCTTCGACATCGGCGTGATGAACATCTCCCCATGGGCGCTGCGCGAAGGCATCATCATGCGCAAACTCGACCTCCTCGACTCTGCCGAACAGTCATCGGCGATGCGCGTCGAGCCCGTCGCCGCCCTCGACTGAGCAGCCTTCGCATCTGTCGGTTTGCTACCGGAATTCAGGTTCGCCTGCTAGTTTTTGATTAGTCGCCGAGGAAGCACCCGCACTGATCTGCCCGTGCCGATATCGGTGAAAGCCCGAATCTTCTTACGGAAAGTACTAATCTGCTGATGCGAAATGGTGAGCTGTCCCCGAACTTCCGCGACCAGGCGCTGGAGACTCTGAAGAAGACGAGCGCGACCGACCCGCTCGACGTCTTCGTCGTCGGCGGGGGAGTGACCGGAGCAGGATCGGCCTTCGACGCAGCCACGCGCGGACTCAAGGTCGGCGTCGTCGATGCCAAGGACTGGGCCTCGGGAACCTCGTCCCGATCCTCGAAGCTCATGCACGGCGGACTGCGCTACCTCGAGATGCTCGACTTCAAACTCGTTGCCGAGGCTCTCAAGGAACGCGACCTGCTGCTCCAGCACACCGCACCCCATCTCGTCGAACCCGTCGCCTTCGTTTTCCCCTTCGAACACCGCCTCATCGACCGCGCTTTCATCGGCTCCGGCGTGCTCCTCTACGACACGATGGCCACTCGGCCGGGCCGCAAACGGGCCGTGCCGATGCACCGCCACCTGGGGAAGAAGGCACTGAGCTCCCACTTCCCGGGCCTGGCCGACGACGCCGCCGTCGGAGCCCTCGAATACTATGACGCGAAGGTCGATGACGCCCGCTTCGTCATGACCCTGGTCCGCTCGGCCGTGAGCTACGGGGCCGCAGCCGCCAACCACGTCTCCGTCATCGGCTACCTCCACGACGGGGATCAGGTCACCGGCGTCCACGCCCGGGACGAGATCACCGGTGAAGAGTTCGACATCCATGCCCGCCGCACCATCCTCGCCGGAGGAGTCTGGACCGAAGAGCAGCAGGATCTGGCGAAGGCCGACGCCGGGCTCAAGGTGCTCGCCTCCAAGGGCGTGCACATCACGGTGGCCGAGGACAAGATCAAGGCCGACCCGAACACCGGAATCATCTCGAAGACGGAGAAGTCCGTCCTCTTCGTCATCCCCTGGGAAGGCTATTGGGTCATCGGCACCACCGATACCCCGTGGAACGAAGACGTCGACGCCCCGGTGGCGACCTCGCAGGACATCGACTACCTGCTCGAACACGCCAACGCCATCCTCGCCGACAAACTCACCCGCGACGACGTCATCGGCGTCTACTCCGGACTGCGGCCGCTGCTCCAGCCGGTCGTCAAGGAGGGGCAGGCTTCGACGAAGGTCTCCCGCGAGCACACCGTGATGGAGGTCGAACCGGCCCTCGCCGCGATCGCCGGAGGCAAGTTCACCACCTACCGGGTGATGGCCGAAGACGCCGTCGACTTCGTCCTCGGCGACGATGCGAAGGACCGCCGGTCGCTCACCGAATCCGTGCCGCTGCTCGGCGCCCAGGGAGTGGGTGCGCTGCGGCGCGGCCAATCCGGGATCGCGGAGAAGTACGGCTGGGACGAAGACCGCGTCAAGCGGCTCATCCGCCGTTACGGCACCCTCATCGAGGATCTGCTCGACCTCGTTGATGACGATCCCGAGCTCGGTCAGCCGCTGGAAGGCGCCGAACGCTACCTGCGCGTCGAGGCCCACTACGCGGCCGCAGCAGAGGGGGCCGTCCACCTCGGCGACATCCTCGAGAGGCGGATGCGGCTGAACTACGAAGCCCCGGACCGAGGCAAGAACGCCGCCGAGGCGGTCGCGGCCATCGTCGCGCCCGTCCTCGGATGGGGCGCCGATCGGCAGTCGGCCGAGGTTGAGAAATTCAACGCTCACGTCGACGCTCAGGTCGCGGCCGAGGCCATCGACGACGACGCCTCGGCGGCGGCCCTGGTCGGGGAGACTCTCCACTGAACCGTGCACAGCGAAGTGCGGAACCACAACGGAATACCGACAACTGAATATCGACCGACCCGGAGCACCCTCCGGGTCGACCATCGGCCGGAACACCCACCGGAAATGCAAACAATAGGAGTTTGTGAGATATGGGCACCATTTTCCTCTATGAGATCGCCGGTACAGCGATGCTCATGCTGCTCGGCGTCGGCGTCGTTGCCAACGTCGTACTCGGCAAGACGAAGGGCAACGGGGGCGGTTGGCTCCTCATCTCGTTCGGTTGGGGCCTCGCGGTCTTCGCCGGTGTCTTCGTCGCCTTCAAGACCGGCGCACACCTCAACCCGGCCGTCACCTTCGGCATCCTCGCCAGTGGAGCCTCGGAATACGCGGACGGAATTCCGGTCACCTTCGGCAATACCATCGCCTATCTCGCCGCCGAGATGATCGGTGCCATGATCGGTGCCTTCCTGGCCTGGGCCGTCTACAAGAAGCACTATGACGAAGAGAAGGAAGCCGGCAACATCCTCGGCACCTTCTCGACCGGTCCGGAGATCCGCAGCTACGGATGGAACTTCATCACCGAGGTCATCGCAACCTTCGTCCTCGTGTTCGTCATCCTGCTCTTCGGAGGTACCCCGGACAAGTTGGGACCATTGGCAGTCGGCCTCCTCGTCGTCGCCATCGGCGCCTCACTCGGCGGACCCACGGGCTACGCGATCAACCCTGCCCGTGACCTCGGACCCCGTATCGTCCACGCGCTGCTGCCGATCCCGAACAAGGGAAGCTCCGACTGGTCGTACTCGTGGGTGCCGATCGCCGGCCCCCTCGTGGGCGGCGTGCTTGCCGGTCTGGCCTCCCAAGCCTTCCTCTGAGTCGGTCAGCGGCAACAGCACCTCACCATCGAGACACAGCACCATCTGGACATAGCGTCATCGAGACACAGGAGTGAAGAATGAGCCAGGAAAAGTACATCCTCGCCATCGACCAGGGGACCACCTCGTCGAGGGCCATCGTCTTTGACCATGACGGTCAGATCGTGTCCTCGGGCCAACTCGAGCACGAACAGATCTTCCCGCGTGCCGGCTGGGTCGAACACGATGCAGAAGAGATCATCAGGAACACCAACGAGGCGATCGGCCAGGCCCTGACCAGGGCAGGCATCAACCGCCACCAGCTCGAGGGCGTTGGCATCACCAACCAGCGTGAGACCACGGTGATCTGGAACAAGAACACGGGCAAGCCCGTTTACAACGCGATCGTCTGGCAGGACACAAGAACCCAGAAGATCTGCGACGAACTGGCAGGGGACGAAGGTCCGGATAAGTACAAGGAACGGGTCGGGCTGCCCCTTGCCACGTACTTCGCGGGTCCGAAGGCCAAGTGGATCTTCGACAACGTCGACGGGGTCAAGGAGGCCGCCGAGGCAGGCGAGCTCCTCTTCGGCACCATGGACACCTGGGTGATCTGGAATCTCACAGGCGGCGTCAACGGCGGAATCCACGTCACCGACGTCACGAATGCCTCCCGGACGATGCTCATGAACATCAAGTCCCTTGACTGGAACGAGGAGATCGCCGGTGAGATGGGCATCCCCGTCTCGATGCTGCCGGAGATCAAGTCCTGTTCGGAGGTCTACGGCTACGGTGCCAAGAACGGCCTCATCATCGACACCCCGATCTGCGGCATCGTCGGTGACCAGCAGGCGGCGACCTTCGGTCAGGCCTGCTTCGAGAAGGGCCAGGCGAAGAACACCTACGGCACCGGCAACTTCATGCTCATCAACACCGGCACGGAGCCGGTGGCGAGCAAGAACGGCCTGCTGACCACCGTGGCCTACAAGATCGGCGACGACGAGGCAGTCTACGCCCTCGAGGGATCAGTGGCGGTCACGGGTTCGCTTGTGCAGTGGCTGCGCGACAACTTCGGAATCATCTCCGAGGCTCCAGAGGTGGAGACCCTGGCGAAGAACGTCGATGACAACGGCGGCTGCTACATCGTCCCCGCGTTCTCGGGTCTCTTCGCTCCGCACTGGGAGTCGGATGCCCGCGGTGTGATGGTGGGGCTGACTCGGTACGTCAACAAGAGCCACATTGCACGTGCGGCTCTCGAATCGGTGGCATTTCAGTCCCGCGAGGTCCTCGATGCGATGAACCTCGACTCGGGTGTCGAACTCACCGAACTCAAGGTCGATGGCGGCATGGTCGCCAACGAGACGCTCATGCAGTTCCAGGCCGACCTCCTCGGCGTGCCCGTCATCCGTCCCGAGGTCGTCGAGACCACGGCCCTGGGTGCTGCCTATGCGGCCGGTATCGCCGTGAAGTTCTGGAACGGTGAGGAAGATGTGAAGAACAACTGGCGCGAGGACAAGCGCTGGCTGCCGTCGATGGACGAGGAGAAGGTCGCCCGCGTCTACCGCCTCTGGAACAAGGCGGTCGAGAAGTCGAAGAACTGGGTCGACGACGACACCGAAGCCCTCTACGCCTGAATTACTACCTGACGGCGGCCCAGCAACCT
>NZ_JBPIZD010000009.1:0-173497 GCF_051172395.1 Brevibacterium sp. H602 | reverse complement strand
GTTCTGGTGGGTGAGGTCTGTGCGGGAGGACCCCGACTTGGTGCCTCAGACCACAGTCGCTTATATTCGAAGAGTCAGGCTGAGCCGCTCTCAAGTACGCCGGAAACCGGCGAGTGGGACGAGCACACATCAGCCGGTGCCCGAAAAAGGGGCACGAAGCCGCAAACCGCGCGTGTGAGACATATATGGATCCCTCATTTCCATATCTCACCAGCGAAAGGCCTGCCATGGCTCATGCCTCCGCGCACGTAGCGCACACCCTTGCCGCCCACATCGATGAGGTCTTCGGCCTCATGGGCAACGGCAATGCCTACTTCCTCGACGCCCTGCTGCGCGACACCTCGGCGACCTACACCGCCGTCCGCCACGAAGCCGGTGCCGTCGTCGCCGCCGACGCCCACTTCCGCACCTCCGGGAGGATCGCAGCCGCCACCACCACGTATGGTGCCGGATTCACGAATACGCTCACTGCCCTCGCCGAGGCGGCCCAGGCCAGAGTGCCCCTCGTCCTCGTCGTCGGGGATGAGCCCACATCCGGTCCCCGCCCCTGGGACGTCGACCAGATCGCCATGGCCTCCGCCGTGGGTGTGCGCACCTACACCGTCGGTCGCGTCGATGCCGCCGCAGCCACCGTGACCGCGATCGAGCATGCTCTGACCTACCGAGTGCCCGTCGTCCTGGCCATTCCCTATGACGTCGCGACTTTGGACCTCGGTGAGATTCCGGTTGTACCCGGCCCCAGTCGTCCCTCGCCGATGGCACCGACTGGCGAATTCGCTCATGCTGCTCTTGACCGCCTCGCGACCGATCTGGCGGGTGCGAAGCGTCCCCTGCTGCTCGCCGGCCGCGGAGCCTGGCTGGCCGGAGCCGGGACCGAACTCGGTGAACTCGTGGACATCACGGGTGCGCTCACCGTGACGACCGCACTGGGACGCAACATCTTCCCTGCGAGCGAACACGATCTGGGAGTCGCCGGCGGTTTCGGTGCCCCGGCCGCAATGGAACGGATCCGCGAAGCCGATGTGGCTGTGGTCTTCGGGGCCTCACTCAATCAGTTCACGATGCGTTTCGGGGACCTCTTCCATCCCTCGACGACGGTGTGGCAGGTCGACACCGACGACCGTGCCACGAATGCTCGAGTCGGCGGCTTCGTCCGAGCAGATGCCAAACTCGCTGCCGCCGAACTTGTGGCGCTGCTGACAGCGACCGGGATCGACGGTGCACGGAGTTCGGACAGTGCCTCCACGCGCTGGCACGATTCCGTCGACACCGCTGCCGACCGTGCCTACGTCGTCGGGTCAGAGCTCGCCGAGGATGGTCGGCTCGATCCTCGAGCGGCGGCGAACCGCCTCGGCGAGGTTCTGCCCGAGGATCGGGTCGTCGTCTCCGACGGCGGACATTTCATCGCTTGGGCGAACATGTTCTGGGAGCCCAGCGTCCCCGACCGACTGGCGATGGTCGGCACTGCCTTCCAGTCGATCGGGCTCGGCTGGCACAGTGTCGCCGGGGCAGCCCGCGCTAACCCGGACTCGACGATCGTGCTGACCACCGGTGACGGCGGCGGCGCCATGGCACTGTCCGACCTGGACACCGCGATCCGGGTCGCCGGCGGCCGCGGTATGGCTGTGGTCTTCAATGACGCGGCCTACGGTGCCGAGGTCAACCTGTATGGGCTCAAGGGGTTGGAGAAGTCGCCCATGCTCATCGACGAGATCGATTTCGCGGCCCTCGCCACAGCAGCTGGCGGGCACGGGGTCGCCGTCCGCACCTTGGCCGATCTCGCAGTCGTCGAGGAGTGGCAGTCCCGCCCCGTCGACGAACGGCCCTTCCTGCTCCTCGACCTGCGGATCTCCGGTGAGATCATCGCGCCGTACCAAGAAGAGGTCATTCGCGTGAACTCGTGAACGCGCCTAAGCAGTCACTGTGCTGGGCCGGGGTTTCGCGGCCGGCGCGTGGCTGCTGTCTGACACCCTCGATCCTTCCCGTTTCAGGCAAGCCGGGCCTCGGCCGAATGGCGGATCGTGATCGGCCGAGTGGTCGGAACTCTCGGATCTCGCGAGGGCGTCGCGAAGTGGGTGCCCAGACGACGGTATGGCGGTCGATGCCGTGGCAGGTCGTCGCCGTGGCAGGTCAGTTGTCTGCGGACCGCGCCGCGCGGTTGGCCGTCGTCCAGGCTCTGACAAAGAGGCCGAGGATGAGCAGCCATCCCGCGACCGCGAGAACGGCTCCGTCTGCCTTCGGCCAGGCGAATTTCTCAACGCTCAACAGTGCAATCGAGAAGCCGACGGCGATGATGCTGATGGTGATGAGCATGGGAATCGCCGCACGGTGGCCGGCCTGCCATGCGGCCTCGGACCGCATCGTCACGCCGACCGGATTCCGATCGCACGATTGCGGGGCAGACGATCGCCGCGGATGACCAATACGAGAACGATGCAGACAACGGCGAGGAGCAGGTAGCCGATCAGCGGTGGACAGAACATCGGTGCCGGTCTCCTCTTTGAACTCGGATCCACCGTATCGTATGGGGGCTGGCCTCAGCGGATGTCGTGACCTCAACGATGAAATCGGCGGCGGACGGAAGGACCGGTGGGAACGGTCCTGTCCGGCCGCCTCGGCGAAGGTGTTCGCTGTCTTCGACGTTTCGCTGTTGCAACGTCTCGACGTTGTCAGTCCGGGGATATTCGGACAGCGAAAAGCCCCGGATCCTTGCGGAATCCGGGGCTATGACACGTGGAGATGGCGGGAATCGAACCCGCGTCCGTCGGCAGATTGTCAGGACTTCTCCGGGCGCAGTTCGTGAAGTAGTGTCTTAGGTTCTGGCTATCGCACGAACACGTAAGCCAACGAACGGAGTTGAGTGAAAGTCCCTCAGGCACCCCCAACATGTGCCTGAAGCAGTGGCCTCTTAAACGACGCCAGGATCTAGAGCAGAGGCAACTCTAGGCTGACGGATTCGCAGCTCGCGCTCTATCAGGCAGCGAGGGCGAAATCGGTGCGGTTGTTAGACTTAGCACCTATTGTTTTGCAGAGGACATTAACGAGATGACTCTGCATTCTCGGCCCGCTTCTCCCGACGCAGTGTCCAACGTCGAAACCGATCATCCCCATATTCTGTTACCAATCCTGATCAGCTGTTTCATCCGCCGAGGCGGCTGCTGGCGCCGATCAGATACTCCAGCATACTCGTACAACGCAGACCGAGCCAATTGCATTCCCTGAACTCCGCGAATATGTGACCGGGCGTGCGCGGATGCGCTCGGACCGCCTCGGCGAAGGAGACGGTGGAGATGGCGGGAATCGAACCCGCCGTCAACCAACCCTTACAGGTACTGCTTGGACTTCATGGCGCGTTCGGCTTCGCGCTTGTCCTGCGCTTCGCGCAGTGCCTGTCGCTTATCCCATTCGCGCTTGCCGCGGGCCAGGGCGATCTCGACCTTGACACGTGAGCCGTCGAAGTACAGCTCCAGCGGGACCAGGGTACGGCCGGATTCCTTGACTTTCTGCGAGATCTTGAGGATCTCCTCGCGGTGAAGCAGCAGCTTACGACGGCGGCGGGCCGAGTGATTCGTCCAGGTTCCCTGCAGGTATTCGGGAATGTAGACGTTCTCCAGCCAGGCCTCATTCTGGAAGATGAGGGCGAAGCCGTCGGTGAGCGAGGCTCGGCCTTCGCGCAGCGATTTCACCTCGGTGCCGGTGAGTACGAGTCCGGCCTCCCACGTGTCTTCGATGTGATAGTCGTGGCGCGCCTTGCGGTTCCTCGCAATGACTTTCTTGCCTGTGTCCTTCGGCATGACCGGCCTCCTCTCTGCTCCCGATCACCTGTGCACGCGTTCGCGGGCACAGCCACCAATTCTAGCCCATCGGCACCCTTCCGCACGCCCGTCCCCTCTTAGAACTACCTGACGGCGGCCCAGATACCTCGCGCGAGGTTGCTGGGCCGCCGTCAGGTAGCAATCAGAAGATGAAGGGTTTGGGGTCGACGTAGCCGCCGTTCTCCATGATCTCGAAGTGCAGGTGGCAGCCGGTCGAAGCTCCCGTCGTACCGGAGTACGAGATGACGTCGCCCTTCTTGATCCGCTGCCCGTCATGGACCTTGAGCTTCGTGTTGTGGTTGTACGTCGACGCGATCGACTTGCCCTTGATCTTGCCGTGGGAGATGACGACGCGGTTGCCGTAGCCGCCGGTCCAGCCGGAGGTGACGACGATGCCGTCGCCGGCCGCGCGGATCGGGGTGCCGCAGGGCACGCCGAAGTCCATTCCGGTATGCAGCTTCTTCGCCCCCGTGATCGGGTGGACGCGGTATCCGAACGGAGACGTCGTCGGGTATCCCTTGGCCGGATTGGCCAGGACTCCGTCACCGAAGACGAACTTGCCCTTCTTCTCCTGCTCCTTCTCCCATTCCCGGACCTTCTCGGCCAACCGGTCCTGCTCGGCCTTCTCATCGGCCAGCTGCTTCTCGGTCTTGTCCTTGTTGTCGGAGATCGTCTTCTCCGCGTCGTCCTTCGCGGAGATGAGGTCGTTGAGGCTGTCGGCCTTCTTCTTCGCATCGACCTGCGCGGCCTCTTTGGCCAGCACAGCCTCGGCGGCTTCGTCCTTGAGATCGGAGATCTTATCGGTCACGCCCGAGAGCCGCTCTTCGTTGTTCTTGTTCAGCGCCCGCTGTTCGGAGAGCTTGTCGATCGTGCGCTGTTGGGATCGCACCGCCGAGTCGACACGGCCGATACCGCCGTCGGCGCTCGTGCCCTCGGCCATCTGCAGCAGCATCGCCAGATCGGAGGTGATGCCCGAGTTCTGGTAGGCCTGTCGTCCGATGCGCGCCGCCGAGGTCTTGTGCTTGTCGATCTCCTCCGTGCCGGACTTGATCGTGTCCTTGAGATCCTTCTGCGCGTTCTCCGCCGAAGTCAGGCGTGCGGCCATGTCCTGGTCCTTCTCGATCGCCTCAGCCAGTGCATCGTCGGCGGCCTTCGATTCGGCTTCGGCGTCCGGCAGCTTCTCCTGCGCGGCATCGCGTTCGGCGATGACGCGGGCGAGATCCTCGTCGAGGCCTTCGAACTCCTGTTGGAGTTCCTTGACGCGTTCGTCGACCTCGCTCTTGTCGTCGCGAGGATCGGCCACCACCGAGGTGACCGGCATGACCACTGCCAGTGCGGCTGCTGTGAGGACGAGTCCGAGTCTGCGTCTCATCTCAGACCTTCGTGTACTTGTTCAGCGTGATCAGCGACGAGGCTCCGGCCATGAGCACGCCGATGATGATGAGTACGGGGGTGATGAGGAGAACGTCCCATCCGGAGATGAGGCTGAATCCCGTGGCCTGCGACTGCAGCCAACCGCTGACTCCGAAGTGGACGAGCAGTCCCAGGGCACCGGCGGACAGTGTCGCACCGATGGCCGAGGCGATGACGCCCTCGAGCAGGAACGGCATCTGGATGAAGGTGTTCGACGCGCCGACGAGCCTCATGATGCCGGTCTCCCGGCGCCGCGAGAACGCGGAGAGTCGAATGGTCGTGGCGATGAGCAGCATCGCGCACAACAGCATGATGCCGGCGATCGCGATCGCCACGATGGTCGCGATGTTGAGCACCCCGAACAGGCGATCGAGCAGCTGATTCTGGTCGACGACCTCTTCCACCCCGGGAGTCGACGAGAACGTCTCCTTGATGATGTCGTACTTCTCGGCGTCCTTGAGTTTGACCCGGAAGGACTCGTTCATCTCGTCCTTGGGCACGGTGCCCTCGAGGCTGGTGCCCTTGAACTGCTCCTGGAAGTGCTCGTAGGCCTCGGTCTTGTCTTCGAAGTAGACCTTGTCGACATACGGGGCCAGATCGGAGCTTTCGAGTTCGGACCGGATCTGATCCTTCTGGTCGCCAGTGACCTCACCGTCGACGCAGTTCGTCGCTTCCGAATCCGGCGGGCACAGGAACACGGAGACCTGCACGCGGTCATACCAGAAGTCCTTCATCTGCCCGACCTGCATCTGCAGCAGGATCGCGGCACCGACGAAGAGCAGGGACACGAAGGTCACGAGCACGACGGAGATGACCATGGAGAAGTTCCGGCGCAGGCCCGACCAGACTTCGGAGAGGATGAAACCGGCCCTCATGAGGCGACTCCGTAGGTGCCTTCTTCGACGTCGCGGACGATTTCGCCTTCGCGCAGTTCGATGACCCGCCGGCGCATCCGGTTGACGATCTCGCCGTCGTGGGTGGCCATGAGCACGGTGGTGCCGTTGCGGTTGATCTTCTCCAGCACGTTCATGATGTCGGCGCTTGTGGCCGGGTCGAGGTTGCCCGTCGGCTCGTCGGCGAGCAGGATTCCGGGTTTGTTGACCACGGCGCGGGCGATGGCCACACGCTGCTGCTCACCGCCGGAGAGCTCACTGGGGTAGCGCTTCTCCTTGCCGGCCAGGCCCACGGTCTCGAGGACGTCGGGGACGAGGGTCGACATGGCCGCGCGGGATTTTCCGATCACTTGGAGGGCGAAGGCGACATTGGCGAACACGGTTTTGTTCGGCAGCAGGCGGAAGTCCTGGAACACGGTTCCGATCCCCCGCCGCAGGTAGGGCACCTTCCAGCTGGGCATCTTCACCACGGATTTTCCGGCGATGTGGATGCGACCGGAGCTGGGCACCTCTTCACGCAGAATGAGTCGGATGACCGTGGACTTTCCCGAGCCGGACGCCCCGACGAGGAACACGAATTCCCCGCGGTCAGCCTCGAAGGAGATGTCATCGAGTGCTTTGCGGGAACGTGTGTCGTAGGACTTCGAAACGGAGTCGAATCTGATCAAGTCGGTCTTCAATCATGTTGCGGGTGGCTCGGCCGCTTCCACTGTACGTAACAGTTCCGTGATGTTCGCGGAGGCGGCCGGGCGTGTGTTGCGATCTGATGAAGTTCACAGTCGCCTCGGTGATGGTCGCTCCCTCGCCGAGGCAGCCGACCCTCAGTCGGCCATCGACCGAGTCAGGCGGCGCAGTGCCGTTGACCGAAAGATCAGGCCTGTTGCCCGAAGAGTCAGGCTCAGGCCTCGGCCTCTTCGGCCATCTCCTGCTCCTTGCGCCAGCGGATGCCGGCTTCGATGAGTCCGTCGAGGTCACCGTCGAAGACGGCCGAGGGGTTGTTGACCTCGTAGCCGGTGCGCAGGTCCTTGACCATCTGGTACGGATGGGTCACGTAGGAGCGCATCTGATCGCCCCAGCTGGCCTTGATATCGCCGGCCAGCTCCTTCTTCTGCGCGGCCTCTTCCTGGCGTTTGAGGTCGAGCAGTCGCGACTGCAGGACGCGCATCGCGGCCTCGCGGTTCTGGATCTGGGACTTCTCGTTCTGCATGCTCACAACCACACCGGTGGGGATGTGCGTGATGCGCACGGCCGAGTCCGTCGTGTTCACGGACTGCCCGCCGGGACCCGAGGACCGGTAGACGTCGATGCGCAGATCGTTCTCGTCGATCTCGACATGGTCGGTCGATTCGATGAGCGGGACCACCTCGACAGCGGCGAAGGAGGTCTGGCGGCGGCCCTGGTTGTCGAAGGGGCTGATGCGCACGAGACGGTGAGTGCCTGCCTCGACCGACAACGTGCCGTAGGCGTAGGGCGCGTCGATCTGGATCGTCGCGGACTTGATGCCCGCACCTTCGGCATAGGAGGTGTCGAGCTCCTGGACCTTGTAGCCGCGATTCTCCGCCCACCGGACGTACATGCGGGTGAGCATCTGCGCCCAGTCGGTCGCGTCGTCGCCGCCGGCGCCCGAGCGCACGGTCACGACGGCGGAGCGCTCGTCGTATTCATGGCTGAGCAAGGTCGAGATCTCGAGTTCGGCCAGCTGATCGCGCAACTTCTTGATGTCGCGGTCGGCCTCTTCGAGCGATTCCGAGTCGCCTTCGTCCTGGGACATCTCGACGAGCAGCTCGGCATCGTCGATGCGCTCGCCGAACTTCTCCAGCTTCTCCAGGGTGCCCTGCTTGTGCGAGAGCTTGGCCGAGGTCTTCTGTGCCGAATCGGGGTCGTCCCAGAACGTCGGCGACGACGCCTGCTCCGTGAGTTCGGCAACCTCGTCGCGCAGGTTGTCCAGATCGGACACGTCGAGAATTGCTTTGTACGTCTGGCGGAGGTTGGCGATTTCAGAAGAGTAATCAGTGGAGGCCATAATGATCCGATTCTAGTGCATGCCCTCCCCCGAGCATGAAACGGCGCCGAGGCGGTCGACCGTTGAGATTGCGAGGACTGATCGATCGAGGCCTGCCCCGATCAGTCGCCCTGGCCCCAAAAAGCGCCGCCGGCGGAAGATCTGATTCATCCCGCCAGCGGCGCGGCTCACATCGCTTCATACGAAGACTGGTGAGGAAAATATAGACCGAAACCCACCCTTGCGCAAGACGAAAACACCCCACAATGACATTCATGAAACTACACAGTGAGCATTTGCAGAGCCCATTCCCAGTTATCCACAGATTTCGGAATTCACTAGATTCTTCATTCGACTACAGATAGGTTAAACAGCAAATCACGCTGTCAATTGAATGATCGGGCAAGGGTTCAGAGTGGAAGCCACCGAAGTCATCACCAGCGAGGTTCACAAGCGGATCAGAGATCTCGATGTGGATCCCCGCGCCGATATTCAGCGCTCTCGCGAGCTCATTCGCACCGTCATCGCCGAATACGATGAGCGCAGCCTCGTCGCCGATCTCCCGGTGCTCGAGGACAAGGAGGCGACGTTTCGGCATATCGATCATCAGCTCTCAGGTTTCGGTGCCCTGCAGGACTATTTCGATGATCCGCACGTCGAAGAGATCTGGGTGAACTCCCCAAGTGAGGTCTTCATCGCCGTCGATGGAATCCATCAGCTGACGACGACGAAGCTGAGTTCGGGCGAACTCGACGACCTCATCGAGCGGATGTTGCGCACCTCGGGCCGTCGCGTCGATCTTTCCCAACCTTTTGTCGACGCCATCCTGCCCGACGGTTCCCGGCTGCATGTCGTGCTGCCCGATATCACGCGCACTCATCCGGCCGTGAATATCCGCAAGTTCATCGCCCGGCCGCGCAACCTCGCCAATCTCGTCGCTTACGGCTCACTGACTCCCACAGCCGCCGAGTTCCTCGACGCAGCCGTGACGTGCGGTGCCAATATCCTCGTCTCCGGAGCAACTCAGGCCGGCAAAACAACCATGCTCAATGCCTTGGCCGGCTCGATACCGGCCCGCGAACGCACGATCTCCTGCGAAGAGGTCTTCGAACTCAACCTGCCCAGCCGCGACTGGGTTCCCATGCAATGCCGTCAGCCGTCGCTCGAAGGAACCGGCGAAGTCACCCTCCGCGCCCTCGTCAAAGAGGCTTTGCGGATGCGGCCGACGCGCATCATCGTCGGCGAGGTCCGAGAAGCCGAAAGTCTCGACCTCCTGGTCGCGCTGAATTCCGGGCTGCCGGGAATGGGGACCATCCACGCGAACTCCGCTCGGGCGGCGATCACGAAGATCTGCACTCTGCCTCTTTTGGCTGGGGCGAACATCTCGTCGGCGTTCGTCGTGCCCACCGTCGCCGTCAGCCTCGACGTCGTCGTCCACCTGCGCAGGGACCCGTCCGGAGTGCGCCGAGTCGATGAGATCTGCGCGGTGCCAGGCGGAGTCGAAGGCGACGTCGTCGAACTCGACACGATCTTCCATTCGCCACGAGGACAGCTCGTTCGCGGTCAGGGGTTCGGCCACCTCAGCGAGCGATTTGCGGCCATCGGACGCGATCTTCACGCCATTCTGGAGGCGGCATGAGCTATTCGCAGTGCGCTCTGCTCATCGGTGCCTGCCTCGGGGCGGGACTCTTCCTCATCTGGATGTCGCTGTGGCAGCGACCGCAGAGCAAGCGGACTCAGTCGCGGTGGGTGCGCGAACTCGATGACATGCTCACCGGGGCCGGATTCCCCAGGCTGCGGCCGGCCCACCTGCTGCTCATCTCCGTCGCTGCGTTCTGTGTCGTTGCAGTCGTCGCGACAGTGCTCACCGGATCGTGGGCGATCGCGCTGTGCTTCGGCCTCTTCGCCTCCTGGCTGCCGCACCGGGCATTGCAGCATCGGGCTCGCAGCAGACAGGTGATGCGGCGGGAGCTGTGGCCCGAGACTCTCGACCATCTCAATTCCGGTGTCCGTGCGGGTCTGTCCCTGCCTGAAGCACTGAGCTCTCTGGCCCATCGCGGACCCGAACCTTTGCGGCCGCTGTTCGAAGTCTTCGCCGAGGAATATCGGACCAGCGGGTCATTCGCCTTGGCGTTGGAACGATTCAGACAGGTCAGCGCCGACCCGGTGGCCGACCGCATCGTCGTCGCACTCAGCGTCACCCGGCAGGTCGGCGGCAGCGACCTGGGCACCATGCTGCGGGCCTTGGCACAGTTCGTCCGTGATGATGCCCGCACCCGCAACGAGCTCTCCGCCCGGCAGCAATGGACGGTCAACGGCGCCCGATTGGCCGTCGCCGCACCGTGGGTGGTGCTCGCGTTCCTCTCCACACGACCCGAAACTGCGGTGGCATACAACTCCCGAACGGGGCTGGTCCTCCTGGCCGCGGGCTTCGTCGTCTCTCTGCTGGCGTATCAGGCGATGAAGCGCATCGGTCGGCTCCCGGCCGAACCCAGAGTCATCGAAGGGTCCTCCCTCAGCGCCGCCCACCGTCGCTTCGCGGGCAGCGCCGGAACGAGCGGCGGATTCACCACCGACGACACAGACGCTGCGGACGGACGGGCGGCATGAGCCTCCTCGGCGAGCCCCTGTCGATTCTGGCCCTCGGACTCTTCAACGGCTTCGCCCTGTGTGTCTTCGTCCTCTCCCTCCCGCCGCTGCGCAGACCGACTCTGTCGTCGCGGATCGCACCCTATCTGCGGGATCAGGAATCCCTGGTCGACATCTACGCTCCGCCGACCCCTCGCACCGAGGGGTTCTGGGGGCTGGTGAAGTCCTGGCTGATCGGTTCGACTCTGTGGGCGACGTCGCGCATCACCACGGATGCGACTCTGCGACTGCGCATCGGCCGGCTTGGCGGCAATGCCACGATCGAACGCTTCCGCATCAACCAGGTGCTGAGCATCCTCGTCGGGATGATCGTCGCCGGCGGTCTCGCCGGTGCCCTGTCGGCGCAGCGCGGCTTCTCCCCCATCGTCACCGTCGTCCTCGTCATCAGCGGCGGCATCGCCGGGCACGTCTTCAATGATTGGCGGCTCAGCCAAGCCATCGCCCGCCACGAATCCCGCGTCCTCGCCGAATTCCCCACCGTCGCCGAGCTCCTCGCTCTGTCCATCACCGCCGGTGAGGGGATCGTGGAGGCTCTCGAACGCGTGTGCCGCACCTGCTCCGGCGACCTCATCGACGAACTCCGCGCTGCCCTGGCCTCCACCCGCACCGGGACACCGTTGGTCGAAGCCCTCGATGCGATGGCCACGCGCATCGCCATCCCCGAGATCGTCCAGTTCGTCGACGGCCTCGCCGTGTCGATGACCCGCGGCACACCGTTGGCCGAAGTCCTCCGCTCTCAAGCCGCTGACGTGCGCGAACAGTCCCGACGACGGCTGTTGGAGCTGTCAGGTCGCAAAGAGATCGGGATGCTGATTCCGGTGGTCGTCTTCGTGCTTCCCGTCACCGTGATCTTCGCCGTCTTCCCGTCCCTGACCGTCCTCGACCTCAGCCCCTAACGACTGCACTCCGCACCGCCGACCACGCCCGCTCCCACAACCAGTCCCGCACCACCGACCACGCGGATCGACACCTCGACCTCGCCGATGAAGGAGACACGATGTTCCGCCAGTTCACCTACCGCCTCGTCCCGCTCATGCTCGGGCTCATCCCGGGTCCTCCTCCGCATGGAGGAACCACCATCACCGAGGCGGCCGAGACCGACATCGACCCGAACCTCACCGCCGATGTCGACCGACCAGACCGCGGAGACGTTCCCGGCTGGGTCCTCATCACCTTGATGACTGCGGGATTGGTGGTCGCATTGTGGGCGCTGGCCGGCGAGGCCTTCACCTCGATGTTCCAGGACGCGATGAACAAGGTCCGCGGGGCCGGGTGACCCAGCGGTGACCGGAGACGACGAGACACTACCGGGAAGTCGGAGGAGGGCTGCCTCGATGACGGAGGCAGGCGAGCGCAGCGATTCGGGATCCGCCGTCGCCGAGTTCGCCCTCATTGCCTCGCTGCTGGCCCTCATCCTGGCCGGCGCCCTGCAGATCGGTCTCGTCATTCACGTCCGCAACACTGTCATCGACTCCGCCATCGCAGGGGCGAGGCAGGCGAGCCTGGCCGATCAGACTCCGCGCGACGGGCAGAAGCTCACTCGCGACCTCATCCGAGTGTCGGTGGGCGAGCGCTATGCCCAGAGGGTGACCGTCTCGACGTCACAGCGCGGTGACGTCGAGATCGTCGAAGTGCGGGTGACGACCCCGTTGCCCGTCCTCGGGCTGTGGGGACCCGCCGAGGTCTGGGACCTGCGCGGACGGTCCATCGTCGAGGACATCGACCGTGACTGAACCCGAGGTCGTTCAGGAAGTCGCGGCCGACGACGCAGACGAGGGAACGGCGGTCATCGAGTTCATCTTCGCCTCCATCGTCCTGCTCATCCCGGTCATCTACCTCATGCTCACCCTCTCCCAGCTACAGGCGGCCAGCTATGCGACCACCTCGGCGGCGATGTCGGCCTCACGTATCGCCGCCCGCGACGCGAACCCCTCGGAGGCTCGCGCCCATGCCGTCGCCGACATGCATTTCGCGGACTTCGGGCTGTGGGATGCACCGACTTCCATCACCTACTCGTGCGCCGGACCCTGTGGACAGGCCGGCTCCCTCGTCACCGCACGAGTCGAGACGAAGGTGTCACTGCCCGGGTTCCCGCTCCTCTTCGGCTCCGACCGGTCACCGCACATCACGTTGCGCGCGAACCACACCGACGTCGTCGCCACAGGACGTCAGTGATATGGCGACCATGGGAGAGCACAGCTGTGAACGGCGACGGGAATCGCAGATCGGCCGCGATTCGGAGCACGAATCCGACGCCGGGTCCATCACACCGCTGGCCATCGGCTTCGTCGTCATCGCCTTGTTGTTGGCCTTCCTCATTGCAGCGCTGACCGATCTGCACATGGCCCGCCGAGAGCTGCAGGGGCTGGCCGATTCTGCGGCGCTGGCGGCCTCGGACTCGTTCGAACCGGCTCCCGGAGACGACCCCGGTCTCGTGTTCTCCCCACCGGCGGCGAAACGCGCTGCCGGTCGCTACCTCGACGCAGTGCCGACTCCGAAGGACATGAGCAAATTGCGGTTGAGCGCCGACGCCGATGGAACGCATTCGGTGCGCATCCGCATCGAAGCCCGCTACTCGCCGGCGCTGCTCTCACCATTCGTGCCTGGACTCATCGACCTTCACGCCACCGCTTACGCCCGGGGCGCCCTGCGCCTCGACTGATCTACTCGAGCTGTCTCCACTTCGACGCCGATTCCTGTGGGCGCAGGCTCCACTCACGCATCGTGAGGCTGTGGATGCCCAAACCGTTTCCACAGCGCGCTTTCTCACTCTTGCCCAAGCTATACGTTCGCAGTGAGTCTGTGGGCATGAGAACCCTGGGGCTCATCCACCGCATTGAGACGAACGGAGCCGTCACGAGCATGAGCATCGAAGCCGAATCAGCCCAACCAGCCGTCGACGTCTTCCGTTCTGCCCTCGGAGCGGAACTGACTTCCCAGGACTTGGACGTCGGCAACCAGCTCGACGACCACAGAATCGAGTCGATCAGCTGGGGTCATTGGCAGAGACTCAATCCCATCACCGTCGTCGGAGCGAATGCTCTGCGCACCACCGACGACTGTGCCGACTCCGCGCGGACGAGCGTATCCGTCCTGGCAGGACCGGATGCGGGATTCACCCTGACGCTCGACCCACGGCGGGCCCGTTTGTCCCGACTGCCCCACCCCGATTGCCTGACGATCGTCGACCCCAGCATCTCCCGCGCCCCGCAGCCGCTGCGACTCGAAGCCACGGGGACTGGGCCCGCCGCAGCTCTGGGTGCGACGGTGCTTGCACCGGGCCCAGCAGACGGTTCTTCAGCCGGCACTTCTTCCTCGGCGGCCCGTTCGGCTCCGCCGATCCGTTCCCCGCCGCTGCACCACAGCAATGACCTCCACATCGCCCCGAAGACGATCGACGATCCTCGTCCGGCCCGACCCCCACAGTGGTGGACGTTCCTCATCCCCGTCGGCATCGGTGTGGTGCTGGCCGTGACCACAGGAATGTGGTGGTTCCTGCTCTTCAGTGTTTCGGCCCCGCTCTCCGGCTGGGTCGCCTACCTGGTGGAGAAGAAGCGCTTCACCCGCGACAGCGCACAATGCCGACTCGACCGCGACGAAGCCCTGGCCGAGGCGCGAGCCAGACTGAGCCGCCTGGAGACGGCGCACCGTCAGATGATCTTCTCGTCCCCTGGGCTGTGTCTGGGTTTCGGGACGGTCTTCAGCTACCTCACCATCGACGAACGGCTGCAACATGGAACAGACCACGTCGACGGTCGGATCGTCTGCGCTGAAATGCCGATCCGCATCGATCCACGTACGACGACGGTCACCGTCAGCGGAACGCCCGCAGTCCTGCGCACCATGGCCTTCGCTTGGCTGTCCGACCGGCGATTCCGGTGGCGACCGAGTCCCGAACTCGCACTGCTGCCGGAACTGGCAGGCACCGAGTTCTCCGCCGACCACGCATCTAACACGGTCGGGTCAGGGTCACGCCCAGACGCCGGCATCGACGATCCCGTCTCGATCACCCTCGACGAGGCGGCCCACCCCGCCGTGCTCACGCTCACCGCCCCGCATGCCGGCTCCGCGGTCTCGCTGACGGTGGGCTCTCTCGCGCAGGCACGCACCACGTCCTCGACTGCGCCCGGCGGCCCGGTGCCGGGACGGGCACTCGTCGCCACTCTCATGCCGGCCGCGCGATTCGTCACTCTGCACTGTGGCCGCTCAGCCGAAACCGGTCCCCACACCTGGCCCGACCACGGGCTCGGCGAGCTCTGCGATGATGCGCCCGAGGCCATCAGAGCACGGTGGCGGTCTCCCGCTTCGGGGCCGGTGCCGATCGGCCGCGGAACCGACGGTGACGTCGGCATCGATCTGTTCTCCGACGGTCCTCATGCTCTCGTGGCCGGCACCACGGGAAGCGGGAAATCCCTGCTCCTGCAGACATGGCTGCTGTCGATGGCCTTGGCACAGCCGCCTCGGCGACTGCGTTTCGTCCTCATCGATTTCAAAGGCGGAGCCACGTTCTCACCGTTGCAGGATCTGCCGCACACCGACAGTGTGCTCGACGACTTCGACTCCGGTCTCGCCTTTCGGGCTCTCGTCTCCGTGCGTGCCGAGATCACCTATCGGGAACGACTGTTGGCCGACCACGGGTGCGCCGACGTCGCCGATCTCGCTGACCCTCCCCCACGGCTCGTCGTCGTCATCGACGAGTTCCATGCGCTGATGGCCACCCATCCTCGCGCCGCCGACCTGCTCGAACACCTCACAGCCCTCGGCCGGTCGCTCGGCGTCCACCTCATTCTCGCCACTCAGCGCCCGATGGGCGTCGTGACCGGGCAGATGAAGGCGAACATCAACATTCGCGTGTGCCTGCGAGTGCGCGATGAGACCGATTCCTTCGACGTCATCGGCTCCGAGGCGGGTGCGTTCCTGCCCGCGGACAAGCCCGGCGCCGCCTGTCTGGATTCCGGGATCTGCGTCACCCGGTTCCGCGTGGCGGCTCCGTTCGGAAATGACGCCCACACCGAGGCGGCCCTCCGCCTTCGCGTTCGTCCCTGGGGTCCGGGGCCGGTTCCGTCCCTGGCCAGCGGCGCCCACGGCGTTCACGTCGACAACATCATCGCCGCGGTTCACGACATCGCCAGGGCCGAGGACGCTTCGGCTCATCGACAGGTGGTGCTGCCTCCCTTGCCGGAACCAGAAGAGATATCGGCCTGGGCGGCAGGAGGCTCGGCCCGTTCTGCCGGAAAGCTCGCAACTTCCCCTGTGGGACCGGTGGCGGAAAACGGTGAAATTGGCCCGACAGTCACGGGGATCATCGATGTTCCCAGTCAGCAGCGGCAGCAGATGTGGACATTCGACCCGGACGTGGACGGTTCCACGATCCTCACAGGCGGCAGCCCGGACACCGTGGAAACCGTGCTCGCGACCATGGCACTAGCGGCCGCTCCGACCCGACGGATCATCGCGATCGGCAGAATCTCCGCGGTCCTCGACTGGGCGGAGATCAGCTGCGGATTGAGCTCGGGCTGGCAGATTCAGGCGATTCTCGACCATCTTTCTGCCCGTGGGGACCCGAGCAGATTCTCGCGCAATGGGGAAAGCACGGATTCGCCGACCGAGCCGAGGCAGAGCCGACAGCCACCGAGCCTGATCGTCTGCAGCAATTGGGCAGAGTTCGTCGACGCGCTCGATCACTATTGGGCCGAACGGGCCGAACGTCTCCTCGGACATGGTGCCGGATCAGATCTCGTGTTCCTGCTCGCCGGGTGCCGGAATATGACAAGCAGGAGCTCTCGATTCGCCACCCAGATCATCTTCCCGCCCGGGGCCGGCGAAGACGGAACGAGTGTCGGGCTCAGCCGGCAGCGATTCGCCGGTTCGTGGCCGGATCTCCGCGCCGTCATCCGCGGTCCCCGCGCGCAGGCCGCCGGCGGGGACGGTGCCGATGTGCAGTTCGCACCCGGTGACGCGGCACGATTCGGTTCGTCGATGTCCGAGGCGGGCACGAGCATCCTCGGCGGACCGCTCGGCATTCCGGAGTCCCGAAAAGGATTCGCTCCACGCTGGCGGGGGCTTGGCCAACCTGTGGGCATGGGCGAAGAACCCTGCGGCGGCATGCCTGGCTGCATCCCGGTCGGCGTGGATGCCTTCGGCAACCTCGTGGTGTGGGATCCCCGGCGAGACGGTTCGGTTCTCACCCTCCGCGGTTCTCCGCAGAGCGGCAAGACCGGATTCGCGACGTATGTGGACCGCCTCGGCGGGGTCTCTGTTCACGACGATGTGCACATGGCCGCAGATCCCGTCGACTGGGATCTGCTCGACGGACGATTCCATGTGCTCACCGTGCCGACACGGTTCACACCCGGGTATGGTTCCCCTCTGGCCAAAGCTCAGAGTCTCGGACCGCTGCTCGTGCTCGGTGCGCATACCAAGCAAGATCTCACCGGGCTCGGAGTGCTGCGACAGGCCCCGCTCGACGGGCTGCCAGGGACGGGCTGGTTCCTCACCGCGGACCAGGCTCGCCCAGTCCGACTCTTCAGCCCCAAGCAGGTCGAGCCTGATTCAGCTGACGTCAGCAGGCGGTCCTGAGAGAGTCTCGTAACGGTAGAGCTCGGCGGCGGTTCCCGCGTCGAGCAGTCGATCGGCGAGCGCAGAGATCACGGGCATTCCGCTCGTGACCTCGATGACGACATCGGCATCGACCGACAGCCTGGCCAAAAGGAGTTCGGCATCGGCGACGGCCGCGGCGAAGTCCTCACCCGCAGCGTCGGCGGCATCGTCGCGAGTCTCGAACATCGACCCGAGGATGAGCTCGGTCGGCGGTTCCTCGTCGACCTGATCGACGACAGCGTTCCCGTTGCCGGCGGCCGCACCGGCACCCGGTTCACCGGCCGAGGGCAGAACACCGGCGGTTTCATCGGCCTCTCGCGCATAGGACACGGCGAAGGCACTGAGTCCACCCGCCTCGGCGGTCCCGGCGGCACCATTCAGCAGCGCGGCACCATGAGCACCGGCCGCCTCGGAGAGGAAGACGTTGTTCACCTGTCCGATGGACAGCTGACCGACGGCATCGTCACGGTTGACGGCGGTGTACCAGGCGAGGAATGCCTTCGTCAGCTTCACCGAACCGGTCGCAACGATTTCGAGGTCTTCGGCCCGACCGCCGCCGGCCGGAGGCAGAGCACCGGCGGGCACCTTGATCACACGGGTCGTCGTCAGCGGAGTGAACCCGAGAGCCTGAGCGAAGCCCTCCCCCGGGCTGCCAGCCTGCACACGGGCGCGCAGGTCGAGACCTTCGAGCGCGGTTCCCCGGGTCTCGGCGCACACTGCGTCGAAGAGTTCACGCCCCTGACCATGTCCCTGCTCCTCCGCGGCCACCTCGACGTGGACCCACGCCCGGTAGGGGTGAAGCGGAGATTCGGCGATCGCGGCGGCTCCGACGGGAACGTCGGGAACCACCTCGGCGATGACGGAGCGGATCAACGGCGCATCCGAGGACGGACGGAACAGGGACCTGGCCATATGACCGGCCGGGGTGGTCGCGTCGGCGAACACCTCATTCAGGCGCAGATCGTCACCGTCGGTCAGCTCTCGAATCGGCATGTGCTCGCTCCTTGGGCGGTGGGGAACTTGATAATCTTGGCGTCATGACTGACTTAAGCGATCCTACCGCCGCCGCGCACGCCGCGGCCACGACCATCAACGCGAACGCGGGCATCGAAGCCCATGATATCGCGCTTGTCCTCGGCTCCGGTTGGGGCGGGGCGGCGGACCTCCTCGGCGAGACCGTCGCGGAGATCTCCGCGGCGGAGGTCCCCGGATTCCACGCTCCCGCCGTCGAAGGCCACGGCGCGACCCTGCGCACGGTGCGCATCGAAGCCAGCGGCAAGCATGCGCTCGTCCTCGGATCGCGCACCCACTACTACGAAGGCAAGGGTGTCCGGGCGGTCGCCCACGGTGTGCGCACCGCCGCTGCGGCCGGCTGCTCCTCGCTCGTGCTGACGAACGGCTGCGGCGGACTCAACCGCAACTGGGGCCCCGGCACCCCGGTGCTCATCTCCGATCACATCAACCTCACCGGCACCTCCCCGATCGAAGGCGCGAACTTCGTCGATCTCACCGATCTGTACTCCCCGCGCATGCGCGCCATCGCCAAGGAGATCGACCCGACACTCGACGAGGGCGTGTACGCGCAGTTCCGCGGACCTCACTACGAGACCCCCGCCGAGGTGCGCATGGCCGGGATCCTCGGAGCCGACCTCGTGGGAATGTCGACGACGTTGGAGGCCATCGCCGCACGTCAGTCCGGACTCGAACTCATGGGCATCTCGCTGGTGACGAACCTTGCCGCCGGCATCCAGGAGACCCCGCTCTCCCACGCCGAGGTCATCGAAGCCGGGGCCGCAGCCGCCCCGCGCATCTCCCGCCTGCTCGCCGACATCGTCGCGAAGCTCTGAGACGGCCAACCCCACTCCGCACTCCGCCACCCCGCCACCGCGAATTCTCAAAGGACCTCATATGACCCGCGTAGCCGACCGCTTCACGAATGGATTCGACGCCGAGGTGGTTCGTGCCTGGATCGCCGACGACCCCGACCCGCAGACCGCCACTTCCTTGGAGCACATCCTCGCCGAAGCCGAGAGCGGCGACGAGGCGGCGGTCGCCGATCTCGAGGACCGGTTCTCCGGTCCCCTCGTCTTCGGCACCGCCGGTCTGCGCGGCGAGATCGCCGCCGGTCCGAACCGAATGAACCGGGCCGTCGTCATCCGTGCCGCCGCCGGATTGGCCGCGTTCCTCGCAGACACCGTCGGTGAGGGATTCCGCGTCGTCATCGGGTGCGATGCCCGGTACAAGTCATCGGAATTCGCGGCCGATACCGCCGCTGTCGTCACCGCTGCCGGCGGTGTAGCGATTCAGCTGCCTGAGCAGCTGCCGACCCCGCTGCTGGCGTTCGCGCTGTCGCATCTCGATGCCGATGCCGGGGTCATGGTCACGGCCAGCCACAACCCTCCGGCCGACAACGGGTACAAGGTCTACTTGGGGCAACGTCCGCTACAGGCGATCGGATCCGAGGCCGACGCCGAGGCGGGTGCCGGCGCGCAGATCGTCAGCCCAGCCGACGCGCTCATCGCCGAGAAGATCGCTGCCGTCGATTCCGTGGCCTCCGTATCGCGTGCAGAGTCCGGGTGGGAGTATCTCGACGAATCGATCGTCGAGGACTATCTGTCGCGCGTCGACGACCTGGGTGTGCGTGCGGAGGCAGATCTCTCGATCGTGCTGACCTCGCTGCATGGTGTCGGTGCCGGAGTCGCCGAGGCTGCTCTGACCCGCACCGGGTTCGCTAGCCTCCACCCGGTGGCTTCCCAGCAGGCGCCGGACCCTGACTTCCCGACGGTGTCCTTCCCGAACCCGGAGGAAGCCGGCGCACTCGATGAGTCCTTTGCCCTGGCCCGTGAGGTCGGTGCCGAACTCATCATCGCCAACGATCCGGACGCTGACCGATTCTCCGCGGCCATCCCTGATGCCACTGCGGCGGTCGGATACAGGCAGCTGTCCGGCGACGAGGTGGGACTCCTCCTCGGTGAGGATGCCGCGACCCGTCTGGAGGCGGGAACACATCATGCGTCGGGCGCCGATGCTCAGGTGTTCGCGAACTCGATCGTGTCCTCCCGCGGTCTGGCGGCAGCTGCTGCCAGCCACGGCTACGCAGCGGTGAACACTCTCACCGGATTCAAGTGGATCTCCCGCGTGGCCGGCCTCGTCTTCGGCTATGAGGAAGCGCTCGGCTACTGCGTCGACCCGGCTGCGGTACGTGACAAGGACGGGATTTCGGCGGCCGTGACGTTCGCGTCTCTAGCGTCTCGGCTCAAGTCGGAGGGGTCAAGCATCGAGGCCGAGCTCGATCGGATCCGCAACCGCGACGGCTTCTTCGCCACCGCTCCGCTGTCTTTCCGCCTCGACGACGTTTCGCTCATTGGCACGGCGATGGCGAAGCTGCGCGAGAATCCGCCGGCCACGCTGGCCGGCTCCCCAGTCGCCGAGGTCCACGACCTGTCTGCCGGGTATGAGGGCCTGCCGCCGACCGATGGAATCCTGCTGCTCTCGGAGTCGAATTCACGGGTCAT
Source organism: Brevibacterium sp. H602 (assembly GCF_051172395.1). NCBI lineage: Bacteria > Bacillati > Actinomycetota > Actinomycetes > Micrococcales > Brevibacteriaceae > Brevibacterium > Brevibacterium sp. H602. The sequence goes on along the minus strand of NZ_JBPIZD010000009.1, from coordinate 152,610 downwards.
CGTACGCCCGTCCGGCACCGAGCCGAAGCTCAAGTGCTATCTCGAGGTTGTCGCCGAACCTTCGGAACTCCAGGCTGCGGCCGATGCCGATGCACGTGCGGCCGCCAGCGCAGGAGTGCGACTGTCGGCCACCTCGGCGAGTGCATCCCTCAAACCGGCCCTGACGGAGCGCTTGAACTCGATCAGCACCGAGCTCAAAGCCTTCTTCGCCCTCTAATTACTACCTCACGGCGGCCCTGCTACCTAGCGCGAGGTTGCTGGGCCGCCGTCACGTAGTAATTAGAGGGAGTTGAGGATTGCGGCGCTGCCGGAGAGGCCCAAGCGGCTGGCGCCGGCGGCGATCATCTCTTCGGCGGCCTCGGCGGTGCGGATTCCGCCGGACGCTTTCACTCCCAGGCGGTCGCCCACGGTCTCACGCATGAGCGACACAGCGTGAGCGCTCGCGCCACCGGCCGGGTGGAAACCGGTCGAGGTCTTGACGAACCCCGCTCCGGCGGCCTCGGAGCGACGGCAGGCCTCGACGATCTGCTCATCGGTCAGCGCAGCCGACTCGATGATGACCTTGACGAGGGCGTCCCCGCTGGCCTCGACGACACCGCGAATGTCGGCCTCGAGCCCGTCGAAGTCCCCGGCAACGGCCTGACCGATGTTGATGACCATGTCGACCTCGGCGGCACCGTCGGCGACGGCCTGCTTCGCCTCGGCTGCCTTGATCTCCGGCTTCACCTGACCGGAGGGGAATCCGACGACGGTGGCCACGACGAGCTCACCCGGGTCGGTGACCGGCAGCATCGACGGTGACACGCAGATCGCGAGCACTCCGAGTTCCTTCGCCTCGGCGACGAGGGCGTCCACATCGGCTGGGGTCGCTTCCGGCTTGAGCAGGGTGTGGTCAATGATTCCGGCGACTTCGGTGCGGCTGGTCATGTGTTCCTCCAAGATGGTTGGTGCGGCTTCTTCAGGATAGCGAGATGCAAGCTCAGGTGATCGTCTCGAAGACGATCGACTCCGGCACCGAGGCGGCGTCCCCGCCAATCTCGACCGCGGACTCCAGCGCCTCGATGGCGCGTTCGAAGCGTTCCGGGGTGGCCGTGTGCAGTGTCATGAGCGGCTGACCGGCGGTGACCGTGTCCCCAGGTTTGGCGTGCAGTTCGATGCCGGCGACGTCCTGGACCGGATCTTCCTTCCGTGCCCGTCCTGCGCCCAACCTCCACGAGGCGACTCCCACCGAGAGCGCATCGAGCCCGGTGAGAACCCCGGACTCGGTCGCGGTGACGACCTCGGTGTGCTCGGCCACGGGCAGAGCGGCGTCGGGGTCACCGTGCTGGGCGCGGACCATCTGCTTCCATTTGTCCATGGCACGACCGTCGGTCAGTGCGGCGCGTACGTCGACATCGGTCTTGCCGGCCAGGCGCAGCATCTCCTCGGCCAAGGCGACGGTGAGGTCGACGACGTCGGCTGGTCCTGCGCCGGCCAGAACCTCAACGGATTCGCGGACCTCGAGGGCATTGCCGACGGTCAGGCCCAAGGGCGTGGACATATCGGTCAGCAGCGCCGAGGTCTTCACCCCGGCGGCCTTGCCGAGCTCGACCATCGTCTGGGCCAGGATGCGGGCCTTCGTCAGGTCCTTCATGAACGCACCGGAACCGACCTTGACGTCGAGGACGAGACCGGAGGTGCCCTCGGCGATCTTCTTCGACATGATCGACGAGGCGATGAGCGGAATGCAGTCGACCGTCGAAGTGATGTCGCGCAGAGCGTAGAGCTTCTTGTCCGCCGGAGCCAGACCGGTTCCCGCCGCGCAGATGACGGCTCCGACGTCCTCGAGCTGATCGACGATCGCCTGATTGCTCAGTCCCGCCTGCCAGCCGGGAATGGACTCGAGTTTGTCCAGGGTGCCGCCGGTGTGGCCGAGACCGCGACCGGAGAGCTGCGGGACGGCCACGTCGAAGACCGCGACGAGCGGGGCCAGGGGCAGGGTGATCTTGTCACCGACTCCCCCGGTCGAATGCTTGTCCGAGGTCGGCCGCGACAGCGTGGAGAAGTCCATCCGCTCACCGGAGGCGATCATCGCCTGCGTCCAGTCAGCGATCTCGGACGGTTCCATATCGTTGATGAAGATCGCCATGGCCAGAGCCGCCATCTGCTCCTCGGCGACGACGCCGCGAGTGTAGGCGTCGATCACCCAGTCGATCTGTTCCTTGCTCAGAGCCCGGCCGTCGCGTTTGGCGGCGATGACGTCCACGGTGTCGAATGCCTCTACTGTCACAGTCTCAATCCTTCGTTGTCATCGTGTCAGTGATGTCGCCGGTGCGGCGACGGATCGCCGTGGTGGGACATCGTCGGCACGTGGTGCGGTCGGTGCACAGCCACCTCGGTGCCGGTGTCAGTGCTTTGCGTTGTGGTCGGTCCGGGGCGCGCTCAGATGATCGGGCCCGAACGCTTCGGGCAGGACCACGGACAGCGGGGACCGTCCGCTGGGCATGTTGAGGATGAGCTCGTTGCCGCCGTGTTCGAACAGCAGCTGCCGGCACCGCCCGCAGGGAACGAGGGTGTTGCCCTCCCCGTCCACACAGTCGAAGGCGACGAGGCGGCCCCCACCGGTCATGAGCAGCTCGGACACCAATGAGCATTCCGCACACAGGGTCACACCGAATGAGGCGTTCTCGATATTGCATCCGCCGACGATGCGGCCGTCGTCGACGAGGCCGGCCGCCCCGACCGGGAAGTTCGAGTACGGCACATAGGCCTTCGTCATCGCCCGCTTCGCTTCGGCACGCAGCAGCTCCCAGGTGCCTTCGCTGAGATCCTCGGGGCAGACGGGGGTGGGTTCCTCGCTCCAGACCGGGTCGGTTGACTCGGGTGCGGAAGCGCGGGGTTCGGGGACAGTCATGGGGATACTTCTTCCTTCAGGTTGCGGCTGTGGGGTATTCGAGGGGAAATGCAGATCCATCGCCGAGGCGGGGATCACTTCACGTAGGGCACACCTTCCGCGGCCGGCGGGCGGACCCGACCGACGAATCCGGCGACGGCGAAGACGGTGACGATGTAGGGCAGCATGAGCAGCAGCTCGTTGGCCACCGGAGTGCCGATGGACTGCAGAGTGTTGCCGAGGCTCTTGGAGAATCCGAACAACAGGGCCGCGAACAGCGCACCCTTCGGATTCCACTTGCCCAGGATCATCGCGGCCAGGGCGATATAGCCCTGTCCGGCCGACATCTCCTTGCCGAACGCCAGTCCGGAGCCGACGGTGAAGAAGGCACCGCCGAGGCCGGCGATGGCACCGGCGAGCAGCGTATTGCGCACGCGGGTGAAGTTGACCTTGATGCCGACGGTGTCTGCGGCCTTCGGGTGCTCACCGACGGCGCGCATCCGCAGACCCCACTTCGAGCGGAACACGAAGATCTGCAGCGCGATGACGACGACGTACATGATGTAGACGAGGATGTTCTGGTCGAACAGCACCCGTCCGAGCACCGGAATGTCCGAGAGCAGCGGGATCGGCAGGTTGGGCAGCTTCTGGCGGGAGTTCCACAGTCCCGGGTCCTGGGTGAGAACCGTCGAGTAGAGGAAGCTCGTGACGCCGACGACGAGGACGTTGAGGACGACGCCGATGATGATCTGGTTGACCCAGTACTTCACCGCGAAGAACGTGAGCACCACGGCGACCAGGGCACCGGCGATAGGAGCGGCGAGCAGACCCGCGTACGGGTTCTTCACAACGGAGGCGACGACCGCTGCGAGGAACGCACCGGCCAGCAGCTGGCCTTCGATGGCGATGTTGATGATGCCCGAACGTTCGCCCACGAGTCCGCACATGGCGCCGAAGATCAGCGGCACGGACAGAGCCAGGGCACCAGCGAGCAGCGTGGTCAGCGGGATCACGCCACCGGATCCGCCGCCGGCCCAGGCGAGGAAGGACAGGACGAAGACGACACCGAAGAGCATCGGGAACCACGAGCCGAGGTCGATGCGCTTGATCGCCACGTAGATCGACACGGCGGCCATGACGACGAGGATGATGCCCAGCGTCAGCCCCGCCGCGGTCGAGGACACGGCGAAGTCGGGGATAGCGAAGAAGTCTCCGCCGGTGGCCACCCGGAAGGTCGTCTCCCCGTCACGGCCGATGAGGCCGAAGAAGATGAGCGAGACAAGAGCGAGGATCGTATAGACGATCGGGAACTTCCAGGCGATCGGCGCAAGCGCCTTGACCTGGGTCGAAGGTGTCTTAGCCATGGTCTGAGCAGTCATCTCAGTCCTCCTTCCGCTTGAGCACCGGTGTGGGCAACCGGAAGATCGACCTCACCAGGGGCGGGGCCGCGATGAGCAGCACGATGACGGACTGGACGACGAGGACGATGTCGATCGGCGTACCGGTCTGGGACTGCATGAGGTAGCCGCCGGCTTTGAACGCGCCGAAGAGCAGCCCCGCAAGGAATGTCCCCAACGGTTTCGACCGTCCCAGCAGGGCGACGGTGATGGCGTCGAAGCCGATCGATCCGCTGATTCCGCCGGTGAGTTTGTATTCGGTGCCGAGCACCTGAGCGGCACCGCCGAGTCCGGCCAGGGCACCGGCGACGATCATGACGAGGATCGTCACCTTCGACACGGAGATGCCTGCGGTCCGGGCCGCGTGCGGGTTCGCGCCGACGGCCTTGAACTCGAAGCCGATCGTCGAACGCTCGAGCAGCCACCACACGAAGATCGTGGCGAGGATGGCGATGACGAACCCGAAGTGGAGACGGAACGGCGGTGGCAGCAGCAGGAACATCTGCGCGGAGTCGTCGATGACGCGGGACTGCGGGTTCGCCGAGGTCGTGTGCGTGAACCAGTTCTGCTTGAGCAGGTAGCCCAGTGCGTAGCCGGCGATCGAGTTGAGCATGATCGTCACGATCACCTCGTTGGCACCGGTGCGTGCCTTGAGGACACCGGCGATTCCGGCCCAGATCGCACCGCCGATGATTCCGCCGATCGCGGCCACGAGCATGTGGACGACGGGAGGCAGCGGCAGCGCGTAGCCGAGGAATCCGGCGATGGTCGCGCCGAGGATGACCTGGCCCTGACCGCCGATGTTGAACAGACCGCAGCGGAAGGCCAAGGCGATGCCGAGACCGGTGAGGATGAGCGGGGTGCCCGAGACCATCGATTCGGTCAGTGGGCGGATGGCGCGTTCGGTGGTGCGTGCGTCCCAGTCGAAGACCGCTCCGCGGAACAGCGCCGAATAGGCGTTGCCGACGGTCTGGAAAAGCGTGGCGAAGAACTCGCCGGGAGCGGCGAAGAAGTTCTCGGCCGCCGCGACGACCTCCGCGTTCGACACGGCGATGAGGACACCGCCGAACAGAAGGGCGAGAACGATCGCCAGCAGCGAGACCAGCCAGGATCCCGACATGATCTGCTGGAGCAGAGTCTGTTCCTTGCCGTCCTCGGTCTCGGACTCCGGCGGCGGTGCCGCTGAAGGAGCGGCCGGTGAGATATCAGTCGTCATTTGGTCTCCTCCGCCGAGGTGGTGGCTGAGTCGTCGTCCGTTGCTTCGAGGGCTTCGTCGGCGGGAACGCCGGCCATCATCAGGCCCAGTGCCTCGCGGGAGGTCTCGGGTCCCACGATGCCGACGATGCGCCCGGCGTACATCACGGCGATGCGGTCGGCAAGGCCGTAGACCTCGTCGAGTTCGGTCGAGACGATGATGCAGGGGGTGCCGGAATCGCGTTCGGCGATGACGCGCTTGTGCACGAATTCGATCGATCCGACGTCGAGTCCGCGGGTGGGCTGGCTGGCGATGAACAGTCGCAGATCGCGGCCGAGCTCGCGGGAGAGCACCACTTTCTGCTGGTTTCCGCCGGAGAGGGTCGAGATCGGATCGGAGACGCTGCCGAGGCGGATGTCGAACTCCTCGACCTTCTTCTTCGCCTCTTCGTTGATGACCTTCGACCGCATATTCAGGCCCTTGGCATAGGGCTCACGATCGTAGACGTCGAGGATCATGTTCTCGCGGATCGCAAACTCCGCGATGATGCCGTCGGTCGACCGATCTTCGGGAACGAATCCGATACCGGCACCGAGGCGGTCCTTGACCGAATCCCCGACGAGCTTCTTCCCGTCGAGGGTGATCGTGCCCAACCGCGGTTCGGTGAGACCGATGATCGTCTCGGCCAGTTCGGTCTGCCCGTTGCCCTGGACGCCCGCGACGGCGAGGATCTCGCCGCGACGGACGTCGAAGGACACATCGTCGACGACGACGTTCTCGGCCTTGTCGACGACGGTGAGTCCGCGCACCTGGAAGGTGGCATCGCCGGGATCGGCGGCATCCTTCTCGGTCTTCAGAGACACGGCTCGGCCGACCATCTGGCTGGCCAGCTCGGTCTCGGTCGACTCCGGCGAGGCCTCGCCGACGATCTTTCCGCGGCGGATGACCGTGATCGAATCAGCGATCGCACGGACCTCACGGAGTTTGTGGGTGATGAAGACGATCGACGTGCCCTGCTCCTTGAGCTGGCGCATGATCGAGATGAGTTCGTCGGTCTCCTGCGGAGTGAGCACAGCCGTGGGCTCGTCGAGGATGAGGATCTCGGCATCCCGGGACAGGGCCTTGATGATCTCCACTCGCTGCTGGGCGCCGACCGGCAGATCCTCGATGAGGGCATCGGGGTCGATATTGAAATTGAAGCGCGAGGAGATCTCCTTGACCTTCTTGCGCGCCTCGCTGATGTCGAGGAGCCCGAGGCTCTTCGTCGGTTCGTAGCCCAGCGCCACGGATTCGGCGACGGTGAACACGGGCACGAGCATGAAATGCTGGTGGACCATGCCGATGCCCGCGGCGACGGCGTCGCCCGGCCCGGAGAACTTCACCGGCTTGTCGTCGATGAGGATCTCTCCCCCATCGGCGTCGTAGAGTCCGTAGAGGACATTCATCATGGTGGACTTGCCGGCGCCGTTCTCACCCAACAGGGCGTGGATCTCGCCCGGTTCGATGGTGAGATCGATGTGGTCGTTGGCCACGAACGATCCGAACACCTTGGTCATCCCGCGAAGCTCGAGTTTCACTGCTTCCGGTTCTCCTCACAAACTTGAAAACTGCAGGGCCGAAAGAACTCGGCCCTGCAGTTTAACCGACGAGCTTACTTCGGTGTGCTCTCAGACTCGACGACCAGGCTGCCATCGACGATCTGCTTCTTCAGATCCTCGACCTTCTTCTTCACGTCCTCGGGAACCTTGTCCTCGAAGTCGTGGTACGGAGCGAGGCCCACGCCTTCGTTCTCGAGCGTGCCGACGTAGGGCTCATTGGAGAAGTTGTCCTCGGTGCCTTCCTTGATGGTGTCTTCGACGGCCTGTGAGATCTGCTTGACCACCGAGGTGAGGATGATGTCGCCGTATTCGGTCGACTCGTAGCCGTCGGAGTCGACCCACACGAGGTTGACGTCGCCGGCTTCCTTCGCCGCCGCTGCGGCACCGAGGCCGACGGGTCCGGCCACGGGCATGATCACGTCGGCGCCCTGCGAGATGAGCTGCTTGGTCAGCTCCTGGCCCTGGCCCTGGTTCTCGAAGTCACCGGAGAACGATCCGTCCTGCTTCTCCTTGTTCCAGCCCAGCAGCTTGACGTCCTTCTTGTTTTCCTCGTTGAACTTGTCCACGCCATCGGCGAAGCCGTCCATGAAGATCGTCACCGACGGAATCTGGATGCCGCCGAAGGTGCCGACCTTGCCCGACTCCGAGGTCGCGGCCGCAACATAGCCGGCCAGGTACGCGGCCTCGGCGGTGTTGAAGACGACTGCCTTGGCGTTGTCGATCGTCACCGGCTTGCCGTCGGCGTCGGAGAATGTGGAGTCGATGAGCGCGAAGTTGAGGTCCGGGTTCGCTTCGGCGGCTTCCTGGATCGTGTCCTCGAGGAGGAATCCGACGCCGAAGGTGAGGTTGCAGCCCTGCTGCACCATGTTGTCGACGTTCGGCCCGAAGTCCGCGTCGCCCTGCGATTCGGCGAGCTTCTCTTCGATGCCGAGGTTCTTCTTCGCGTTCTCCATGCCCTCCCGACCGGACTGGTTGAAGGACTGATCGTCCCAACCGCCGGAGTCGGAGACCATGCAGGCGAGGTAATCCGAACCGGATTCGCCTCCTTCGCCTGAACCACAGGCCGAGAGGACGAGGGCGGATGCGGCGATCATCGACACCGCTGAAGCGAGCTTCTTCACGTTTTCTCTTTTCTGATACAGACAGTGCACACGGATGAGGGCCCTGTCTGCCCCTACCGAAAATGTGAAACCACTGGACGAACTGTCATATTTTAATGAGTTTCGGTCAGTCTAATGTACCGAAGTCATTTCAGCGGCTCCGCTAGCACCGCAATCGCGGACACCGATATGAAAAAGAAATATTCCGTCATGCATGACCGTTTTCGGTCCGCGATGCGAACGCGGAGGCCTCTGACTTTGAGACAGAAAGACGACGAACGAAGTAGGTGGACCGCCGGACCGACGGCGCAGAAGACGAACCGCGGTGAACTAGGCTAGAGACTGCTATGGCACATCTCCTCGGGGCAGAAGCCCTCCACCTCGAATACCCCACGCGCGTCGTCTTCGACTCGGTCACTCTCGGCGTCGAGTCCGGCGACATGATCGGCATCGTCGGCCGCAACGGCGACGGCAAGTCGAGCCTGCTCGGCATGCTCGCCGGCACCATCGAACCCGATTCCGGACGCGTGACATATCGCGGCGGGCTGCGACTGGGCATGCTCGGCCAGCGCGATGACCTCGATGACGAGGCGACCGTGGGCTTCTCCGTCGTCGGTGATGCCGCCGATCACGAATGGGCCGCCGATCCGCAGGCCCGTGACATCATCTCCGGTCTCATCGCCGATCTCGATTGGGATGCGCAGATCTCCTCGCTCTCCGGCGGTCAGCGCCGCCGAGTGGCCCTGGCGGCTCTGCTCATCGGCGACTGGGACATGCTCATCCTCGACGAGCCGACGAACCACCTCGATGTCGACGGCATCGCGTGGCTGGCGAAGCATATGCGCACCCGGTGGCCGAAGAACTCCGGCGCCCTGCTGCTGGTCACCCACGACCGGTGGTTCCTCGACGAGGTGTGCACGAAGACCTGGGAGGTCCACGACCGCATCGTCGAGCCTTTCGAAGGCGGTTATGCCGCCTATGTCCTCCAGCGCGTCGAGCGCGATCGGATCGCCGCCGCCACCGAGGCGAAGCGACAGAATCTCATGCGCAAGGAACTCGCGTGGCTGCGACGCGGCGCTCCGGCCCGAACGTCGAAGCCGAAGTTCCGCATCGAGGCGGCCAACCAGCTCATCGCCGATGTGCCGGAAGTGCGCAATCCGATCGAGCTCAAGAAGATGGCCACGGCCCGCCTGGGAAAGGACGTCGTCGACCTGCTCGACGTATCCAAGCACTTCGGCGAGACCACGATCCTCGAGGATGTCACGTGGCGCATCGGTCCCGGTGAGCGCACCGGGATCCTCGGCCCCAACGGTGCCGGGAAGTCGACTCTGCTCGGTCTGGTCTCGGGAGAGATCGAACCCGATGCCGGTCGGGTCAAGCGCGGCAAGACCGTGCAGATCGGCGTGCTCGACCAGCAGTTCAAGGATCTGGCCCGCATCGCCGAATCCCGTGTGCGCGAAGTCCTCGCCGAATCGAAGACCTCGTTCACCATCGAAGGCAAGGACTTCACTCCGGCCCAGCTGCTCGAACGTCTCGGCTTCGCGAAGGAGCACCTGTCCGCCCGGGTCAAGGAGCTCTCCGGCGGGCAGAAGCGCCGGCTCCAGCTTCTGCTGCTGCTCATGGCCGAACCCAATGTCATCATCCTCGACGAGCCGACGAATGACGTCGACTCGGACATGCTTGCGGCGATGGAGGATCTGCTCGATTCCTGGCCGGGCACCCTCATCGTCGTCTCCCACGACCGGTACCTGTTGGAGCGCGTCACCGATCAGCAGTACGCGATCCTCGACAACGGACTGCGCCATGTTCCCGGCGGCGTCGAAGAGTACCTGCGGCTGCGGGCCGAGCAGGAACGTCGCGGCACTGCCGGTTCGAACGGGGCGTCAGGCGGTTCGAACGGTGCCTCGACGGGAGCCGGCGGGAACGGTGACGGTGGGGCCGCCTCGGCGAGCGAAGGATCCGCATCGGTTCCGAAACTCTCCGGTGCGGAAGCCCGGGCCGCGAAGAAGGAACTGTCGTCGATCGAGCGGCGGATGGACAAGCTGAACGCTCAGATCGGGAAGAAGCACGAGGAGATGGCCGCCCACGACCAGACCGATTTCGAGGGACTGGCCACGCTCACGGCTGCGATCCGCGAGTCCCAGGACGAACTCGACGAACTCGAGATGCGCTGGCTCGAAGCGTCCGAGGCTCTCGAGGCCTGAGTGATCGACGAAGCAACGATGCGTCAGCGGCTAGAGGATGAGCGGGCGGAGACGCAGGCGCTCATCAGCCGCCTGACTCAGGGAATCGATGAGGTCTCGGCCGCTCGCGAGGGCGACAACAGCGACGACGAACACGATCCGGAAGGGGCGACGCTCGCCTTCGAACGGTCGCAGGCCGCGACGCTGCTCGAACAGTCCGAGGACCGTCTCGAGGAGATCGCCGAGGCGGTTGACCGCCTGAACGCTGGCACGTTCGGGACCTGCATCGGCTGCGGCAGACCCATCGCCGAGGCGCGGCTGGAGGCCCGCCCCTACGCGGCGAAATGCGTGGACTGCGCCGCCCGCGGCTAGTCGTTTCCATCCCCTTCCTCACGCGCGAGTGCACTGTCACGCATCACCGGGCGACCGCCTCGGCGACGGTCTGAACTTTCCCCAAATCCTGCCGGGTGCGGTAGTGTATCGGCGTGTCATCACGGGACTATCGCATCGACCGCGCCAAGGGAATACTCATCTTCCTGGTGGTTCTGGGCCACCTCCTCGCCAGGACCTCCCCATGGGAGTCGCCGATCCTGGGCGCACCGATGTACTTCATCTACATGTTCCACATGCCTGCGTTCGTCTTCCTCGCCGGCATCACGGCGAAGTCGAACAAGCTGGCCGAACGGGTTCTGACCTACTTCGTCCTCCTCGCCACGGTGCTGCCGCTCATGTGGGGGTGGATGTGGCTCTTCGGGCTCAATCCCGACTACGACTTCCTCCGGCCGTTCTGGTACACGTGGTTCCTGCTGTCGATGGCGTGGTGGATGATCACGGTCCCCTTCATCGAGCGCTTCCCGCGCACGATGCTCGTCGCTTCTCTGGTCGTCGGTCTCTTCGGCGGATTGCTGCCGGTCCTCGACACCGAACTTTCCGCGGCTCGGACGATGGCGTTCTGGCCGTTCTTCGTCATCGGCAAGCTCTACGGCAAGCAGATCATCGACTGGGCGGGCAGCCTCGCGATCTGGCAGAGACTCTGTCTCAGTGCCGCTGCCCTCGCGGCCGTCGGATATTTCTTCCTCGACCAGGTCGACTACAACTGGCTCTACGGCAGCCTCAACTTCGCCCACTTCGACGTCAGCGTTCCCGAAGGTGTGGGACTGCGACTCATCGTCGACATCGGAGCGGTGCTGCTGACGCTGGCCCTTCTGTCCTGGTTGAGCAATACGAAGGACACGATCGCGACGATCGGCAAGAACAGCCTCGCTGTCTACATCCTCCACGGATTCGTCGTCCGCGCCCTGCAGCCGGTCCTCGACGACAGCCGCAACGTCCTCCACGACGCCGTCGTCCTCCTCATCTGTGTGGCCCTGGCCGTCGTCTGGACGGGCCTGCTGGCCTGGTCGCCCTTCGAACGCGCCCTGCGCTGGTGGTCCTCGACCGTCACAGGGCTGCTGCTCAAACCGTTCCCCTTCCTCCGGCCGAAGGACTCCGACCGGCGCAGCGAGCGTGGCCGCGGCGAGCGAGGTCGTCGTGGAGATGCCGTCAGTCCCGGCGACACCTATCACCCCGGCGACACCTACAGCGAGGGCGACGGACCGGACCGGCAGGGACTCGGCCTGCAGCCCATGCCCGGAGTCGGCTACCAGCACTCCCCCGGCTACGAACAGCACCCGGGTCAGCAGCAGTCCTTCGCCTCCCCCGCGCCGGTTGCGGGCGAGCCGTATCCGCTGCCGGGTTCGCACGAGGTTCCGCAGAACAACGCCACCTACGAAACCACCCAGGAAGTTCCCGCCGGCGCCGCCCAGCGAGCAGTGCGCTACCGTCGGCTGCCGGTCTATCTCAGCGGCGACGAGCACCGCTGACGATCGGACCGCCTCGGCGGTCACTGTCCTTACCGGGCCGCAGCGGAACCCTGCGATGCAGGCTGACGATCGGGCCGCCTCGTCGTGGGCCGTGTCCTTTCGTGGCAATCAGCGTCGATTTATGTCGATGTGACGGACCTCGCTGCGCCATTTGATGGTGAGATACCCAGGGTCGGGCCGCTCCCCCGGGCTCGACCACATCATCGAATCGGAGAGCATCCATGACCGCGACCAACGCCCTGACCCAACGCCTCGACGCCGGCCCCGTGATCTGCGCGGAAGGCTTTTTGTTCGAGCTCGAGAAGCGCGGATATCTGTCCGCCGGCGAGTTCGTCCCCGAGGTGGCCCTCGAATTCCCCGACGCCCTGCGCTCCCTCCACGTCGACTTCCAGCGGGCGGGATCCGACATCGTCGAGGCCTTCACCTACAACGGACACCGCGAGAAGATGCGCGTGATCGGCAAGGAAGATCTGCTCGAACCGCTCAACCGCGCCGCCCTCCAGATCGCCCGGTCCGTCGCCGACGCCAAGCCCGGGAACTTCATGGCCGGCAACATCTCGAACTCGAACATCTGGGACCCCGCCGACGAGTCCAAGCAGGCAGAGGTGCGGGCGATGTTCGCCGAAATGGTCGCCTGGGCGGTCGAGGAAGGTGCCGACCTCATCATCGGCGAGACCTTCTACTTCGCCGGTGAGGCCATCGCCGCCGCCGAGATCGCCAAGGCCAGCGGCCTGCCCGTCGTCCTCACGCTCGCCCCGATGGCCTTCCAGGAGATGGCCGACGGGGTCGGGATCGTCGAGACCGCGCAGCGGCTCGAACAGCTCGGCGTCGACGTCGTCGGCCTCAACTGCTTCCGCGGTCCCGCCACGATGCTGCCGTGGCTGGGGGAGATCCGCGCGGCCGTGTCCTGTCACGTCGGCGCCCTGCCGATCCCCTACCGCACCACTGAGGACGAGCCGACGTTCTTCAACCTCTCCGATCCCCGCGCCGAGGTGGCCTCCCCGCACGGACGCACGTTCCCCACTGCTCTCGATCCGCTGCAGACCAACCGCTACGAGATCGGCGCGTTCGCCAAGGGGGCCTACGACCTGGGCGTCAACTACATCGGCGTGTGCTGCGGCGCGACCCCGATGCACATCCGCGAGGTCGCCGAGGCTGTCGGGCTGACCACCGATGCCAGCCGGTTCTCCGAGAACATGGCCAACCACTTCATGTACGGCAGCAACGAACGGCTTGCCGACAACGTCGTCGCCCTCGGCGACACCGCCTGAGGCTCGGGAGCATCGCTCACCGCTGGGCGAACGAGGGCGTCTGAGCGTCCCCGCCATAAGGCACTCGAGTGTTCAGAGCGTCCCTCACCCTCGGCGCCACAACATACAGTCAGCGCCATAACCCCTCGTTGCAGCGGGAGGTTATGGCGCTGACTGTATGTGCTGCGACTACCGGTAGGCAGAGACGCTAGCGGTGAGTGATGCTTCCCGGCGTTCTGCCTGTAGGCAGTGCCGGTTACGGTGCGTGATGCTCGGCAACTGCGCGACTGCGTGTGGGCAGTTGTTCTGGCCGCGCGGGGTCGCCCGTGAGCGCTCAGGCTTCTGCGGTCACGCCGATCGAGTCGAGAGCGGCCTCGAGGCGCGCGATCGTGCCGTCGATGTCGCCGAGCTTGTCGAGACCGAACAGGCCGATGCGGAAACTCGAGAAGTCCTCGGGCTCATCGCACTGCAGCGGCACGCCGGCAGCGATCTGCACACCGACTTCCTTGAAGCTGGCACCGGTCGCGAGCTTCGGGTTGTCGGTGTGGACGACGACCACGCTCGGCGAGGCGAACTCAGGCGCAGCCACCGAGGGCAGTCCGCGTTCGGCGAAGACCGCGCGCACGCGCTCTCCGAGTTCGGCCTGCGCGGCGGCGAGCTTATCGAAGCCGCGCTCCTCGCTCTCGGCCATGAGTTTGGCATTGTGCGCCAAGGCATCGGTGGGCATCGTCGCGTGGTACGGCGCACGGCCGGCTTCGTATTCGTCGGCGATGAACAGCCACTTCTTCAGATCCATCGCGAAGCTCGTCGAGGTGGAAGCCTCGACGGCGGCACGGCCGGCCTTGCTGAGCATGACGTAGCCGGCGCACGGCGATCCGCTCCACCCCTTCTGCGGAGCGGAGATGAGCACATCGACACCGAGGTCGGTCATCGACGCCCACACCGCACCCGAGGCGATGCAGTCGAGAACGAAGATTCCGCCGACCGAGTGCACAGCCTCGGCAACCTGGCGAACGTAGTCATCGCGCAGCAACATGCCCGAGGCGGTCTCGACGTGGGGAGCGAACACGACGGAGGGCTTCTCGCGCTCGATGGCGGCGACCACCTCGGCGACGGGGGCCGGCGACCACGGCGACTGGTGCTCGGAGCTGTCCGGGGAGGCCTTGAGCACGGTCGTCTCCGAGGCGATGGCTCCGGCGTCGAGGATCTGCGACCAGCGGAAGGAGAACAGACCGTTGCGCACGATCAGCGCCTTCTTGCCGGTGGCCAGCTGACGTGCCACGGACTCCATGGCGTAGCTGCCGCCGCCGGGGACGATGGCAGCGGAATCGGCATCGTAGGCCGAGCGCAGGATCCGGTTGATCTCCTGCATCACGGACACGAACCGCTGCGACATGTGGTTGAGCGATCGGTCGGTGAAGACCACCGAGTATTCGAGCAGTCCGTCTGGGTCAACATCTTCGTGTGGCAAAGTCATGGCTCTAACATATCGACAGTCCGCCATCCGGGCCACCAGAGTCGATCAGTGAGACCGCAGCGACCGTCGCCGAGGCGGCAGAAGGTCGGTTTCGCCCCGAACCGAGGCGGCCCTGTCGTTGGAGTCCCCCGTCACCGAGGCGGCCCGGTCGTTCAGAGCTCGACTTCGCTGCGATCCCCCGACCACAGGGTATGGAAGATTCCGGGACGGTCGGTGCGCGCGTAGGTGTGCGAACCGAAGCGATCGCGTTGGGCCTGGATGAGGGCGGCACTGCCCGCCTCGGTGCGCAGTCCGTCGAAGTAGGCCAGCGTCGAGGACAGTCCCGGCACGGCGATTCCGTGACCGATGGCCTCGACCACGGTCGTCCGCAGGGATTCCTGGCAGCGGTCGGCGACCTCGCGGACGAAGTCGGCGGCCAGCAGGTTCTCGGGCGGAGTCGGTACGTCGAAGGCCTCGACGATGCGATCGAGCAGGCGGGCCCTGATGATGCACCCGGCCCGCCAGATTCCGGCGAGCGCCCCGAGGTCGATGTCCCATCCGTGTTCGGCTGCCCCGACCGCGATCTCGTGGAAGCCCTGGACGTAGGCCATCACCTTGCCCAGCAGCAGGGCCTTGCCGATCTCCTCGATGCGAGCCGCACGATCGTCTGCCGACGGCGACGGCGATTCGGCGCGGTGACGGGGACCGGCCAATCGGAGTCCCTGAGCGCGCAGATCAACCGCGGATGAAAGCGAACGGGCGAAGACCGCCTCGGCGATGGTGGGCACCGGAACCCCGAGATCGAGGCCGACCTGCGCCGTCCACGCACCCGTGCCCTTGGCCTTCGCGGCATCGGCGACGATGTCGACGAACGGCCGTCCCGTCGCCTCATCGACATGGGCGAGGACGTCGGCGGTGATCTCGACGAGGTAGGACTCGAGCTCTCCGGTGTTCCAGTCGGCGAAGACTTCGGAGATCTCTGCCGGTGTCATTCCCAGGCCGTCGCGCAGGAGGGTGAAGGCCTCGCTGATGAGCTGCATATCGGCGTATTCGATGCCGTTGTGGACCATCTTGACGAAATGGCCGGCCCCGTCGGTGCCGATGTGATCGACGCAGGCTTCGTCTCCGGCCTTCGCAGCAATGGGTTCGAGCAGGGGACGCAGGCGCTGCCATGCGGTCTCCGATCCGCCGACCATGAGGGAGGGTCCGAGCAGGGCGCCGACCTCTCCCCCGGAGATGCCGACCCCAGCGAATTCGATCCCGGTGCCCTCGAGTCGGGCCCCGCGGGCGATCGTGTCCCGGAAGTGGGAGTTGCCGCCGTCGACGATGATGTCTCCGGGCGCGAACGCCTCGGCGAGATCGCCGATCGCCGCATCCGTGGCGCCTCCGGCATTGACCATGAGGATCGCCACCCGCGGTTCGGTGAGCTTTCCGGCCAGGTCGGCCGGGTCGGCGGCGACGAGGAAGTCCGCCTCAGGAAAGTCCGCAGCGAGACTCCGGGCGCGCTCGACGTCGCGGTCGTAGATGGCCACTCGGCGGCCCGATTCACGGGCGAGGTTGCGGGCGAGATTCGACCCCATCACGCCGGTTCCGATCACCGCGACATCGGCCTTCATGAGCATTCCTCTTCCCTGTGATCAGCAGTGTTGACAGTCGCTTCCCACCAGCACTACGGTGCTATAAATCTGTTTTAATAACTGATTATAGATATTTCTTCATATTTTATCGAGAGGTTCGGTAATGGGTCACAGCCCTTTCCTTCCACCGCTCGTCATCATGGGTGTCTCGGGAACCGGCAAAACCGTCCTCGGCGCACAGGTGGCGCACGCCCTCGACCGTCGATTCGTCGACGCCGACGATCTGCACTCCACGGCGAACAAAGCGAAGATGAATTCCGGGGTGCCGCTCACGGATGAGGATCGCTCCCCCTGGCTCGAGCGCGTCGCCGTCGAAGCCGCCCGGTCCCCAGCCCCGGTCATCGCGTGCTCGGCGCTCAAGCGCACCTACCGTGACCTGCTGCGCAGGGCGGCACCCTCATTGGTCTTCATCCACCTCGACGGTCCTCGCGAGGTCATCGCCGACCATCTGGCCCGACGTGACCACGAGTTCATGTCCCCGGATCTGCTCGATTCGCAGCTGGCCACCCTCGAACCTCTCGCCGCCGAGGAAGCTCATGCCACCGTCGACGTCGACCAGTCGATTCCCGAGGTTCTGGATGCCATCCTCGACTCCGTGAAGCGGCTGAACGCATGATCGTCCCGTCCACCGTCCGCCCATCCACCTGACCTCAAGGAAGAGGAACAATGAACGAACTCGAATTGGCCTGGACTCTGTCGACTCCGGCCCTGCTGGGAATCGCGGCCGCGGCCATCGCCGTGCTGCTCCTGCTCATCATCAAGGCACGCGTCCACGCCTTCATCGCCCTCGTCATCGTCTCCGTGATCACGGCGCTGGCCGCCGGCATCATGCCCGGCGACCTCATCGACGTCCTCTACGACGGCTTCGGATCCACCCTGGCCACCGTGGCCCTGCTCGTCGGGCTCGGTGCGATGCTCGGACGGATGCTCGAACTCTCCGGCGGCGCCGAGGTGCTCACCGACGCTCTCATCCGTCTTTTCGGTGAGAAACGAGCACCCTTCGCCCTCGGTGTGACCTCTCTGCTCTTCGGCTTCCCAATCTTCTTCGATGCCGGGCTCGTCGTCATGCTGCCGATCATCTTCACGATCGCACGCCGCCTCGGCGGATCTCTGCTGCTCTACGCGATGCCTGCGGCCATGGCGTTCTCCGCTATGCACATCTTCGTGCCCCCGCACCCCGGCCCGGTCGCGGCATCCGGACTGCTCGGCGCGAACGTCGGACTCGTCCTCATCTGCGGAATCATCATCGCCATCCCAGCCTGGTATCTCACCGGATACCTGTTCGGACTCATCATCGGAAAGCGCATCGACGTCGCCGTCCCCACGGTGCTCTCGGCCGGAAAGGACGACTCGTACGCCGATTTCGCCTCACGTCCGAAACTCGGCCACGTCATCTTCCTCCTCGTCCTGCCGCTCGTGCTCATCTTCTTCAACACCGGACTGAACTTCGCTGGTGAGGCCGGGTGGGTCGATATCGAATCGGTGTTCATCAGCTCCCTGCGGCTGCTCGGCGAGACCCCGATCGCCCTGCTCATCACCGTCGTCATCGCCATGTGGCTGCTCGGGTGGAAGCAGAGGAAGGACCATTCGCTCATCGAGTCCGTCGTCGACTCAGCCCTCGGCCCGGTGTGCTCGATCATCCTCATCACCGGTGCCGGCGGAATGTTCGGCGGAGTGCTGCGCGCCAGCGGCATCGGCGATTCCCTCGCCGATTCACTGTCCGCCCTCGGCCTGCCCGTCATCGTCGCCGGCTTCGTCATCGCCGCGATCGTGCGCATCGCACAGGGTTCGGCCACCGTGGCGCTGACGACAGCGGCGGCGCTCGTCCAGCCCATCGTCGTCGGCAACCCGGACTTCTCGAACCTGCAGGTCGTGGCGATCGTGCTGTCGCTGGCCGCCGGTTCGGTCTTCGCCAGCCACGTCAACGATTCCGGCTTCTGGCTGGTCTCCCGCTTCTTCGGTATGGATACGAAGACGACGCTGAAGACCTGGACCGTCGCCGAGACGCTGCTCGGAACCGTTGGATTCCTCCTCAGCCTCGCCCTCTACGGAGTCGTCAGCCTGTTCTGAAGCCGGTGTTCAGCCGCCCGGGTGCCTGAGTGCTCAGCCGCCCGGGCGCCTCGGCACCTTCGTCAATTGCTGGGGTGCCGGGGTTCGTCGGCCCAGACGGTGCCCATCTCCGCATCGGCCTTGGCCACGATCTTCGTCATCGCGTCCTTCGCCCGGGTCGGGTCCTGTCCGCCGATGGCATCGGCGACGTCGAAGTGCCATTGCAGGGCATCCGGGTGGGGGAACTTCGGCATCAGTCCCGCTCCGGTGCGACCGGCGAGGATCTCACCGATGACGGTGTCGAAGGCGGCGAAGAGCTCGTTGCCTCCGGCGCCGAGCACTGCGCGGTGGAATTCCACATCGGCTTCGAGGAACGCTTCGACATCGCCCTGCCTGCCCGATGCTCGCATGCGGGCGGCCAGGCCCATGATCTCCTCGGCCACTTCCGCCGGAGCATGTTGGGCGGCCAGTCCGGCTGCTTCGGGTTCGATGGCCACTCGCAGTTCCGTCAGCGACCGCAGCTGCCTGGCCGGAGCCTCGGTCATCCTCCAGCGGATGACGAGCGGGTCGAGCAGCATCCATTCGCTCATGGCGAGCACGACGAGGCCGACTCGACGGATCGGCTGCAGCATGCCGAGGGATTCGAGGACTCGGACGACTTCGCGCACCACCGACAGCGACACGTCGTAGCGGGCCCGCAGATCTTCGGCCTTGATGATCGTCCCGGCGGCGAGCCGTCCGGCGACGATGTCCTGTCCGACCTGGTCGCGCAGCGTCTCATGGAGGTTGCCGCGGTTCTCTGCGCCCGATTTCGGACTGGCGGCCGCCTCGGCGGGGGTGTGATTCTCCTCGACCACGGTCAGCTGCCGTCCACGATATGTGCTCCGGGGGCGGGGCCGGTGGTGCGCAGCGCTTCGTTGACGCCTCGTGTGGCCTGCAGGAGCACGGCGAGGTCGAGGGCGTGGTGGGCGTCGCGGGCGAGGAAGCCGATCGTCGGCCCTGACCCGCTGAGCAGGGGCAGGACGGCTCCGGCCTCCCGGCCGGCCTCCATCACCTCGGCGATTTCGGGCATGAAGGACACGGCCGCCTCGGTGAGGTCGTTCGCCGCGGATTCCGCGAGCGCGTCCGGTTCGCCGGCGGCAAGCGCCGTGAGCACCTGATCGGGGACGGTCGCGGGTGCCGGTTCGGGGTTGAGTTCGTCGAAACGGGCGTAGACGTCCGGGGTGGGCAGGGGCGACGCCGAGGTGGCCATCACCCAGTGGAAGGTTCCGCGGGTGAGCACGGGGCTCAGCTTCTCCCCGCGACCGTGGCCGATGGCCGTGCCCCCGCGCAGGAGGAATGCGACGTCGGCTCCGACGGCGACCGCGCATTCGTGGAGGATCGTCTCATCGACTCCGCCGACGAGGTGGGCGGCTCCGACGAGGGCGGCTGCCGCGTCGGCCGATCCCCCGCCCATTCCGCCGGCCACGGGCACCTGCTTGTCGATGACGATGTCGAGGTCGCGCAGCACGTCGACGTCACGGTCGCCTTCGAGGGCGGCGATGAGGAGGTCGACGGCGCGTCTGGCGAAGTTCGAGTCATCATGTGGGACCGCGGCATCTGCGTAGCGGCCCTGGACGATGATCGTTCGTGTCCCGCCCGGAATGAGGGTGAGGGTCTCGCCGAGGTTGAGCGCTTGGAATACGGTCGCGAGCTCGTGATATCCGTCGTTCGCCGCACCCACACCGAGGTGGATGTTGATCTTGCCCGGCGCCTGCACTTTCACCGGGGCCGGGATCGTCGTGCGCGGGTGCAGCGGGGTGGTCATGGCGAGGGGTCCTCGGCGGGCGGGGCCGGTGCGGAGGCGTCGCTGACGGAGGAGTCACCGGCTCCGTTTCCGTCGACGGCAACGGCGGCGAGGCGTTCGAAGTCGGCGACGGTGAGTGCCTCACCGCGGGTCTTCGGGTCGATTCCGGCCGCCGTCAGGAGGTCTTCGGACTGCTGGGGGCTGCCGGCCCAGCCGGATAGGGCGGCGCGCAGGGTCTTGCGGCGCTGGGCGAAGGCGGCGTCGATGAGGGTGAAGAGGCGGCTGCGCACGGCCGGGTCGCGGTCGGTGCGAGTGACGTCGATGCGGACGAGTCCGGAGTCGATGTTCGGGGCCGGCCAGAACACATTCTTGCCGATCTTGCCTGCCAGTTTCACGTCCCCGTACCACTGGGCCTTGACGCTGGGGACGCCGTAGGTGCGGGAGCCGGGAGCGGCGGCGAGGCGTTCGGCGACTTCGAGCTGGACCATGACGAGGACGGTGGTCAGGCTCGGGAAGGTCTCGAGGAAGTGCAGCAGCACGGGCACGGCCACGTTGTAGGGCAGGTTCGCCACGAGGGCGTCGGGTCGGTTCTCGCCGGCATCGGGCTTGTCGGTCGCGGGTTCGGTGGTGTGCTGCGGTTCTGGCAGCGTCGTGACGCGGAGTGCATCGGCGTTGACCAGCTGGAACGGGGCTTCACTGCCGGCGAACCTGTCGACGGTGCTCGGCAGCTTCTGCGCGAGCAGTTCGTCGATCTCGACCGCGGTGACCCTGTGACCTGCTTCGAGCAGGCCGAGGGTGAGCGAACCGAGTCCCGGACCGATTTCGACGACGTTCGAGTTCTCTTCGAGACCTGCGGCGGTGACGATCGAGCGCACGGTATTGGGGTCGATGACGAAGTTCTGGCCCTTCTGCTTCGTTGGGCGCAGATCGATGTCAGCGGCTAATTCGCGGATATCGCGGGCGGTCAATAACGTCACAGCCAACAACTTACCGCACCGCTCGGCTCGCACAATCACCGCAGCCGCGCGGCGGTTCGGCCGGGCCGTTGCGGTGAGGGCAGAGGGCGCGAACCCCGGCGAAGCGCGGACGGCGTGGGCACGGCTGCGGTGGGCCGCCTCGGCGAGGGGATCGCTCCACTGCGCAGACGATAGGGTGAAGCCTATGGATCCGCAGACACTGACCGAACTGCTCGACGTCGCCGTCCTCGAACGTCTCGACCGCATCGACGACCTCGCAGGCGATGAGCTCGCCCGATCCACGGCTCTGCGCAAGGAGGGCTACTCCGCCGAAGTGACCGCGGCCCTGCTCACTCAGGCTCGGCTGCGGCAGGAGGCGGCAGCGAAGCTCGGTCCCTTCGCCGAGGATATGCTCTTCACCCGTGACGGGCTGGCCCAGGCCACGCGGCTGCCGGTCGCCGCTCATCATGCGCGTCGCCTCATCGGCGACGTGGCCGAGGGCGAGTCGTTCCGCATCGCCGATCTCGGATGCGGGATCGGCGCGGACTCGGTCGCCTTCGCCGGAATGGGCGCGCAGGTCTCGGCTGTCGACGCCGACGAAGTCACCGCCGCCATCGCCGCCTTCAACCTCCGTCATCTGCCCGATGCCGCGGTCGAACACGCTCGCGCCGAGGATGTCGACCTGGATGGATTCGATGCCCTCTGGTTCGATCCGGCCCGGCGGACCATCGGCAAGGCCGACAAGCGCGGATCGACGTCCCGCATCACCGACCCCGAGGCGTTCTCCCCCTCTCTGTCGTGGGTGATCAAGCAGGCGGGTGCGGCGAAGGCGGCCGGGGTGAAGCTCGGCCCGGCACTCGACCACGACCTCGTCCCCGAGGACGCCGAAGCCCAGTGGGTCTCCCACAACGGCGAGGTCGTCGAGGTCTGCCTCTACTTCGGTGCCGCCAGGCAGCGCCCCGGCCGCGGCGCCCTCGTCATGGGCGAACGCACCCTCCTCGTCCACGAGGACAACTTGCCCGACGAGGACGAGGCGGACATCGGGGAGCTCGGGAAGTATCTGCTCGAGCCCGATGGTGCGATCGTGCGCGCCGGACTCGTTGCCGCTTTGTGCGCACCGCTGCAGGCGCGCCGGCTGCACCCGAAGATCGCTTATCTCACCACCGACGTCGAACCGAGCGGCCCGGCATCGGCAGGAGTCACCGCCTATGAGGTGATCGACGTTCTGCCCGCGAAGGTTCCGAGCCTGCGCAAGGAGCTCGTCTCCCGCGGAATCGGTTCGGTCGTGATCAAGAAACGCGGTGCCGACATCGTTCCCGACCAGGTCCGCCGCCAACTCAAACTGCCCAAGGGCGACAAAGCCACGCTCGTGTTCACTCGCCTCGGCGAGAAGCACGTCGTCCTGCTCACCCAACCGGTGTGAGCCTGTCTACCTGCCCGTGAAGATATCTGCCCCAAAGGAGATCGAATTGTCCCGCTCCGACGTTCTCATCAGTGCCGATGAACTGCTCACCCGAATGGCCGATTCCCCGGCGCCGAGGCTGCTCGACGTCCGCTGGACCCTGCCGAAGCCCGATGGCCGCGAGGACTTCGCCGCAGGACACATCCCCGGTGCCCTCTACGTCGACCTCGACACCGAGCTCGCCGACCACGGCAGCACCGATCCGACGGCCGGCCGCCACCCGCTGCCGAGCCCCGACGCCTTCCAGGAGACGGTTCGCTCCTGGGGCATCAACGAAGGCACCGAGGTCGTGGTCTATGACGACAACTCCTCGCTCGGCGCGGCCCGGGCCTGGTGGCTGCTGCGCTGGGCCGGGTTGAGCGCACGAGTCCTCGACGGCGGACTCGCCGCTTTCCGTGACGCCGGCGGGACGCTCGAAACCGGCGACTCCCCCGAGGTCACACCGAGTGCCGTGGAGATCAGTCCGGGTCGACTGCCTGTCATCGACGCCGAGGCGGCAGCCGGCTTCGATGGAGTCCTGCTTGACGCCCGCGCCGGTGAGCGCTTCCGCGGAGAGACCGAACCGCTCGATCCGCAAGCCGGTCACATCCCCGGGGCGAAGAGCGCTCCGGCCACGGACAACGTCCCCGCGGGGACGTTCCTGCCCGAAGCGCTGCTGCGCGAACGCTTCGACGACCTGGGTGCCCTCGATGGTCCCGTCGGCGTGTACTGCGGTTCGGGAGTGACCGCCTGCCACAACGCTCTTGCGCTGGCGACCCTGGGCGTCGAGGCCAGCCTCTACCCCGCGAGCTGGTCCGGTTGGTCATCCGATCCGGACCGACCGGTCGAGACCGGCGCCTGAAGCTCAGCCACCTTCGCCCGCGCACGTGATCACCCCCGCACGTGGTGACTGTTGCACGTGGTGACCGTTGCACGCGCGCGATTGCCCGCGCCGACGGCATTCTCCGGCATTCCTGGGTCGATCCACGGTGGTTTGAGCGTGGAAACCGCCGCGGATCGACCCAAGAATCACACTTCGCGAATGTCACGAAACGTTATTCAAGGCTGAGACTGCGCGCTGAATCACAGACGCAATTGGGCGGAACCGTGGCCCTCCACCAGCCATTCCTGTCAGCCCCAGCCCTCTGACCAGCAATTTTGCTCTCGAATCTGCCTGCGAATCCTTTTGTAACAAAAACGTGACATAAGATCACGAATTCGTTACAGTGGAGGACATCGTCACACTCAGGCAGGCAACGAGAGGAAATCGTGGCATCTAAGCAGCACGGCCGCCGCGCCGCGAACGCCAAGGCCAAGACACCACTGACCGAGCTGAGCGAACTGCTCGCAGCGAACTCCGGCGCATTCGGTCGCCGTGCCGCAGTCGTCGCCGCCAGCGGCGGACTGCTCACCGCAGCGGTTCTCCCCGCCGCCGGGCAGGGAGCCGACGACGAGGCGAAGGTCGCAGCCGAGTCCGAGAAGCAGGCACCGGTCGAGTTCAAGAACCAGACGCCGACCATCGATGCCGGCGGTGCCTCGAAGAAGGGCGAGCAGGAGGCTGAGGTCACCGTCGACACGGACCTCGTCACCGCCGAGGCCGCCCCCAAGCCGAAGCCCAAACCGAAGCCGAAGCCTGAGCCGAAGGAAGAGCCGGAGGAGACCGTCGCAGAGCCGGCGCCTGCCGAGGAGCCGAAGGAAGAGCCGAGCGAGAACTCCGACGACGATTCCGCCGGCACCGGCGACGAGGGCTCCGATTCGGGCGACGACGAGAGCAAGGACGACGGCGCGGATTCGGGCTCCGGGGACGTCAAGGTCCCGGACGGGTCGAAGGCCGAGCAGGTCATCGCCATCGCGAAGCAGTACGTCGGAACGCCCTACGTGATGGGTGGGACTTCACCCAGCGGCTGGGACTGCTCCGGCTACACCTCATTCGTCTACGGCAAGGTGGGCGTGGATCTTCCGCGCACGTCGTCGGCACAGAAGGGCGCCGGGCAGATCGTCTCGGCGTCCGAGGCGAAGGCCGGAGATATCATCTGGTCGCCGGGCCACGTCGGCATCTACGCCGGCGACGGCATGATGTATGACGCTGGCAACACACGAGTGAATACCAGCTACCGCAGCGTCGATTGGATGACCCAGCAGGGCGCCCAGTACATCCGCGTGCTCTGATCTCCACCCAGAACTGAATACATAAGGAATCCCCTCGCCGGCACTGCGCCGACGAGGGGTTTTCTCGTCTCCGAATCCCTGGAACTGCTGAGCCTCTCACCGAAGAGCCGGAGAAGCGAGTTCCGGACGATGTGTGCGGGATTCCCAGTTGTTCTCCGGCATGCATCGTCCGGAAGTCGCAGAGCCGGCGGTGATCACCCGCAGTCGGGAGCTTTGCCGCTGCCGTCGTATTCGGCAGGCAGCTGACCCGATGCCTCGAGGTCGCCTTTCAGCCACTTCGCCACGGCCCGCAGCGCGTATGGGTTCGAGTCGTACGCGGTCACGGCGGACTTCGCCGCGGTGCTGCGCATCGTCCACGGAGCAGCGGTGCCCACGGCCACCTCGGCGGAGGTCGACGGGCTCAGACTCACGGAGGTTCCACCGGATCCGACGGTGAGGTCCTCGGCCTCGGCTGCTTCCTTCAGTGCCGCCTTCTCCTTGTCGCTGCCGCCGACGATCGAGATCGAATCGGTCCCGGTGAAGGAGCATTCGCCCTTGAGCACGGTGAGGGACTGATCGGCGACTTCGGCGAGAACCTTCTTCGGATCCTTCGCATCCGAGTCCCCGGCCTGCACGCTCTTCTGGGCTTCGGCGGTGGCCAGCTGTGCGGCGACGACGCGTTCGGACTTCTCGACGAGGTCCTTCTTCTCAAGCGTCCCGTCCCCCATCGCCTTGACGATCGCCTTCTGCGCGGCTGCCGAATCCGGGGGCATGAGGGCGATATCGGCTCCAGCGGCGAGCGCCTTGACCGTCTCTCCGCCCTTGAGGTTCTGCGGCACGGCCTTCATGTTCAGCGCGTCCGTGGTGATGACACCGTCGTAGTCGAGGGTCTCGCGCAGCGCAGAGTACGCCTTCTTGTTCAGGGTCGCGGGCGTCGTCTTCGCATCGGGCAGCCCGATATGACCCATCATCACCATCGGCACCCCGGCCTTGACCGCGGACTTGAACGGCAGGAGATCCGTGTCCTCCATCTCCTCGATCGACTTCTCCGACACCGGCAGGCTCTCGTGCGAATCCACGCCGAGGCGGCCGTGCCCCGGGAAATGCTTCGCCGAGCTCGACACTCCACCGGACCGGTACCCCTCGACGGCGTCGGCGACGACCTCGGCGACATCCTCGTGGTCGGTGCCGCCCGAGCGGACGTTGATCGCTTTGTCCTTCGGCCCGACCGTGACGTCGGAGTCCGGAGCGAAGTCGATGGTGAAGCCCAGATCGGTGAGGTTCTGCCCCTGCACGGTCGTGGCCTCGGTGATGAGGTCGGAATCGTCGGTCGCGGCCAGGCCCATGAGCGGCGGGAACGGCAGCGCTGCTGTGCCGAGGCGTGACACCGGGCCGCCTTCCTGGTCGACGCCGATCGACACTGGCTGGCCCTTCGTCCGCGCCCCGGAGATCTGCTCAGTCAGTTCCGTGACCTGGTCCTTCGTCGGGTTCTCCTGCAGGTTGTAGCCCATGACGATGACCCCGCCGAGGTGGTTCTGCTTGATCATGTCCACCGGGGTCTGCGTGTCGGTGCCTTCCCAGGTGCCGATGATGAGGGACCCGGCCAGTTCCTCGTCGGAGAAGTCTCCGACGATGTCCGCGGCCTCGTCCTTGAAGTCGGCCGGATCGGCGTCGGCGGGGTTGTCCAGGGAGGATTCGGTCTGGGCTTCAGACTGCGCTTGGGTCTGAGAACCCGAATCGGCAGAGGACTTCTGTCCGGCCGTGGAGGATTCGGGGGCTGACGCTCCGCCGGAACAGCCGACGAGCGCGAGAGTCGTGGTCAGGGCCAGGAGGCTCAGGCGAGAACGCAACATGTCTCCATGCTAGACGTTCCCGCCTGCTCGCCGCCTGTTCACAGTTCTTCGTGGGCGGCCAGGCGGCGGGCGGTCTCTTTCGCTCCCCGTTCGTGCAGCGATGTCAGTGCCTTGAGATACGGTTCGGTGAACCTCGGCTCCTCGGCCAGCGGCCCGAAGAACTGTTCCTGCCGGACGAAGGCCAGCGGGTCCCCTCCCTGTGTCGCGGCAACCGCCTGCAGTTCGTCGGCATAGCGGTCGACGATGGTGAACCGACCGCCGGTCTCGTCATGCCCTTCGGCATACCGGGCCCACGAGGCGCAGATCGCCGCGGCCACCTCGATCGGGTGGCCCGAGGCGAGGTTGTCCTTGACGACCGGCAGCAGCCATTTGGGGATCCGGTCGGACGACTCTGCGCCGAGGCGGGCGAGGGTGTCGCGGATCTCCGGGTTGCTGAAGCGTTCGATGAGCGAGTCCTTGTAGGCGTCGAGGTCGATTCCGGGCAGCGGTGCCAGGCTCGGTGTGCCCTCTTCGTCCATGTATCGGCGCAGGTAGACGGGGATGTCCGGGTTCGCCATCGCCTCATGGGCGAAGATGTATCCGCCGAGGAGACCGAAGTACGCGAGCCCCTGATGCCCGGAGTTGAGCAGTCGCAGCTTCATATGCTCGTAGGGCTGCACATCGTCGACGACCTGGACCCCGGCCTCTTCATAGGGAGGACGGCCAGAGGTGAAATCGTCCTCGAGCACCCATTGGAAGAAGGGCTCGGCGACGACCGGCCAGGCATCGGTGACGCCCGTGTCGGCGAGCAGGTCGGCTCGGTCGCCGTCGGTGGTGGCCGGGGTGATGCGGTCGACCATCGAGTTCGGGAACGCCACTGATTCGGCGATCCACTCGGCAAGCTCGGCATCGACGAGGCGAGCGAAGGCAGAGAACATCTTCGCCGCCACATCGCCGTTCTCCGAGATGTTGTCGCACGACTGCACGGTGAACGGTGCGACTCCGGCCTCCCGCCGTGCGCGCAGAGCGGAGACGACATAGCCGAAGACGGTGGCCGGCAGCTCCCCTGCCCTTACGGCTTCGACATCGGCTGCGATCGTCGGCTCATCGGTGATGAACTCTCCGGTGATGGGGTTGACGTTGTATCCGCCCTCGGTGACGGTCAGGGAGACGATCCGGATCGCCTCATCGGTGAGCAGGTCGAGCAGTCCGGCGGGGTCGTCGGGTCCGAACCGGTAGTCGATGATCGACCCGATCACCCGACGCTCCTTGGTTCCGTCGGCGTGTTTGAGGGTCAGCGTGTACAGGTGGTCCTGGTCGGCGAGAGCATCGCGCATGGCCACGTCGTGGGGCAGCACTCCGGCCCCGATGATCCCCCAGTCGCTGGCGAGCCCAGCCTCAAGCAGGTCGTCGAGGACCATCGCCATGTGCGCGCGGTGGAATCCGCCCACTCCGAAGTGGACGATGCCGGGGCTCACGGCCGACCGGTCATAGGAGGGGACGGCGATGCCGTGGTCGGCCACCTCGGCGAGGCTCTCCGTCGTCAGGGCCAAGGAGGTCCCGCCTCGGCGAGGATCGGACGGTGCGGTGTGTGGTGCGGTCATTTGACGGCTCCCATGGACAGGCCCTGGACGAGTTTGTCCTGGGCGGCGATTCCGGCCACGAGCACGGGCACGGAGATGATGAGCGACGCCGCGCACACCTGCGACAGGAACAGTCCCTGGGAGGTGACGAAGCTGGTGAGGAACACGGGGGCCGTCGACGCCGCCGTGGAGGTGAGCACGGTGGCGAAGAGGAGTTCGTTCCACGAGAAGATGAAGCAGATCAGGGCGGTCGCGGCCAGTCCGGGCGCGGTCAGCGGCAGCAGGATCTGCATGAACACACGCGGCAGGCGGGCGCCGTCGAGTTCGGCGGCTTCGAGGACTTCGACGGGCACCTCGGCGAGGAACGAGCGCATCATCCACACCGCGATCGGCATGTTCATCGCAGAGTAGATGATGATGAGCAGCAGCCAGGTGTCGAGGATGCCGAAGGATTTCGCGACGAGGTAGACGGGCAGGAGGCCCGCGACCATCGGCAGCATCTTCGTCGACAGGAGGAAGAACAGCACGTCCGACCAGCGTTCGATGCGGCGGATCGCCAGTGAATATGCAGCCATCGTGGAGAGGACGAGGACGATGAGGGTCGAAACGATGGCGGCGACCGCGGAGTTGATGAGGAACGGCCACGGGTTCGCGCCGTTGCCGCCGCCGAAGAAGTTGACGAAGGACTCCAGCGTCAGCGGAGCGAAATAGCTCGGCGGATTCGTCGAGGCGTCGGTCTCCGCGTGCAGGCTGGTCAGCAGCATCCACAGCAGGGGTGAGACGAACAGGAGTCCGACGAACCAGGCCAACAGGCCGAGCAGGATCTTGCCCGCCCGCCCCTGGCCGGGCCGCCTCGGTGCGTTCGCCTTTCGCCGAGGCGGCTGTGCGGATCCGGGTCCGCCCGGTTCGGTCGGGGTGGGGGTCACCCCGGGTGCGGGGTGGGCGTCGACGGTGAGGTCGGGGGTGCTCATGAGTTCTCCTCCTTGAGCAGGGTCGAAGCGGTGCGCAGGGCGAAGGTCGCGGTGATGAGGGAGGCGATGACGACGATGACGCCGACGGCGGAGGCGACTCCGTAGTCCTGGGCGACGAAGAACTCCTGGTAGATGACGTACGGCAGGGTGGCGGTGCCGAGTCCTCCGGAGGTCATGGTGAAGACCATGTCGAAGTTCTGGACGATGTAGATGGTGCCCAGCAGTGCGGCGAGTTCGATGTATCGGCGCAGGTGGGGCAGGGTGATGAAGCGGAAGGTCTGCCAGGGTCCGGCGCCGTCGACGAGGGCCGCCTCGTAGACGTCCATGGGTCGTGACTGCAGTCCGGCGAGCATGATGAGCATCATGAACGGCGTCCACTGCCAGACGAGGACGATCCCGATGCCCAGCAGCGGGTTCGAGGTCATGAGGTCCGGCTGTGGGGCGTTCTCCCCGAACACGGTGGTCAGCAGTCCGTTGATGAGGCCGTACGAGGGGTTGAAGATCGCGTGCTTGAACAGCAGCGCGGCGGCGACGGGGACGACGAGGAACGGGGTGATCATCAGGGTGCGGACGAGACCGCGGCCGATGAACTTCCGATCGAGCAGCAGGGCGATGCCCAGGCCCAGCAGAGCCGAGGCCAGCACGACGCCGACGGTGAGCCCGACGGTGACGAACACGGCCTTGAGCAGGTTCGCATCGGTGAAGACGGTGACATAGTTCTGCAGCGTCCCGAAGCTGATGTCATCGGGGTAGGCGGCGTTCCAGTTCATGAACGAGATGATGATCGTGATCGCGAACGGGATCTGAGTGACGAGGATGACGAAGATCAGCGCCGGCAGCATGGGCGCGCGTTTGAGCCATCGGTCCTTGGCACGGGGTTTCGGCGGCGTGATCGGCTGCGATGCACGCTCGGCGGCTGGAGCTGACACTTCGAACATCCTTCGTCAGGTGGGTGGTGCGGTCAGGCGATGGTGCGGACGGGCCGGGGCCGCCTCGGGGAGGGCGATCGTCACCCGCCCCGAGGCGATCGGTCACTTCTTGTACTTGCCTCCGACCTTCTCGGCTTCCTTCTGGCCCTTCTCCAGGGCCGCATCGGCCGAGGTGCGACCGGCGATGGCGGAGCTGACGTCTTCGGAGATGCCCGTGGCGAGGTCCGCGAATTCGGGGATCGTCACGAACTGGACTCCCAGCGTCGGCCGCGGCTGGACTCCGGGGCTGACCGGATCGGCCGAGTTGATGGCGTCCTCGGTCTGCTGGTAGAAGGGCTTCGCGGCCTTCTGGTACTCGGGATTCTCATAGGTCGAGGTCCGCTTGCCCGCCGGCACGTGCTGCCAGCCGAGCTCTTCGGCGACGGTCTCCTCGTAGTCCTTCGACGAGGCCCAGGCGACGAACTGCTTCGCCGCGTCCTGGTTCTTGCCTGCGGCCTGGATGCCCCATGCCCAGGTGTAGAGCCAGGAGCTCGACTCCGTCTCCTTCACAGGCGCCGCGACGTAGCCGATCTTGCCCTTGACGGGAGAGTCATCGGCCTCGAGGGTTCCGGTGGCGGCCGTCGAGTCGTACCACATGGCGACTTTGCCCTGCTGCAGATTGGTCAGGCACTCGGTGTAGCCGGCCTGCGGGGCACCGGATTCGCCGTGGTCCTTGATGAGGTCGACGTAGAAGTTCGTGGCTTCCTTGAATTCCTTGGAATCGACCTGCGCGTTCCAGTCTTCGTCGAACCAGGTTCCGCCGAAGGTGTTGACCACGGTCGTCAGCGGGGCGAACATCTCGCCCCAGCCGGGCAGTCCGCGCAGGCATATGCCCTTCGTGCCCTTCTCGGCACCGTCGACCTTCGCCGCGAGCTTCGCGACTTCGTCCCAGGTCGGCTTCTCCGGCATCTCCACGCCGGCCTTGTCGAAGATGTCCGTGCGGTACATGAGGAACGAGCCCTCACCGTAGAACGGCTCACCATAGACCTGGTCGTCGACCGTCATCGACTCGGCCATCGGCGCGAGGATGTCGTCCTGGTCGAAGCCCTCGGCATCGACGACGCCTTCGTCCATGGGCGTCAGCCACTTGTTCTTCGCGTAGGTCGGGATCTCGTAGTTCGACATCGAGGCGACGTCGTAGTTGCCGGCCTGAGCGGCGAACTCCTGGCCGATCTTCGCCCGCACTTCGTTCTCCGGCAGCACGGTGTAGTTGACCTCGATGCCCGTTTCCTTGGTGAAGTGGTCGGCCGTGAGCTTCTGCAGGTCCTGCATCTGCGGGTTGTTGACCATGAGGACGTTGACTTCGTCGCCACCGCCCCCGGCCGAGCTGCCGCCGGCACCACCACAGCCGGACAATGCCAGTGCTCCCACCATGCCGATGGCCGCCCAGGTGGCTCTCCGGCCCGTGATCAGGTGTTTCATCGTTGCGCCTTCCCTCGTCCTTGCGGGATCGCAGCCCGCCGTCGGTTCGCTGCGAGAAAATCATATGAGCATCTGTGCTCATATGTGCAATACTGTGTCACGAACCAATCAGATGTGCAACACTTCACATATGAGCGAACACAAAGTCGTCGACGCCGAAGGGAGGCCCATGTCAACGGTGCCCACCGCCCGCCACCGCCGTTTCCTCGCCCAGCTGGCCCGCGATCACTACCTCGAGGGGCGGTCCAAGGTCGAGATCGGAAAGGCGAACGGACTCAGTCGGTTCCAGGTCGCCCGCCTCCTCCAAGAGGCCGTCGACACCGGAGTCGTGACCATCACCATCGAAGCCGATGCCGGTGAAGCCGACGGCCTGGCCGAGCAGGCTGCCGCAGCGCTCGGCCTCGACTCGGTCATCATCGTCGACATCCCCGACGAGACCCAGGCCTCCCAGCAGATGGGTCGAGCCGCGCTGTCGCTGGTCGGCCGCCACGCCCATGCGGGGATGCGCATCGGCCTGTCCTGGTCGCGCACCTTGGACTCCGCGGCCTCGTTCACACCGGCCCTGCCTCGCTGCACCATCGTCCAGCTCGCCGGTGCCCTCCGCTTGGAATCGCACCGTCCCAGCTCGGAGATCTTCACTCGACTGGGTCAGGATCCGGCCGTGAGCATGGTCCGCCTGCCTGCCCCGCTGCTTGTCACCGAAGCCGGAACCGCCGCTGACCTGCGGGCCCTGCCCGAGATCTCCGGAACTCTGGCCGCCGCCGATGACCTCGACCTCGCCGTGGTCTCCGTGGCATCCTGGGCCGAGGGCCTGTCCTCCGTGTGGGAGAAATGCTCCCCCGCCCAGCGTCAGGCCGGCATCGACGACGGCGCCATCGCCGAGGTTTCCGGACGGCTGTTCGCCGCCGACGGAGCCGATGTCACCACGATCGACGACCGCGTCATCGCCGTCACCCTCGATCAGCTCCGCCGCGCCACGACGACCGTCGGAGTCGCCCGCGGAGCCGAGCGCGCCCGCGCCGTCCGGGCCGCCTGTGCCGCCGGGATCCTCGATATCGCGATCATCGATCGTGCACTCGCCGATGAGATCCTCGCCGAGGCGGCCGGTACTTCCCCATCTGCAGCCGAGGGGTCCCGATGAGTGCGAATCGCAGGTTCGTCGCCGGCGTCGACTCGTCGACCCAGAGCTGCAAGGTCGTCATCGCCGACCCGGACTCCGGTGACATCATCCGCACCGGTTCGGCCCCGCACCCGCCAGGCACCGAGGTCGACCCCGAGGCGTGGTGGACGGCTCTGCATGAGGCGATCGCGGCCGCCGGCGGACTCGATGATGTCGCGGGATTGAGCATCAGCGGTCAGCAGCATGGCCTCGTCGCCCTCGACTCAGAGGGACGGGTCATCCGTGACGCCCTGCTGTGGAACGACCTGCGCAGCAAGGCCGCGGCCAGGGACCTCATCGCCGAGGTCGGGGCTGCCGACTATGTCGCACGCACCGGGATCCTGCCCGTCGCCTCATTCACCGCCGCCAAACTGCGGTGGCTGCGCGATGCCGAACCGGACAACGCCGCCCGGGTCGCCGCCGTCGCCCTGCCCCATGACTGGCTGACCTGGCGCTTCCTCGGATACGGACCCGCCGACGTCTCCGCTCGCGGTCCCGTGCTCGACGCGCTGATCACCGATGCCTCCGACGCCAGCGGCACCGCCTACTTCGACCCCTCCGCCTCCCGCTACGACCTCGACCTCTTCCAGACCGCTTTCGGTCGGCCCGCTCGTGAAGCTGCGGGATTGCCGTGCGCCGCGGATACGGACGTGGAGACGGATTCACCGGACGTAGACGGGGACGGGCGAGCCGCCTCGGCGATCATCCTTCCCCGGGTCCTCACCCCCACCGAGGCCGCCGGGCACAGCCCGGACGGAATCGTCGTGGGGCCCGGGGCCGGGGACAATGCGGCCGCGGCGCTGGGACTCGGGGTCACCTCGGGGGATCTCGTCATCTCAATCGGCACCTCGGGCACAGTCTTCGGCACCACCGACCTGACCATCGCCGATTCGACCGGCGCGGTCGCCGGATTCGCCTCGGCCGACGGCGGGCGCCTGCCGCTGGTCGCCACGCTCAACGCCGCCCGGGTCCTCGATTCGGCGGCAAAGCTGCTGCGGGTCAGCCACGACGAACTCGCGGCCCTCGCGCTGGCGTCCCGGCCGGGAGCGGACGGGCTCACGCTCGTGCCGTACTTCGAGGGCGAGCGCACCCCGAATCTGCCCGATGCCACGGCCCGCCTCGAGGGGATGACCTTGGCGAACTCCGCGGCGGAGAACGTCGCCCGTGCCTTCGTCGAGGGAATGCTGTGCGGTCTGGCCGACGGGCTCGACGCGGTGCAGGCGCAGGGGCTGGAGGCCGGACGGCTGCTCCTCATCGGCGGGGCGGCACGCAATCCTGCCGTCCGGGAGGTCGCCCGCGATATCTTCACCGTGCCCATCGACGTACCCGAACAGGCCGAATATGTCGCCATCGGGGCCGCCCGTCAGGCGGCGTGGACACTGTGTGGATCTCTGCCGGACTGGGCCGTCGAGCTCGTCGCCACTCTGCATCCGCGTCCGTCGCAAGTGCGGCAGCAGTACCGGTTCTTTGCGGCGCAGACGGCTGCACAGCAGACGGCAAACACCGTCTCGCCGGGCCACACGACGTCCGAAACAACTTCGTCAGAACCCTCTATGACCGAACGCTCATCGTCCGAGCTCTCTTCGTCCCAACGCTCATCGTCCGATCAATCACTGACCGATCACCGTGGATCTTCGGGTGCGCACGCATCCGTGAAAGGTTGAGAACAATGGCCACAGTCACCTTCGACAAGGCACTTCGTCAATACCCCGAGGCACTCAAGCCCTCCGTCGACGAGGTCAGCCTCGACATCGCCGACGGGGAGTTCCTCGTGCTCGTCGGCCCCTCGGGCTGCGGGAAGTCGACGACCCTGCGCATGCTCGCCGGGCTCGAACCCGTCGATTCCGGTCACATCCGCATCGGCGACCACGATGTCACGGACCTCTCCCCCAGGGAACGCGATATTGCGATGGTGTTCCAGAACTATGCGCTCTACCCGCATATGAGCGTGCGCGAGAACATGGCCTTTGCCCTGAAGATCGCGGGAGTCGCCAAGCAGGAACGCGATCAGCGCGTCGAGGAGGCCGCCCGCCTGCTCGACCTGGAGCCGTACCTCGACCGCAAACCGAAGGCGCTGTCCGGCGGGCAGCGACAGCGAGTGGCGATGGGGCGCGCCATCGTCCGGTCCCCGCAGGTCTTCCTCATGGACGAGCCGCTGTCGAACCTCGATGCGAAGCTGCGGGTGCAGACCCGCGCGCAGATCGCCTCCCTCACCCGCCGCCTCGGCGTCACCACCGTCTACGTCACCCACGATCAGGTCGAGGCGATGACGATGGGCGACCGGGTCGCGGTCCTCGCCGACGGCCGGCTGCAGCAGGTCGACACTCCCGCGAACCTCTACGATCGACCGGCGAACCTCTTCGTCGCAGGCTTCATGGGCTCGCCGGCGATGAACCTCGTCGACGTGCCGGTCGAGGGCACGTCGCTGCGCCTCGGCGATGTCGAGCTGTCCCTGACTGCGCAGCAGCGGGACCAGGTCACCGGTGAGACGGTCACCGTCGGCATCCGCCCGGAGGATCTGCAGGTCACCGAGACGCAAGGCCTCGAGGTCACCGTCGATCTCGTCGAGGAGCTCGGCGCCGATGCCTACGTCCACGGTCGAGCAGTCCTGGCCTCGGGCGAGAAGACGGTCGTGGCGCGTGTCGCAGGTCGGTCGACGATCCGCCGCGGGGACACCGTGCGCGTCGCTCCCGATGCTGCGCGTCTGCACCTCTTCGACACCGATTCGGGCAGCCGATTGGCCGAGGACGCACGCCGCGCCGCGTGACCGGCGGGGCCGCCTCAGCGCGGGAATGCGGGACATCACACAGCTCGAATGTCGCTGCCGAGACCGGGGAATCGGGCGTGCGCGATTATGATCGGATCATGGTCGATTTCGCACGCTCTCCCCGCTCCACCCTCGGTGTCGAGTGGGAACTGGCTCTGCTGGATTCTCGCAGCCTGGATCTGACCCCGGCTGCCGAGACTCTGTTGGCGGATGTGGCCGAGCATGCGCCCGAATTCGAAAAGCACATCGTCGGTGAGATGCTGACGAACACCATCGAGCTCGTCACCGGCGTGCACAACCAGGTGTCGACCGTCGCCGAGGATCTGGCCACCTCGATCGGGGCGCTGCGGAAGCTGACCGAGGCGCGCGGTGTCGAGCTGATGTCGGCGGGCACCCACCCGTTCGCGCAGTGGCAGTCGCAGGAGGTCCGGGCGAAGGACCGCTATCTCGAACTCGTCGATCGCACCCAGTGGTGGGGTCGGAACATGCTGATCTTCGGTGTCCACGTCCACGTCGGCATCGACTCACGCGACAAGGTGCTGCCGATCGTCAATGCACTGCTCGCCTATGTCCCGCACCTGCAGGCACTGTCCGCGTCGTCTCCGTTCTGGGGCGGCACGGACACCGGCTATGCCTCGAACCGGGCGATGATGTTCCAGCAGCTCCCGACTGCCGGTCTGCCGTTCCAGTTCGATCAGTGGGCGGACTACGAGAAGTACGTCGACGATATGCTCACCACCGGGATCATCGACAACATCAACGAGATCCGCTGGGACATCCGCCCTGCCCCGCACTGGGGCACCGTCGAGGTCCGTGTCTGCGACGGACTGCCGACCCTCGAGGAGATCCTCGCGGTCACCGCGTTCATCCAGTGTCTCGTCGATGACATGTCCGAGCGCCTCGACGCCGGTGAGATCCTGCCGACGATGCCCGATTGGTTCCACAACGAGAACAAGTGGCGCGCCGCCCGCTACGGCATGGACGCGATCATCATCGAGAACGCCGCGGCCGACGAGCGTCTCGTCACCGAATGCCTCGCCGACGAGATCGAGCGGCTCTCGCCCGTCGCCGAACGCCTCGGCTGTGTCGACGAGCTGCACTCGATCACCTCGATCATCGAACGCGGCGTGCCTTACCAGCGCCTGCAGAAGGTCTTCGGCACCACGGGTTCACTCACCGAGGTGACCCGCTCGCTCATCGGCGATCTCCGCAACTCCTACAGCTGAGGGGCCCGGGGCCGCCCCGCCGAGAAACGGGCTGAGCGTCGAAAAACGGTGGTGCGCACCCGTGTCTCGACACGTTGCCCGTTTCTCGACGAATCGGCGTGTGCCACAGCCTCTTTCTCGCGTAACACGCTGAGTGCCCCGACGCCCCACCATAGTCACAGGTGGGGGCGGAGCAGCTCCATGAGCGTCGGCAGCGCGGAGGCGACGCCCGGATGCAGCTCGTAATCGTCGAGCTCGTCCAGCGGAACCCACGACAGCTGGATGCTCTCGGGGTCGTTGATGACGGCGTCGAAGCGGCGCAGGGTCTTCGCGATCACCGTCGTGTACGACCAGGTGTCGAGGTCGAGGACATGCGTCTCGAGGATCTCGATGCCCGATCCGTCCTGGTCAGGCACCCCGGCCTCTTCCCACGACTCCCGGACCGCGGCCTCGACCGCCGACTCGCCCATATCGCGGGCACCGCCGGGGAACCCCCAGGTCCCGCCCTCGACCGACCACAGCGCCCGGTGCTGCATGAGCACTCCGCGCTCGGGATCGACGAGCATGAGCCCTGCAGCCCCGTTGAGTCCCCAGTGCTTCTTCCCATCGGACCCGTACGTCCACCCGTCACCCGATCGCCGAGGCGGCCGACCGGCAGGCAGACTCGTTGACTTCGCCGCCTGTGCGTTCCGCTCGGCGGCGCTGTTCGGGTCGTTCTCAGACGAGGACATGATCGACATCCAAAGAGGAGACGGCGGCGAAGGACAGGTCGCTCGGTCCGATTTCGCGGGAGACGAGCTCTGCACCGAGCGCTGCGACCATGGCTCCGTTGTCCGTGCACAGTTTCAGCGGCGGCACCCGCAGAGTCACGCCTGCCTCGGCGCAGCGGTCAGCCAGCACTTCACGCAGGTGCGAGTTCGCGGCCACTCCCCCGCCGAGCACGACATGATTGATTCCGGTATCGGCCGCAGCGAGCAGAGTCTTGGTCACGAGCACGTCGACGACAGCATCTTCGAACCC
Organism: Brevibacterium sp. H602; assembly: GCF_051172395.1. Taxonomy (NCBI): domain Bacteria; kingdom Bacillati; phylum Actinomycetota; class Actinomycetes; order Micrococcales; family Brevibacteriaceae; genus Brevibacterium; species Brevibacterium sp. H602. The sequence continues at coordinate 114,753 of NZ_JBPIZD010000009.1, read as the reverse complement.
GGCGGCGATATCGGCCACCCGCAGGTCCGCACCCAGAGTCTCAGCCTTCGTCACCTCGCGCAGGGCAGCGGTCTTGAGCCCGGAGAACGAGAAGTTATACCGGCGCTCGGGATCCCGAAGGTCCTGTTTCTTCGCGAGTCCGCGCGGGAACTTCACTGCCTTCCGGTCGCCGGGGATCCCGGTGCCGTCGAGCAGGCCGAGAGCCGCCTTCGAAATGTTCGGGCCGCCGGGATAGTTGAGCCCGAGCAGGCGAGCGGTCTTGTCGAAGGCCTCACCCGCGGCGTCATCGATCGTGGCGCCGAGGAGTTCGATGTCGTCGACGACGTCGCCGATGCGCAGAATCTCGGTGTGCCCACCAGAGACGAGCAGGGCGATGGTCGGAGTGGTCAATCCGTCGACATCCTCGGCGACGAGGTCGACGGCCACATGCGCGGCCAGATGGTTCACTCCGTACAGCGGTTTGCCCAGCGCCGCGGCCAGCCCTTTGGCCGCGCCGACCCCGACCATGAGTGCACCGGAGAGACCCGGTCCGGCGGTCACGGCGACGGCGTCGATATCGGACAGCTCCACCTCGACGGTCTCACAGGCAGAGGCGATGGCCGGGCCGATGGCCTGCACATGGGCGCGGGAGGCGACTTCGGGGACGACTCCGCCGAAGCGGACGTGTTCGTCCATCGACGAGGACACGGTGTTCGTCAGCAGCGTGCGGCCGCGGACGATGCCGACTCCGGTTTCGTCGCACGAGGATTCGATGCCGAGGACGAGTGGTTCGCTCATGATCCGTCCTCCGGTGCGTCGGCGGACTCCGCGGATTCGAGTTCGAGGTCGGAGTAGACGGCCACGAGTTCGGGCTCGGTCACCTCGGCGATGTCCATGCCGAGGGTGCGGGCGAAGAGGCGCAGGTGCGTGTCCCACATCGGCCCCACTTCGGCGGCCTGGCCGCGGGCGGTCTCGGCATCGGGCGCGGTATGGGTGAACACCAGCAGGGTCTCGTGACCGGTCTCCCCCTCGATCGGCAGCACGCGGAGGCCGAGCACTCCGAAGTCGTCGAGTTCGAGCAGCACGTGGTCGAAGTCCTCGCAGCTGAGGACGGATCCGTTCAGGTCGATGTCCTCGAGCGCGAACGTGATCGTGCGCGTCTCTCCATCCTCGCCGAGGCGGAACGGTGCGAACCATGTCCGCACACCATCGGACTCGGTCAGTGACTTCCACACGGTTTCGACGTCACGGTCGAGGAGCAGCTCGATGACGAGATCGGTGCCGTTCTCCCAGGTGACCAGGCGCGGTCTGGTCCCATTCATGCTTCCACCCAGGCTCCGTCGAGGGCAGCCTTCTCATCAGGACTCAGCTGCATCTCGGTTCCGGCGAGCAGTTCGGTGAGCTGTTCGGGCACCCGCGCCGAGGCGATCGTCGAGGGGATGAAATCGTGAGTGAGCTGCCAGGCGATGGCCGTGGCCGTCATCGTGGCTCCGTGGTCGGTGGCGACATCGTGGAGGACTTCGAGGGCTCCTAGGGCTTTCTGGTCTTCGACGAAGTCGGCCACTCGTTCACCGCGGACGCTGCCGGTGGCGTCGCCGCCGGTGTGCTTGCCGGTGAGGAACCCGGATGCCAGTGAGTGGAAGGGCAGTTCGGCGATGCCTTCGGATCGCAGGTATGCCTGCTTCTGCGGATCGACCGCGGCGCGGGAGACGAGATTGAACCGGTCTTGGACGACCCGGTAGCAGGCCAAGGAGAACTTCGTCGAGATCTTCCGGGCCTTCTGCAGTCGTTCGAGGCTGAAGTTCGATGCGCCGAGGTAGCTGACTTTGCCGGAGCGGACGAGCGCGTCGAAGGTCTCGGCGACGGCAACCTGGTCGACGTCGTCATCGTCTCTGTGGGCGTAGTAGACGTCGATGTGGTCGGTGCCGAGCCGGCGCAGGGAGTCGTCGACGGCGATGCGGATGTTCGCCGGGTCAAGGCCCTTGCGCTTGGGATGCATGCCGACCTTGGTGGCGATGACCATGTCGTCGCGGTTGCCGCGAGCCTTCATCCATTCGCCGATGATCGTCTCGGATTCTCCGCCCGAGTTTCCCTCGACCCAGGCCGAGTACGCATCGGCGGTGTCGATGAAGTTTCCGCCGGCCTCGGAGTAAGCATCGAGAACAGCGAAGCTCTGATCCCGATCTGCACCCCAGCCGAAGGGGTTGCCTCCCAGCTGAAGTGGGTGAACGAAGAGATCGGTATCTGCCAATTGCACACGTGTCATACCCCCAGACTACCCGTTTGACCTCCATCACTTCGGGGCCGGACCTCCTCCCGGAAGTCAGGTTAGGCTAAGCTACAAATATGCAATGATGCCGATCACCCCACCTCGGCGGCACTTCAGCATTCGATTGGCCGCACTCCCCCAAGGAAACATGATGTCTGAACAGTTCTCCACCCGCCTCAAGTCCAGCACCGCCACCATCCACGACGAGGTCGAACACACCACACTCATGGTCGACCTCATGGAAGGACGGCTCGATTCCCGGGCCTACGCTCTTCTGCTCAAGCAGTACGACGTCATCTACGGCGTGCTCGAGTCCAAGTCGCGGGAATTCGCCGACGATCCGGTGTTCGCACCGTTCTTCGACGCGGCTCTGTTCCGTGCCGAACGCATCGCCGCCGACCTGGCTGCGCTCGACGGAACCGAGCTGCCGGTGATGCCCAGCGCCACCGCCTATGCCGCACACTTGGCGGGGCTCGAACGCGCCGAGCAGGTCATCGCGCACCACTACACGCGCTACCTCGGGGACCTCTCCGGAGGCCAGGCGATCGGCGCACTCATGGGCCGACACTACAGTCTGCCGGCGACCTCACTGACGATGTGGGATTTCGCAGAGCTCGGGAAGACGAAGCCGTACAAGGACGCCTACCGCAGACTCCTCGATCAGGTTGCGACGACCGGCGGCGATGAGCAGATCGTCATAGACGAGACGATGGAGGCGTTCCGACTCAACGGAGCGCTGCTCGTCGACCTCACCGAGGCGACTGAAAACCGCGCGGTCCCGGTGGCCTAGTCGCCGATCCGCAGACGCATGAGAATTCCCGCGGCACCTGGATAGTAGTCCGGACGCCGTCCCCATTCTTCGAACCCGAAGGTTGCGTACATCGCCAGCGCCGCAGCATTGCGTTCGTCGACCTCGAGGTGGACGACGTCGGAGCCGCGTTCCCTCGCCCAATCGATTCCCGCCTGCAGCAGGGCGCGACCGATGCCTGTGCCACGCGCCGCCTCGGTGGTGGCGATCGTCATCACGTCGGCTTCCGCACCGGCCCCTGACATGACGATCCACCCGGTCAGCTCCCCCGCCGAGGTGGTGGCGTCCTTATCCGTGGACGGGGACTCCCCGTCAGCTTCCCCCGCCGAGGCGGTCCTGGCGGCGAGCATGATCGTGCCATTCTGGGCCTTGACCGACCAGTAGTAGCCAAGCGTCCAGGCTGTGGGTCCGAAGATCGCCGCATCGTGGCCGGCCACCTCGGCGAGGTCCCACCAGGGAAGCTCGGCGATGGTCGTGGAGGTCATTTCAGTGAGCTCTCCCGCACCGGGGTCGCTTTCGCATCGGGCTCGCGCAGATATTCGGGGATCGGCTCTCGCAGCTCTCGACCGGCCGCAAGCTCACGGGCCGCGGCGAGGGCGAGGTATTCGGCACGAGGATCGGTGATGGACTCGGTGCTCGAGGCTCCCAGGATGTCCGCATAGAGGAGGAATCCGCGGCCGAGCTTCTCATCGATCGTGTCGAACCGGAAGCCGTTGTCGGCGAGAACTGAAGCGACCTCGGCCGGTTTGGCTACGAACGGTCCGGCGTTCAGCGTCGCGTCGGCGGAGTCGTAGACGCTGAAGTAGACCTCTTTGCGGCGGGCGTCCGAGGCGATGAGGACGGGACCACCGGATGCGTCCGCCGCGGTCGACGCGACCTCCGACGCAGGTGCTGGGGAGCCTTCGGCACTGCGGGCGAACTCTTCGGCGATCGCGGCTTGGGACAGCAGTCCCTTGACGGGAATCCCGCGGGCCTGACCGACGGCGATTCCGGCGGCGATGCCCACTCGCAGACCGGTGAAGGGTCCGGGTCCGATGCCGACGACGACGAGTTCGGGCTGGGCATCCTCGGCGAGCACGCTGGCAAGCGCAGGACCGATGAACTCAACGTGTCGACGCTGGTCATCGGCCTGTTCGGCGGCGATGACCGAACCGGTGTCCGTATCCACGAGGGCCACAGAGGCCGACTGCGAGGTGTCGATGGCCAGAATGATCATGATTCGTCTCCCTCATTCGCCGAGTCCTCGGCAGGCAGAACCGCAGGGGCCGAGTCGTCGACTCGCACGCCCGCCAGTGCCGAGACAGCGGCCTCAACCGCCGGCAAGCGTTCGATCCAGGCATCCCCGCGACCAACGATGTCGACCGTGCGCCGTTCGTCCTCCACCTCGTCCTCGTCGTCAATTCCGACCGAGTCGTTGCCCTCAGCGGCCTCGTCCCACACCGGGGTGATGGTGATGTCGAGGTGATCGCTGCTGAGCTGCTCGGCCAGGCCGGCTCCCCATTCGACGACCGTGATCGACTCGTCCAGTTCGGAGTCGAGGTCGAGATCTTCGAGCTCCTCCCCGTCGGCCAACCGATACGCATCCACGTGGACGAGGGCGGGTCCGCCCGAGCGCGACGGGTGTTCGCGGGCGATGACGAACGTCGGCGACGTGATCCGCCCGGCCACGTCGAGGGCTTTGCCCAGCGACTGTGTGAACGTCGTCTTCCCCGCTCCGAGGTTGCCCGTGAGGATGAGCAGGTCACCGGCGCGCAGATGCTCGGCCAGGGCTGCAGCGAACGTGCGCATCTGTTCCAAGGATTCGAGATGGACCCTCATCGGCCGTCTCCCTTCTGGGCGACCCGGTCGACGCGGGCGCTGAGCTGGGTGACGATCTCGTAGTTGATCGTGTTCGCCCAGATCCCCCACTCGGCCGCGCTCGGCCCACCTGGGCCGAAGATGACGACCTCGTCGCCGATGGCCACCTCATCGTTGCCCGCCCCGATGTCGATGATCATCTGATCCATGGCGATGCGTCCGACGACGGGGTAACGACGGCCCCGGATGGCCACCTCGGCGCGGTTCGAGGCCGCCCGCGGCAGTCCGTCCCCGTACCCTCCGGGCACGAGCGCGAATCGGGTGTCGGTCGCGGCGGTGAACGTCAGCCCGTAGGAGGCGCCGTGACCTGCGGGAATGTCCTTGAGATTGATGACGCTGGAGGTCAGCCGCATGACCGGACGGAGCCCGAGGGCCGCCGGATCCCCGTCTTCGAGCGGGGACAGACCGTAGAGGGCGAGCCCCACCCGCGCCGAGGTGCCCGGGCACGGCCCCAGGGTGAGCGCTCCCGGTGAGTTCGCGATGTGCACATCCAGGTCATCCGATTCGCCGAGGCGGCCGTCCGCGGCGTCGAGCACCGCCCGAAGCTGCCCGTGGGCGGAGGAGAAGACCGCGCTCTGCGCAGCGGTCTCGGGGCGTTCGGGTTCGTCGGCGACCGCGAAGTGGCTCATGATCCCGACGATGCGGATATCGGCGCCTGCATCAGGGCCTTCGGAGTCGCCAGTGCGGCTGTCTTCGGCAAGGCGACGCAGCCAGTGGAAGGCACGGACAAGCGCTTCCGGGGACAGACCATTGCGGCCGAGACCGGTGTCGACCTTCAGATGGGCTCGGGCGGTGACGCCGGTGCGGCGAGCCGCCTCGGCGAGTCGGTCGAGGGCTCCGACCGTCGAAATGCCCAGTTCGATGTCGGCGCGCACCGCCTCGTCGAGATCGGTGGTCGGTCCGTAGAGCCAGGCGAGGATCTGCGCTTCGGGGCCGAGCAGGCTGCGCAGGCGAAGGGCCTCGGGGATCGTGGCCACACAGAACTCGCGCCAGCCGGCCGAGAAGAGAGCCGGAGCGACGAGGTCGATGCCGTGGCCGTAGGCATTGGCTTTGACGACGCATTTGAGGCGGGCGGGAGAGAGGCGATCGGCAAGGACGGCGGCGTTGTCGCATAGGGCCGCCTCGTCGATCTCGGCCCGTACGAGAGCCTCGGGGATGTCGAAAGATGTCACTGGATAAGACTACCGCCGACCCCCGCCGACCAGCACCTTCGTTACGCTGATCCCCCGCGACATTCGGCTCCGGCGCAGGTGTCGCAGGTGCAGCCGACGAGGTGTTCGGCGAAGACCGGCTCGACCAGCCATTCGATGAAGAAGGAGACATCATGCACACCACTTCAGCCCGCATCCTCGCAATGGTGATCACGGCTGTCCTGTCCGCGGCGGGCCTCACCGTGATCGGACAGACCGATCCCGCCGAGGCGGCCGCGAAGTACTGCACCGGCGTCGAGGCGAACAGCTCGGTCACGGCCGCGAAGGCCATCGAGGTCAAGCAGCGGTCGACGATCACCGCCGATATCTACCTGTGCAAGAAGTCCGGCGACCGGTACGTCCGCGACAGCGGACCCTACAAGGCCCGCCTCGGCTACAACGGCACCACGTCGAGCAAACGGGAAGGCGACGGCAAGACCCCGAAGGGTGTGTTCTGGATGCGCGATGGCTTCGGCACCTCGGCGAATCCCGGGTTGGGCAAGCCGTGGACGAAGGTCACCCGCGATCACGTCTGGGTCGACGGTGACGCGACGAAGGCCGAGGGCTACAACACGATGCAGCTGAAGTCCGAAGGGTACGAAGGCGAATCCCTCTACCAGCCGAAGCCGTACAAGTACGCCCAGGTCATCGGCTACAACGAGGCTCGCACACCGGGGAAGGGATCGGCGATCTTCCTGCACGCGAACACGGAGTCGATGAAGACCGCCGGCTGTGTGTCGATGTACGAGGCCAGTCTTGTCAAGGCGATGAAGTGGGAGGGCACGACGAAGACGCAGATCCTCATCCACTGAGGTGGGTGAGCGGAGTCAGTCGGTGCCGTGGATGAGTTCGCCGACCACCTCGGCGAGGGCATCGGCGAATCCGGACGCGGTCACCGCACGTCGGCCGGCCTCGTTGTGCAGCAGCACTCCGAGTCCGGCCAGGCGAGCCCACTCGCGGGGTGGACGCGTCCGGTCGTCACTGTCGTAGCGGCCGTGGGCGGCGGTGATCGCGGCGAGCGTGCCGAGGATCCCGGCGAGCACGTCCCCGGAGCCCGCGGTGGCGAGGGTGCCCGGCCCCGGCGTGGGCAGAACGACGTGTCCGTCGGGGGCGGCGATGACCGTGTGATGGCCCTTGAGCAGGACGATCGCGCCGGTCAGCTCCGCGGCTCGCTGCGCCCACCGCATCGGGTTCGCCCCGATCCGACCTGCGGTGATGATCTCGCCGAGGAGGCGGCTGAGCAGCCGCGCCAGCTCGGCGGCGTGCGGGGTGATGATGAGCGGTCGGTCGGCCAGCCAGGTTCCGGCCATCGATTCGGCGCGGGCGATCATGTCGAGGCCGCCGGCGTCGACGACGACCGGTGTGCGGTTGCCGGCCAGCGCCTCGGCGACGCCCTGCACGAATTCGGGTTCGGGGTCGCCCGGGCCGAGGACGACGGAGTCGATGCGTCCGGAGGCGCTGACGACCTCGGGGTGAAGGCCGAGGACGTATTCGGCGACGAGCGGGGAGCCGAGGTAACGGACCATCCCGGCTCCGGTGTTCACCGCTGAGGTGGTGGTGAGCACGCCCGCGCCGGGGTAGTCCTCGGAGCCGGCGAGGACCCCGGTGACACCGCGGGAGTATTTGTGCCCGGTCTCATCGGGGCGGGGGAATCCGGTGACGAGATCATCGCGATCGAGCAGTTCCGCAGTGGCCGAGCTGGGATTGAGGCCGAGTCCGATGTCGATGACGTCGATGGTTCCGGTGAACTCGTCCGCACGCGGATCGATGAGTTCGGTCTTGAGGCCGCCGAAGGTCACAGTATGGTCGGCGTGGAGTCGTTTCTCTGCCCCGGTGTGGTTCGGGTCGAGGTCGGAGGGGATATCGACGGCGATGAGGCGGCCGGTGCGGTGTGGGGCCCAGTCGGCGATGAGTGAGGAGATGTGGTCGGGCAGTCCCCGCCGACCACCGGTGCCGAGGATGCCGTCGAGGACGAGATCGGCGCGGGAGAGTTCGCGCAGAGCATCCGCCCGGGCCGCATCGACCTGGGTCGAGGTGAACGCGATGACCTGCGCACCAGCGCTTCGTGCCGCGGCCAGCCCGTCGTCGTGAGTGCGATCGAAGAGGGTGATGACCGTGATGGCGGCACCGCGCCTGCCCAATGTCGCCGCGGCGAAGAGTGCGTCTCCGGCGTTGTTGCCCGGTCCGGCCAGTACGCTCACGCGGGTGCCGGCGACCTGTCCGTGGTCGGCCTTCAGTATGGCGGCCGCACTGTTCGCCAGCGCTCGGGCAGCCCGGGCCATGAGCGGGATGCCGGCTTCGAGCAGCGGCTTCTCGGCCTCCCTGATGGTGTCACTCGGGTAGGCGAACATGCTTACCCCTCAGCTAACTGCGCCAGCCGGCGCCCGGCCAGATGGGCGAGAAACAAAGCTTGGTCGGCCAGGCCGTCGTCGCTGTGGCGGGCGCGCGGGGAATGATTGGCTTCGCGTTCTTCGACCGGCAGATTCGGCAGGGCAACCCCGAAGTGTCCGTAGGCTCCGGGCACGGCGTCGAGCACGCGAGAGAAGTCCTCAGAACCGGGCAGCGGATTCGCCTTCCGCACGGTCCGCTCCTCGCCGAAGAGGTCGGTGAAGGTGGAGAGGAAGAACTCGGCTTCGGCGTCGTCGTTGATCGTCGGCGGCAGGATCTGCTCGTACTCGACGTCGGCGCTCAGACCGTGGGCGGCGACGAGGTCACGAACGAGCTGAGGCAGCTCCGCCTCGGCGCGGGAGGTCACCGCTTCAGAGAACGTGCGCACACTGACGACCAAGGTCGCGAAGTCGGGGACGACGTTGGGAGCGGTGCCGCCGTTGAACTGGCCGACGGTGATCACGAGCGGGTCGAAGATGTCGAAGCGGCGGGTGACATACTCCTGCAGCTGGCCCACGAGCATGGCGCCGACCTGGATGGGGTCCTTGCCGGTGGCCGGGCGGGAGGCGTGCGTGCCTTTGCCGTTCACGGTGATCGTCATCTTCGAGAACGCCGCCATGTACGATCCGGGTCGGGAGCTGGCGACACCGAGGTCGGCGTCGGCGGAGACGTGGATGCCGAAGGCGGCCTTGACGCGAGGTCCGGCAGCGTCGAGGACGCCTTCGTCGATCATCTTTCCGGCCCCGTCATAGCCTTCTTCGCCGGGTTGGAACATGAACACGACGTCGCCGGGCAGGGAGTCGCGGTCGCGGTGGAGGAGTTTGAGTGCGCCGACGAGACCGGCGGTGTGCAAATCGTGGCCGCAGGCGTGCATCCTCCCCGAGGTGGCCGCGAAGTCGAATCCGGTCGCCTCGGTGACGGGCAGTCCGTCCATGTCCCCGCGCAGGAGGACGGCGGGTACGACCCCGGTCGAGTCCTCCTTGCGGGCGCCTCCGCGCAGAACGACGACGATCGACGACAGCCTCTCCCCCGTGCTCACCTCGACGTCGAGGCCTTCGATGGCGTCGAGGACGAGCTTCTGCGTCACCGGCAGGTCGAGTCCGACCTCGACGTTCTCGTGCAGCGCCCGGCGCAGGGTGACCAGGCCGGGCGCGATGTCGTTCGCGTCATCGGCGGTGGGCAGGTGCACGGCGGTGGCCGCCTCGGCGAGGGTCGGGATCGTGGGGGTGGCGGGGTCGGTGGCGGTTTTGTCGGTGTCGTTGGGAAGTGAACTCATGCCCTGAGTCTATTACCACCGTCGATTCCCGCTTCCGCGATATCGGCCCTGTTCGCCGACGTGGAACCCCGACCGTCTGGTCGATCAGCGTTCCGGCATCTCGCCGAGTCGGGCACCCTTCCCGTACATCGAGTGGGTGAAGTGCTCAGTGGCACCTTCGATGCCGGGGCTCAGCGACGGCCCGTCGCCCTCGGCGATGACGAAAGTCATCGTCAGGTGCGCATCGTGGGTGATCGACAGGTGGATGTTCGTTCCGCCGATGGCACGGAAGTGCTCGAGGACGAGCCCACGCAGACGGAAACTCGGCGCACCCGATAAGGCGGGGACCACCTCGGCGGACTGCCAGGGCAGCCATCCGGGAAAGCCGATCGCCTTCTTCAGCGCCTCCTTCGCGGAGAACCGCGCCGCCAAGGAGGCGTCCGTCCGGCGTTTGCCGTTGCGTTTGAGCTGCTCACCGGGAGTGAGCAGACGGTCGAGGAGTTCGGGCACCCGCTCGATGTGCTCCGCGAAGCGCGGCACGTCGGCAATATCGGTGCCGATTCCCAAGATCGCCATGCTCGCGTCCTTACTCGACCGTGACCGACTTCGCGAGGTTGCGCGGCTGGTCGACGTCGAGGCCCTTGGCCGTGGCCAGCTCCATCGCGAAGATCTGCAGCGGAACCGTCGTCAGCAGCGGCGCCATGAGCGTCGTCGTCTCGGGCACGTAGATGACCTCGGAGGCGAACTGATCGACCTCTTCGTCACCCTCCTCGGCGATGACGACGGTGTTCGCACCGCGGGCACGGACTTCCTGGATGTTCGAGATGACCTTCGCATGCAGCGAATCCCGGCCGCGCTTGGACGGCACGACGATGATGACGAGCTGACCGTCGTCGATGAGCGCGATCGGTCCGTGCTTGAGCTCACCGGCGGCGAAGCCCTCGGCGTGGATGTACGCGAGCTCCTTGAGCTTGAGCGCACCCTCCATCGCCACCGGGTAGCCGACGTGACGGCCGAGGAACAGCACCGAACCGACATCCTGGTTGCGGTCGGCCAGCGCAAGGACCTGCGACTTCGTCTCGTCGAGGATGTGCTGGATCTTCGCAGGGATCGACTGCAGCTCGGCGAGGATCGTGCCGATCTCGTCGCGGAACTTGTTGCCCCGCAGCTGGGCGAGGTAGAGGCCGAGCAGGTAGCAGGCGACGACCTGCGACAGGAAAGCCTTCGTCGAGGCCACGGCGATCTCCGGGCCGGCGTGGGTGTACAGCGCGGCATCGGATTCGCGTGGGATCGTCGAACCGAAGGTGTTGCAGATCGCGATGACCTTCGCACCCTGCTGACGTGCGTGGCGGACGGCCATGATCGTGTCCATGGTCTCCCCGGACTGCGAGATCGCCACGACGAGCGTCTTCTCCGTGACCACCGGATCCCGGTAGCGGAATTCGTGGGCCAGCTCCACCTCGGTGGGGATGCGGCACCAGTGCTCGATCGCGTACTTCGCAACCTGACCGGCATACGCTGCGGTGCCGCAGGCGATGACGACGATCTTGTCCACGGACTTGAGCACGTTCTCATCGATGTGCATCTCGTCCAGCGTCAGGCGACCCTCGGTGTCGAGGCGGCCGAGCAGCGTATCCGCCACGGCCTGCGGCTGATCGTGGATCTCCTTGTCCATGAAGGACGCGAAGCCGCCCTTCTCCGCCGAGGCGGTGTCCCAGTCGACCTCGAACTGCTCGCCCTCGACGGGGTTGCCTGCGGTGTCAGTGATCGTGACTTCGTCCGGGGTGATGGTGACGACTTCGTCCTGGCCGATCTCGACAGCCGTGCGGGTGTAGTCGATGAATGCGGCGACGTCGGAGCCGAGGAAGTTCTCGCCCTCGCCGAGGCCGATGACCAGCGGCGAGTTCCTACGTGCGGCGACGACCTGGCCGGGAGCATCGGCATGGACGGCGAGCAGGGTGAACGCACCTTCGAGTTCGGTCGCGGTCTTGCGCATCGCGGCGGTGAGGTCGCCAGTGGCTTTGTAGTTCTTCGCCAGCTGGGCGGCGGCCACCTCGGTGTCGGTCTCGGAGAGGAACTCGACGCCCTCGGCGGCGAGGTCCTTCTTCAGGTGGGCGAAGTTCTCGATGATCCCGTTGTGGATGAGGGCGAGCTTGCCCCCGTCGGCCAGGTGCGGGTGGGCGTTGAGGTCGGTGGGTCCACCGTGGGTGGCCCAGCGGGTGTGGCCGATTCCGGTCTGCGCAGCCGGCAGCGGGTTGGCCTCGATCTCCTCGGTCAGGGCGGAGAACTTTCCGGCCTTCTTCGCCGAGGCGAGCTGGCCCTCGGGCGTCACGAGCGCGACACCGGCCGAGTCGTAGCCGCGGTACTCGAGCCTCTTCAGGCCGCCGAGCACGACATCGAGCGCCGAGTGGTCGGCATTGTCAACGGGGGCCTTGGATACATAGCCAACGATTCCACACATGAGGGAGATTTTACGCACTGATAGCCGATCTCGGGTATTCCGGCGAGTCACGATCGGGTCAACGTGACGAACTGCACGCGCACGCGGGCGCGGGAGAGGACGGCCGGGGCACACCTGACGGGGCCGGAGACGGAACGGTCACCTCGGTGAGGGTGGGGCCGCCTCGGTGGGGAGGAGCCGCCTCGGTGAGGGTGGGGGCTTTCGCCGACCTGGGGCGGGCGGCGAACATGACGCATGACACAATGGTGGAATGAGCCATGTCGACCCTCAATTGGACCGTGCGCGCAAGCTCGCCGGCCTCAATACCGCCCGGCGCAGCGAGCCGGACACGACGTCTCCGTTCTGGGAGTTCGATCGGGAGGTGTGGGGCACGCTCGCCCAGGCCACGCCGCTGCCGCTGAAGCAGCGCGACATCGAACGGCTGCGCGGGCTCGGCGATCGGATCAACCTCGACGAGGTGGCTCAGGTCTATCTGCCCCTGTCACGGCTGCTCAACCTCTACGTCTCCGCACGGCGGGCGAAGCACGACCTGACCAGGGAATTCTTCTCTCCGCTGCACGAACGCGGGCTGGAACCGCAGGATGCCAAGCGCACGCCCTTCGTCATCGGCGTCGCCGGATCGGTGGCCGTGGGCAAGTCGACGACGGCACGTGTGCTGCGCGAACTTCTCGCCCGCTGGCCCGACACTCCGCGCGTCGAGCTCATCACCACCGACGGATTCCTCTACCCCAACGCCGAACTCGACCGTCGCCGCCTCAACGGGCGGAAGGGATTCCCCGAATCCTACGACCGGCGCAAGCTGCTCAAGTTCATCTCCGCCGTGAAATCCGGGGCCCCCGAGGTCCGTGCACCTGTGTACTCGCACCACACCTATGACATCGTTCCCGGCGCCGAGGTGGTCGTGCGCTCCCCCGATGTCCTCATCGTCGAAGGCCTCAACGTCCTCCAACCCGCCCGCCCCCGTCAGGACGGAACCGTGGGCTTGGCCATCAGCGACTACTTCGACTTCTCCGTCTACGTCGATGCGCGCTCCCGTGACATCCGCCAGTGGTACATCTCGCGGTTCCTCAAACTCAAGCACGGTGCGTTCCAGGACGAGGATTCCTACTTCCACCGGTACTCGCAGCTCGACGACGACGAGGCGATCACCTTGGCCACGGAGATCTGGGACTCCATCAACTTCCCGAACCTGCGCGAGAACGTCCAGCCCAGCCGCGGTCGAGCCGACCTGGTGCTCCACAAGTCCTCCGACCACACGATCCGGAAGGTGCAGCTGCGGAAGCTGTGACGGGGGTCGCCGGGTCGGAGCATCAGGTCTTGGCGGCCGCCTCGGCGAGCTTGTAAGCGGACCTGTGAGGGGAGTCGCCGGGCGGTGAGGAAATAGTTTCACCGCTCCGGCGGTTGCACAGTGTGCACTGAACTACTCACCGCCGGCAGGCCACCCGCCCACGGCGGCGGCCGGATGCGAGCGATCCTCGCGCCGTCACGGGCTCCCCCGTGCATGCTCGGTCGTTTCGGCAGCAGAAAGGGACCCAGTATGAGCGTGCCATCCGCACATCACCTCATGTACTCCTCGGTCAAGAGCAAGAAGACCCCCGAGACGCGCATCCAACCGGGCATCTACAAGCGGATCGCCGGGTATGCAACCCGGCACAAGCGCAAACTCATCATCTTCCTGCTGCTGTCCGTACTCACCGCGGGCATCGGCGTCCTCAACCCGGTGCTCGCCGGCGACGTCGTCAACGCGATCACCGGCGGCGGGCCCGTGTCCACGGTCGTGTGGCTGGCCGTGGCCATCGGCGGGTTGGCCATCGCCGATGCGGCCATCTCGATCACGAACCGGTACCTGTCCTCACGGATCGGCGAGGGACTCATCTTCGACCTGCGCACGGCCGTCTATGATCACGTCCAGTCGATGCCGATCGCATTCTTCAATCGCACCCGCACCGGCGCCCTGGTCTCCCGACTGAATACGGATGTCATCGGTGCGCAGCGGGCGTTTTCGAACACCCTGTCCGGCATCGTGTCGAACTTCGTCTCCCTGGCCCTGACCGTCGGCGTCATGGTCACGATCTCCTGGCAGGTGACCGTGCTGTCGATCCTGCTGCTGCCGCTGTTCATCATCCCCACCCGTATGCTCAGCGGGAAGCTCGCATCCCTGCAGTTCGAAGCGGCCAACAATTCCGCAAACATGTCGACCCGCATGACCGAGCGCTTCTCCGCCGCCGGTGCCACCCTGGTCAAACTCTTCGGCAATCCTCGCCAGGAGAACGAGGAGTTCGCCGACCGTGCCGGTCAGGTCCGCGATATCGGGGTCAAGGTTGCGATGCTGCAGTCGACGTTCGTGTCCTCGCTGACTCTGGTCTCTGCCCTGGCACTGGCACTGGTCTATGGCGTTGGTGGCGCGCAGGCCGTCGTCGGCAACCTCAACGCCGGTCAGGTTGTGACCCTGGCGCTGCTGCTGACCAGGCTCTACACGCCGCTGACGATGCTCGCCAACGCGCGTCTGGACATCCAGAGCGCAGTGGTGTCGTTCCAGCGGGTGTTCGAGATCCTCGATCTCGTGCCGTACTTCAAGGAACCGTCGCAGCCGAAGGCTCTGCCAGCCGGTGGGCTGGATGTGCAGTTCGATCATGTCGACTTCGCCTACCCCAGCGCCTCGCAGGTCAGCCTGGCCAGCCTCGAGGACGTTTCCGTGCTCGACACCCGCGGCGGCGATCAGGTTCTCCATGACCTGAGCTTCACGATTCCCGCCGGGCACACCGTTGCCCTCGTCGGATCCTCGGGTGCGGGAAAGTCGACGATCGCGTCGCTGCTGCCGCGGCTCTATGACGTCACGGGCGGCACGATCACCATCGGCGGAGTCGATGTTCGCGATCTGTCGTTCGCCGATCTGCGCGAGGCCGTCGGTGTCGTCACCCAGGACGGTCATGTCTTCCATGAGTCGATCCGCGCCAACCTGGCGCTGGTCAATCCCGATGCCACCGAGGAGCAGATGCTCGATGCCATCGACCGGGCACAGTTGAGAAGCGTCATCGATGCGCTTCCCGATGGACTGGACACCGTCGTCGGCGAACGCGGGTACCGTCTCTCCGGAGGCGAGCGTCAGCGCCTGACCATTGCCCGGATGCTGCTGGCGTCTCCGGAGATCGTCGTGCTCGATGAGGCCACCTCGGCGTTGGATTCGACGAATGAGGCCGCGATCCAGCGTGCCCTGGCCCAGGCGATGCACGGGCGGACGGCTCTGGTCATCGCCCACCGTCTGTCGACGATCCGGCAGGCCGACACGATCCTCGTCGTCGAAGCCGGTCGCATCATCGAGAAGGGCACTCACGAGGAGCTCGTCGGTCGCGGCGGCCGCTACGCCGAGCTCTACGCCACCCAGTTCGCCTCGAGCTGAACGTCGATCAAGGGCCCGCCCGAATATGCTGCGGCGTACCGCGACTTATCTGAGCGAGCCCTTGATCGAGCAAAAGGCACCGGCACCGCCTACAGCGCGAGGTGCTCCTTGACCGACGCGGCCAGGCGCTCGGCCTGGGCGGAGGCGGCATCCTCGGTGGCGGCTTCGACCATGACGCGGATGAGCGGCTCGGTGCCCGAGGCACGCAGCAGCACGCGACCGGTGTCGGCGAGTTCGGCCTCGACGGCGGCCACCTCGGCAGCGACCTGCGGGTGATCGACGTTGTTCTTGTCCACGCCCTTGACGTTGACGAGTGCCTGCGGCAGCTGCGGGATCTCCGCGGCGAGGTCGGCCAGAGTCCGCTTGGCGTCGGCCATCCGCTTCATCAGGTGCAGGGCGGTCTGCACTCCGTCGCCGGTGGTGCCGTGATCGAGCATGAGCACGTGTCCGGACTGCTCCCCGCCGAGCGCATACCCGTCGGCGAGCATCCGCTCGAGCACGTAGCGGTCGCCGACAGCGGTCTGCACCGTCTCGATGCCGTACTTGTCCATCGCCTGCTTCAGACCCAGGTTCGACATGACGGTCGTGACAAGGGTGTTTCCGCGCAGCACGCCGAGCTCCTTGAGTCCGATCGCCAGGATGCCCATGAGCTGGTCGCCGTTGACGACCCGACCCAGCGAATCCACGGCCAGGCAGCGGTCGGCGTCGCCGTCGAAGGCTACGCCGAGGTCGGACTGAGTCTCGACGACGAGCCGCTGCAGCGGTTCGAGGTGGGTCGAGCCCACACCGTCGTTGATGTTGAAGCCGTCGGGTTCGGCGGCGGAGACGATGACTTCGGCGCCGGCCTGGCGCAGTGCGGCGGGTCCGACGATCGAGGCGGCACCGTGGGCGCAGTCGACGACGACCTTGAGCCCCGACAGCGGACGCACATTGTCGGCGTCGACGCAGCGGACGAGGTGCTCGGTGTACTCATCGGCAGCGGCCGGGTAGCGCGAGATGCGGCCGACGTCCGCGCCGGTCGGACGGTCCCAGTCCTCATCGAAGATCGCGAGGATCTCATCCTCGACTGCGTCGTCGAGCTTCGTGCCTCCGGCGGCGAAGAACTTGATGCCGTTGTCGGGCATGGGATTGTGAGAGGCGGAGATGACGACACCGAAGGCGGCGCCGGTGTCCTTGACGACCTGGGCGATGCCCGGCGTCGGCAGCATTCCCGCGTCGAGGACGTCGACTCCGGTCGAGGCGATGCCGGCGCTCAGTGCTGCGGAGAGGAATTCGCCGGACACACGCGTATCACGTCCGACCACGGCGAAGGGGCGCTTCTCACCCGTCCAGCCGCGGCTGAGCACGCGAGAGCCTGCGACCGAGAGCTGGAGCGCGAGTTTGGCCGAGATATCGCGATTGGCCAGTCCGCGCACTCCATCGGTGCCGAAGAGTCGAGACATAGTGGAGATCCTTTCGTCAATGTCGGAGTCGATCTTAGTCGATCCGCTGTGTGTCGCTCGTGATGTCGGCACCCTCGCCGAGGCGGCCGGCCGCAGCCACGACCGTTGTGATCGCGGCGTCGCGAGTGTCCGTTCAAGGCCGAGCGCGCTTTTCGTGCCGTGCACAATGCGATATTCGCGCTCAGGCTTGAACGACGGATTATGCGCCGAGGCGGGACACCCGACCGCAGTCGCGGTCGAGCGCAGCGCCGGCCACGTCAGTGACCGTGTGAGATGAGTCCGGATATGAGAAATGCGGCCCCGAACCTGGTTCGGGACCGCATTCTCATGTTCATGATGCTGAACTGTCGATGACTGCGACTCAGTGGCAGACCAGCCGCAGTCGGTTCGCCAGCGAGATCAGCGCTTCGAGAACTGAGGTGCCTTGCGGGCCTTCTTGAGACCGGCCTTCTTGCGCTCAGGAACGCGAGCATCGCGGCTGAGGTATCCGGCCTTCTTCAGCTCGGCGCGGTTGGACTCCGCGTCGATCTGGTTGAGCGAACGAGCCACGCCCAGGCGGACGGCACCGGCCTGGCCGGAGGGTCCACCGCCGGAGATCCGGACGATGACGTCGAAGCGTCCGCCCAGGTCCAGCAGGGTGAAGGGCTCATTGACGAGCTGCTGGTGCAGCTTGTTCGGGAAGTACTCTTCGAGAGTACGTCCGTTGATGGTCCACTCACCGGTGCCGGGGACGAGGCGCACACGAGCAATTGCCTGCTTGCGGCGGCCGACTCCGTTGCCGGGGGCGGTCAGGGACTGTCCACGTCCACCGGCGGTGCTTTCGCCCAGGCCTGCGGATGCGGGAGTCTCGGAAGTGTATTCGGTGATCTCTTCTTCGACAGTTTCTGTCGCGTTGGTGGTATCAGCCACGGTTCTCCTCGGGATGTCTAGAGCTCAGGCGCTTACTGCGCGACCTGGCTGAGTTCGTACGGCTGCGGATTCTGAGCGGCGTGCGGGTGCTCGGCACCTGCATAGACCTTCAGCTTCTGCATCTGGGCACGTCCGAGACGAGTCTTCGGGACCATACCGGCGACAGCCTTTTCGACTGCACGCTCGGGGTGGGTGGCGAGGAGCTCGGCATAGTTCACGCTCTTGAGGCCACCGGGGTATCCGGAGTGGCGGTAAGCGCGCTTCTTCTCGAGCTTCGCACCTGTCAGCGCGACCTTGTCGGCGTTGATGATGATGACGAAGTCACCGGTGTCGGTGTTCGGAGTGAACGTGGTCTTGTGCTTGCCGCGCAGGAGGCGTGCAACCTGCGAAGCAAGGCGACCGAGCACCTGGTCAGTGGCGTCGATGACGTGCCACTGGTGCTCAACGTCACCGGACTTAGCTGTATACGTACGCAAAAGTAGCCTTCTTTTCGTATCTGTGTTCAGTACAGCGCCGGATCCTCATCGGGTCGTGAGTCCAATGGGTCTCAAGCGCTGGTTGTCTTCAATCGGGTGAACCTATCGACGCATTCCCCTCACCTACGGGCCTGCAACGCATGAGGCTATGTAAGGGAGTGCGACAAGCACACACAACGACAATCAAATATACATGCCCGCAGGCCCGGGGAGCAAACGCCCAGAGCGGTCTCAGGGCCAGCTGAAACCCGAGCCGATAGTATTGATCTGTGCCGACTCACTCCAGCCTGCCCTTCCGACTTCCCGCATTGAGAATCCTGATGCTGGGTCTCCTGGTCGGGCTCCTGACGGCAGGCCTCGGACTCGGCCCCTCCTCCGCGTCGGCATCAACCGACGGTCCGGCATCAACGGACAGTATGGCGTCGGACAACGGTTCGGCTGCGAACTCGAATGCGTCCTCCGCGCAGTCCACTGACACCAGCAGGCCCCCGGCCGGGCAGACGGTCGTCTTCGGCATTCCGGGTCTGACCATCGATGATATCGATCCCGAGCGCACTCCGAACCTTTACAGTCTGCTCTCCGAGGGCGCGGCCGCGAACCTCAATGTGCGCACGATCGGCTCGGCCACCTGCCCCGCCTCCGGTTGGCTGTCCTTCGGGGCGGGCGCCCGCGCACAAGCCGGACCCTCCCCCATCGCCGAGGATGCCGACCCCGATGACTCGGCACGCTGCCCGACGATGATCGCCCCCACCACGGACGGATCCGTGGACACCGAGGACGGGGCCGCCTCGGCGAAGGAGGCGGCGAACAGTGATGAAGCTCATGGCGACGAATCCGCGGCCGGAACGACGACGGCTCGGATCGAGGGCTTCGATGCGGTCAAGGAACCCAATATCGGCTCCGGCTACTCAGTCGACTACGGCATGCTCGCGCGCACCGTGACTGAAGCCGGCAAGGCCGTGCCCTCCGGCACCGATGCGACCGATGCGGACTCCCTGCTCGAACCATGCCTCGCAGCCGAGGGGCCCGGCGCAGCCTATGCGGCCGCGGACGAAGACGGGGTGGTGACGAACTTCACGGACGATGCGACGGCCACGGACTGCCGCCTCGGCGTCGTCGACCTCGGCGCGATCGGCATCCGCTCCTGGCTGTTCGACCCGATCCCGAACTACTCCTATACCGTTCCGCCGAACTACGACCGTGAGACCCGCGTCGCCGAAGCCGACCGCCGCCTCGGCGTGCGTCTGCAGGAAGTGCGGGAGAAAGCGAAGGACGGGGCCGCGGATCCGACGATCATCGTCGCCGGCCTCGGTGACAGTTCCGGACTGCCGCAGCTGCGCGCGTTCATCGCTTCCGGGCCCGGCTTCGAACCCGGGTCCCTGTCCTCGGCGACGACCCGCACCCCGGGGCTGCTTCAGATCACCGATCTGGCGCCGGGCATCCTCGATGTCCTCGACGTCGATTCCCCGCGCGCCGTCGGCTTCGACTCCACCCCGACCGATGATGATCCGCAGCAGCGCATCGACGATCTCGTCGCCGAGGCGCAGAAGTCGACGACGATCCATCAGAATCTCTCGACGTTCTCCATCACTCTCGACGTCATCTTCTACGTCCTCTTCATCGCGTGCGCGGTCCTGCTCAACCGCTCCATCCTCGGTCGCCGAGGCGGCGCCACCCTTGCGCCCCACGTCCACCGATTCCTCGGTTGGGTGTCCCTGGGCGTCGCGGCCCTGCCGATGGGAGCGTTCCTCGCCGGGCTCCTTCCCTGGTCGAGAATGGCCGACCCCGGGCTCGGCCTGTTCCTCTCGGTCATCGGCACGGCCGCCGTTCTGTTCGCCTTCGCCCTTATCCCGCCATGGGGTCGAACTTGGAGAGGACGGGTCGGCGCCCTGGCCGGGGCGAACCTGCTCATCCTCGCGACCGACCTGGCCACCGGGTCCCATCTGCAGGCGAACTCGCTGCTCGGCTACAACCCGATCGTCGGCGGTCGCTACTACGGACTCGGCAATCAGGGTGCGGCGATCTTCATCGTCAGCCTCTTCATCTTCCTTGGGCTGATGGTCTCGTGGTTGCGGGCGCGCGGGCACCGAAAGGCAGTGATCATCGTGCCGGTCGTCGTCGGACTGGCCGCCGTGTTCGTCTCCGGTAATCCCTCCTGGGGAGCGAAGTTCGGCGGCACGATCGCCATCCTCGCCGGTCTCATGGTCCTGCTGGCGCTTCTGTCGAAGATCCGACTGACTCTGCTGCGCCTCGCCCTCATCGGTCTGTTTTCGCTGGCCGTGCTCATCGGCATCGCCTTCCTCGACTGGCTGCGCCCGGCCGGGACACGCTCTCATTTCGGCACGTTCTTCGACCAGATCGTCACCGGTGAGGCCCTGCAGGTCGTCGGCCGCAAGCTCGGCGCGAACCTCCACATCATCCAGGTCAATCCGGCTCTGGCCATCGTCACCCCGCTCGCGGCCATCGCGATCCTCATCTTCCTCCGCTACCTCCTCCACTTCCCTCGCGTCCACGCCGGCAGCCGGACCGGGCGTCTGGTCAACAAATGGCGCGGACGGCTCCCCCAGCTCTTCACCGATTCCGACCTGCACTATGGATTCTTGGCCGCCGCCACCGGACTCGGCGTCGGGCTCGTGCTCACCGATTCCGGGGTCGCCGTGCCCTCGACCGGAGCCATGGTTCTGCTGCCCTTCCTGCTGGCGCTCAGTGCTGAACACGCCGAGGAGGCTCACCGATGAGAGCCCCCGTGACCTCCCCCGCCGCTCGAGTTCTGCTCGGGATCCTGGCCATCGCCCTGTTCGTCCTCGGCCTGCCCCAAGCCGGGCAGGCGGCGTTAGGCGCGGGTCCGTCTGCAGGTGCGGGCGCGTCGGCTCGGGCCGACTCCCAGGCGGCAGGCAAGAACGGGGGCACGGCTCCGGCCACGGAAGACGACGACGGTGGGGCCGCCTCGGCGAATCCTGGGGTCGTGTCGATCAACGTCTCCGGGTTCAGCTTCGAGGATCTCGATCCGCGCACCACACCGCACCTGTGGGTGATGATGAAGGGCGGTCAGATCGGGACGATCACACCGCGCAGCGTGCGCTCGACGAGCTGCCCGGTCGACGGCTGGTTGGGACTCGGATCCGGGCGGCGGGCCGCCGACGAACCCCGCGATCAGTGCCGCGAACCGGCATCTCCCCTCGACGGCTGGGTCGCCGATTGGGACGTGTACGCACAGGTGGCACGCGGCGACAACTACGATGCCTCCCTCGGGGCGCTGGCCGAGGCAGTGCCCGATATCCACGCCTTCGGCAACGGTGCCTCCATCGCGGCGGCCACCCCGACCGGCCGCGTCGAGAACTGGTCGCCCGTCGGATCCGACTTGGGCGCGGACGTCGCGAAGTCGGCCGCAGACGGCGAACTCGCCCTTGTCGATCTCGGCAATACCGCAGCCGACGGCTATTCGCTGAAGAATCTCGACGCTCAGGTCGGGGACATCCTCGAATCGACCGGGTGGATGAGCCCGGATCGGCCGAACCGCCTCGGCGAGGGACGCGTTCCCGTGATGTTCTCCTCGATCGCCGACGGCGCGTACGAAGGGTCGTCGATGCAGGCGACGATGGTGGTCGCCCCGGGCGAGCAGGCGGGACTGCTCACCTCGTCGTCGACGCGGCAGCCGGGACTGGTGCAGGTGCCCGACCTGGCGCCGACGCTCGTGGCATTGTCCGGGGCCGAGGAGATGGACAATGCGGCCGGGGCGCCGATGACCTCGGGGGCGCATGGCTCCGATTGGCACTCGCGCTATCAGGCGGTGCTCGACCGGCAGGTGGCGGTGAAGACGCAGAACGATCTGTCGACATGGTTCTTCCCGGTCGTCGCGGTGCTCATGATCGGACTGTTGGCGTTGGCATGGTTCATGCGGAAGAACCACCGGGAGCTCGTCCATTCCGGGGCGTACCGCCTCGGTGTCATTTTCGCGGCGATGCCGATCTCGACGTACCTGGTCAATACCGTGCCGTGGGAGCGGGCGACGAACCCGGACATCGCGATGCTCGGAGCTTTGGCCGGGTGGGCGCTGCTGCTCGGGGTGCTGGCGCTGCTCGGGCCCTGGCGGCGGCACAAGTTCGGGCCGGTGCTCTTCGTGTCCACCGTGACCGTCGCCGTGCTCGCCTACGACGTCGTCACCGGATCTCAGCTGCAGATGTCGACGCTGTTGGGTGAGCCCCTGCTCATCGCTTCCCGGTTCTACGGGATCGGGAACTCGGCGCTGGCGCTGTACTGCTGTGCGCTGCTGATGGCGGTCGCCGGGTTCGCGTCCCTGGTGACCAAGCCGCTGCATCGCGTCCTCATCGTCACCCTTCCCGTGCTCGTCTCCTGCGTCATCCTCGCGGCACCCGGACTGGGCACGAAGTTCGGTTCCGTGCCGACCCTCATCATCGGAGTCGCCTACCTCGTGCTGGCCGCGGCGAGCATCCGGTTCTCGCTCAAACGGCTGGGGCTGACGGTGGGCATTGCCGGATTCGTCATGCTCACCGTGCTGTTCCTCGACTGGCTGCGCCCGGCCGATCAGCGCACGCACTTCGGACGGTTCTTCGACTCGATCATCAGCGGTCAGGCGCTCAGCGTACTGGCCCGCAAGATCGGTATGAACATCGACATCCTCACCCAGTCGTGGATGACTCTGGTGCTGCCGCTGGTCATCATCGGGGTGTTCTGGATGGCGCTCGACCCTGCGCGCTTCCGACTGCACGGGCTTCAGGACACTTATCGGCGGATCCCGCTGTTGAGGGCGGCGATGATCAGCTTGGCAATTCTGCTGGGGGTCGGCACTCTCATCAACGACTCGGGCATCGTCGTGCCGGCCGTCGGCATCCTCTTCCTCGTCCCGGTGCTCACTCACCTCGAGACCTTCCGCGCCGGCCGCCCGCCGGTCCCGCCGACGTCGCCCACCCGTGACGCCTATGCCGATGCCGGCGCCGACAATGGTGCCGAGGCCGACGGCTCCGAGGCAGTCAACGGCTCCGGCCCCGAGGCGACCGACGGCTCCGACGCATCGTCACGCCCCTGACGCTGCGGGCATCACGCACCGGTAGCGTCAGCACCCACCCTTCCTCGCGAACCGCCCCCGCAGCGAATCAACGCCCCGGTGCACCGGTGCGACGTGCGACTACCGGGTCGAAATGACGCCACGGGTGCGGGATGGTCCCGCGGGAACTGTTCCGGTGAGCAAAGAGTCTGAGAATGACGGCGGGCCGGAGAGAAGAACTCTCCGGCCCGCCGGTCTGATGCCGGCCTGACTCAGCTTTGGAGGCTGAGCTTGCGGCGGCGGACGATCGTGACCGCAGTGGTGCCGGCGACGATGAGTGCCAGAGCCGCAGCGACGATGTTGAAGGTCTCGAAGCCGGTGCGCGGCAGGTCGCCTCCGTCCTTCGAACCGTTCGCTTCACTTCCGGAGCCATCGGCCGAACCGCCGTCGGACGATGCATCCGCACCGTCCGCGTTGCCGCCAGCTGCGCTGTCGCCGCCATCGGCATTGCCGCCGGCCGCACTGTCTCCGCCGTCAGCAGCGCCGCCATCGGCATTGCCGCCGTCGGCGGAACCGTCATCGCCGGCCGAGGCATTCGCATCGTCACCGACTGCAGCGGTGGCCTCGAACTCATGCGCCAGCGGCAGCGGGTTGTCATCCCACCACGGACCATCGACATTCGCCTGCACGCTGGCCTTGACAGTCACCTCACCGGAGGCATCCTTCGGTGCCGTCACCGTCACACCAGCCTCGGACTCCCCCGCCGGGATCGAATCGAGGGTGATCGTCTTGGCCGCCTCGGCGCTGACCTCAGGGGCCTTGCCCTTGGTGGCGCTGCTGGAAGCAGACTGGGACTCGGACTGCGCGGCCGCCTCGGCGGTATAGCCCTCCGGCAGGTCGACGGTGACGTCGATGGGACCCGCGACCTCGGACTTCGCGTTCGTCTTGAGCGCGAACTCAGCGCTCTCACCGGGCTTGATGGCCTTCGGCCCGGTCAGCTCGGCGCTCAGATCACCGTTGTCGATGACGTCCTTGGCCGCGTCTGCCTGGCGTTCGTTCTTGTCCGGGGTGACGTCCTTGCCTGCGGCCTGGTGCTTGTTGAAGTAGTTCTCCCAGGTCTCGAAGTCGGTGAGTCCCGACTGCTCGAAATCGCCCTTGGCGAAGGAGGAGAAGTTGTCACCGCCGGTGGCGAGGAAGCTCAGCGTCGCGACCCGGTAGTCCTTGTTCGGGTCGATGTCCTTGCCATCGACCTTGACGGACTTCACGTGCTCGCCCTTGTCGGCATCCGTGTCATAGACGACGTCGAGGTCCTCGGAGATGCCCAGGTGGAGGAACGACCGAGAGGCGCCGTCGGGCTGCCACTGCTCTTCGAAGAGGCCGATGACGTCCGACCCCTTCATCGTCACGACACCATGGTCGTTCGCGAAGGGAAGCACGCTGTTGAGCTCGGCAACGGTGACTTCGCACTTCTCTTCGGTGTTGTAGATGTCATCGCAGAGCAGGTCGGTGCGCAGTCCACCCGGGTTCGTGATGCCGAAGTCGGCTTCTTCCAGCTGGGTCTCTTCGACACCTTCCTTGAGCGCATCGGCGACGAGGTTGCCGAGCGTGGACTCGGCACCGCGGTCCTCCTCGCCGTCCTTCTTCGCTCGGGTGATGTCTTCGCTGATCGTGCCGGTGACCTCGGAGCCGAGCTCCTTGGCCTTGTCCTCTGCGTCGCTGACGATGCCGGCGACCTTGTCGACGACCTCGGAGTCATAGCTCTTGCCCTCGGTCTCGATGAGGTCGATGCCGCTGGCCTGCCAGTCGCTGTTGCCGTCGACTCTCATGGTCACCTGACCGACGTATTCGCCGTAGCTGCCGGCCTCGAGGACGGGACGGGTGCGGTCGGGCTCCCCTGGCACCGGCGCTTCGAAGGCGTACGGCATATGAGTGTGGCCGGTGAACATGGCGTCGACCGAGGCGTCGGCCTCGGTGACGAGCTTCTTGAACTCCGCGTTCGACGCCTTCGCGTCCTCGAGGCTCTCTGTCGACGACGCGCCGAGGTGGGCCTCGACGACCGTCATATCCGGGCGTTCGGCCTCGGGGAGGTTCTCGAGATCGTCGGCGACGCGGTTGACTGCGTCCGTGGGGTCACCGAAGTCGAGGTCGGCGATGCCGTCCGGTGAGACGAGTGAGGCGGTGTCTTTGGTGACGACGCCGATGACGGCGATCTTGACTCCCGACACGTCGACGATGGAATACTCGTCGAGGCCGTCGACGACATTCTGTGTCCCCTTGTCATAGACGTTGGCCGCCGAGTAGGGGAAATCGGCTTCGTCACTCACTCGTCCCGTGAGGTCATCGATGCCTTTGTCGAATTCGTGGTTGCCGACCGCAGAGGCCTCGACACCCATGGCGTTCAGGACATCGAGCGTGGGCTTGTCGTTCTGCGATGAGGAGGTGTAGGTCGAAGCACCGATGTTGTCACCGGTCGAGAGCAGAGCGGTACCCCTGTTGTCGCCGCCGGTGCCGAACTTCGCTCGTTCCTCCTCGACCACCGAGGCGACCTGTGTACCCGCCTCGGAGATGCGCCCGTGGAAGTCGGTGATGTTGAGGAGCTGGACTTTGGTGCCCTCGGGCGCCGACTGCGCATCGCTGCCGGAGTCCTGCTCTTCACCGGCGTCGTCCGACGGCGCGGACTTACCGTCGGCGGACGAGTCGTCGGGCTCCGCGGGGTCCGCGGGAGCCGCTTCACTCGGTGCCGTGGCACTGTCGTCAGCGGAGTTTCCGTTGCCCAGAGAGGGTGCCCCGATGGCAGGCGCGAGGCCGGGCAGAGTCAGCATTGACACTGCGGCGCCCGTGGCCAGCACTTTGGTCACAAGTTTCGACATGTATTCGGTTCCTTCGATCGTTCAGTGAGGCGCACATCAACCGTGCCGGTGGGGATGAAGACGGATTCCATCCTGCAGTGCCAATGCGAACTGAAAGTTACTTAAGTGTGAATCTACACAGGATTCTCACAACTGGAAAGAGGAATTCTCACATGATCGCGACTTGCGCGATAAAAGGCGGCTTGATGCTGCGGCTTGAAGCTTCGGACAGCAACCCGCCGAACCGTCGGCCTATTCCTGGTCGCGGCGGGCCATCGTCTGGGCGTTGCGAGCCGCGTAGTCCTCGGGTGCCGGATAGCCGACCTCGGTGAGGACGAGTCCTTCGGCAGGCGTGACGAACATGGGCACATCCGGGGTCAGCCCGGCGTCCGCCTCGGCGATGAGTTCGGCCGGGCGGGTCACCGCCCAATTGCCGGATCCGACCTTGATCAGACCGCCGACGAGTGCACGGACCATGTGATGGCAGAAAGCGTCGGCGCGCAGATCGATGGTGATCACAGCATCCTGATCGCGTGAGACTCGCAGTTCGTGGAGGGTGCGGATCGTCGTCGCGCCCTCCCGGGGTTTGCAGAACGGCAGGAAATCGTGGAGCCCTTGGACCTCGCTC
Source organism: Brevibacterium sp. H602 (assembly GCF_051172395.1). Taxonomy (NCBI): domain Bacteria; kingdom Bacillati; phylum Actinomycetota; class Actinomycetes; order Micrococcales; family Brevibacteriaceae; genus Brevibacterium; species Brevibacterium sp. H602. Next base: position 87,837 of record NZ_JBPIZD010000009.1, on the reverse strand, counting down.
GCGGCCTCGGCCATGGCTTCGGCATCGAGTTCACCCTTGTGCCGCGGCGTCACCTGCGTCAGCAGCGGGTCGATGAATGACCGATGATCGGCCAACCGGTACTGATACGACCGCCACAGCGCAGAGAACCGGGCGTCGAAGTCCTCTGGCACCTCGGCCACCGCGTGGACGACGATGTCGTGGAACTCACCGGCGATGAGGACTCCGCGCAGACGTGACAGGAGGGCCGCCTCGGCGGATCGATTCGACTGGCCGATGAGCTTGCCGATCGCCTCATCGCCCAGATCGATATGCACGACCTGACGGCGAGCGTGGACGCCGGAGTCGGTGCGGCCGGCGACGACGGTGGCCACCTCGGTGCCGGTGATCCTCTCCAGTCCGGATTCGATGGCGGCCTGGACCGTGCGCAGCCCCGGCTGCTTGGCCCAGCCATGGAAATCCGTGCCGCGATAGCCCAGGTCGAGGCGGAAGCGGGTCATCGGGTCATCCTCGCCGAGGCGGGGCCCGCCGTTCCGGGTCCGCCATCGTCATCGATCGCTTCCGTGAATGGGGCGCGGGGCTTGAAGACCCCGCCGAAGAGGCGGGAGACCAGTCGCGCCCGCTGCCGGTGATAGCGTTCGACGTTCGTGTTGTAGAAGCGCGCACCGGCGAGGATCCGTTCGGTGAGCACCTGCAGCTGACCGTGCAGAAGCTGGATCGTCGTGTCGATCTCTTCGTTGACCGCAGCCCGCTGGGAACGAGCAGCGTCCGAGGTGAGGGACCTCTCCGTCAGCGCCGCGGGGATGAGCGCGGCGTCATCGACGGCGTCGGTCAGAGCGTTTTCGGCTGCGGCGCCACGGTGGTCGAAGGGGGCGCGCTCGGCAGAGGCGAGCGCGAGTTCGAGCCGGGACAGGTCCTGTCCGGCGATCTGCTGGAGGGTGCCGAGATAGGCGGGCACGAGAGCGTGGCGGGCGCGGATCTCGCCGATGAGCTGGCGTTTGGCTTCGTCGCACAGCGACCGGGCCATGGACAGCTGGTTGAAGCGCAGGACGGTGAGGATGACGAAGAGGACGATGAGAGCGGCGAGCACGCAACCGCCGACGATGAACCAGACCACGGCCATTCCCCTCGTTCCATGTGCTGCGCGAGCATTTCCGACACCTCAGTTTACGCGGGGTTCAGACTCGTCGCGAACAGGTCATCATCCGGACACCCACGCGCCTGAGAGCAGTCACTGAGAAGGGCCGCGTCCGGTCACCGGCCGCGGCATTCCGCCGTCACTGCAGCGGGAGTGGACCGATTTCGGCCAGATGTCGCCGACCTGTCGCCTTCGGGTCATGCGTTCGTCACCCGGCCGACCTTAGCTGGGGCACGTGAGAGTAGCGATCATTGCAGAATCCTTCCTCCCCAATATGAATGGGGTCACCCACTCACTCCTGCGGGTCCTCGACCATCTGGCCGACCGCGGCGACGAAGTCCTCGTCATCGCTCCGGGCACACGCAGGGACGGTCCGAAGGAGGTCGCCGGTGCCCGCATCGTCCGGGTTCCCTCGATCGCCTTGCCGAAGTATCGGCGCATCCGTGTCGCTCCCGGCGGCGTCACCCGCATCCGCCGACTGCTGCAGCGGTTCGCCCCGGACGTCGTCCATCTGGCCAGTCCGTTCGTCCTCGGATGGCGCGGGGTCCTCGCCGCCCAGGCACTGAATCTGCCGACCGTGGCGATCTACCAGACCGAGGTTCCCGCCTATGCCGCCCGGTACGGAATGCACGGCATCGAGGCCATGCTGTGGAACCACGTCCGCAATATCCACCAGCATTCCTCTCTGACGCTGGCCCCATCGTCGTACACGATCGATCAGCTGCAAGGGCTCGGGGTCGCCGAGGTGGCACTGTGGGCCCGTGGGGTCGATTCCTCCCGTTTCGACCCGGGTCACCGGTCCGAGGCCTGGCGTCGAAGCGTTGCCCCGAATGGTGAGAAGATCATCGGCTTCGTCGGCAGGTTGGCTGCGGAGAAGCAGGTCGAAGACCTTGCCGCGCTCACCGATCTGCCCGGGGCGAAGGTCGTCATCGTCGGTGACGGCCCCTGGCGGACGCGTCTGCAGCGGCTGCTGCCGGAGGCTCATTTCACCGGGTTCCTCGGCGGGGATGCTCTGGCCCAAGCTGTGGCGAGCTTCGACCTCATGGTCGCCCCGGGTGAGCTCGAGACCTTCTGCCAGACGATTCAGGAGGCCATGGCCTCCGAGGTGCCGGTCATCGCTCCCGCCAGAGGCGGCCCACTCGACCTCGTCGACTCCTCGCGCACCGGGTGGCTCTACACCCCGAAGGATCTCGGTGCCATGCGAGCGCATGCGGCGGACCTCCTCGGCGACGAGGCGAAACGGCGGGCCTTCGGGGTCGCCGGTCGTGAGCAGGTGCGGGCCAGGAGTTGGAAGAGCGTGTGCTCACAGCTCGTCGGCCACTATTCGCGGGCGATCGAGAATCCCGCCCCGCAGGTGCTCGGCCGCGGATTCAGCTCGATGGTCAACTCCGGATTGGAGAATCCGCTCCCCTACTGAGGTGACCGGCCTGCTGGAGGAATCCTGCGTTACTTGAGTATGATTTATCCCGCCCCTATTTCACCGCCTACTCAAGATTGCGACACTGCACCACGTTCTGTCGCCAATGTGCGACGAAATCTACATCGTGGTAGTGGGCGACAAGCGGATTAGAGACTACCCGCCCAACGATTCAGCAAACCATTGCCCCTGAGAATCGGTCACTGCCCCGCCCCGGGGCGGGCCGCTCGCCGTCGTCTCTTCCACACCTCTAAGTTCCTTTTCTACCGAAAGCTCTCGGCCACTATCGGAACATCCTTAGGTACTCCTAGCACTGTTGCGCTTAGTCGTCGCTAGGACGATAGACAGACTGCTTTCTAAAACCATCCGGGTCCAAGGTCGCCCAGCAAGAAATTCGTCAACAAACTGGCGAGCGACGACATCGAACTTTAGGACGAACGTCCACTCCCCGGCGATCCTGACCGCGTACTTGACGGCCTCATCGGCAGCCAACAACCGCGATGCCTCTGAAATATCTGAGTCCTTAACCCTCAGCCACATGACAACTTCGGTGTTCAGCCCCAAATGCCGAGGAGGGAGGACCGCTCTGATCTGCATTTGCCCCTCGCGACGCAGTCGTTCCAGACGTCGTCTTACTGTGGCCACCGAAGTGCCTACTTGACGAGCAATTTCATCGTAGTTCTTTCGCCCATCTTCCTTAAGGACCCTCAGTATTGCAGCGTCTTCTGCGACAAGGTCAATTTCGTTTCCCAATTTGAGCTCAGCAGCTTGGGGACAACTAGCAAGTAGCACCTGCCGTTCGTCAGAGTTGAGCACTCCAGGCCGCCAAATCCTAGCAGTGCGCAGGTAGTTGAGGACTGGATAGGCTCGCCACTGCAAAATTCCGGGGATCGCTGGGAACTCATCAAGAAGAAACTTCTCCTGTTCGTCTAGGCCCACTGCGACAGCACCGATGACGTCGCTTGTTCCCGTCGTCAGATGAACCCAAAGAGCTGGATCGAGTTTGCTCATAGCAGTCGATGTCATCCGTGCCTGGCCAGGCCCACTATTTACTGCGAGCACGAAACCGTGCGCCGGCACGTTAAAGGCGACTATGCGGACTACCTCGCTCTTCAGCATCGCATTCCCTCGACGTGCCACTGTCCGTTCATTGACGCCGATCGCATTCGCAATTCTTTGCCACGATGCTCGACCGTCTATGTGCAACGCCTCGAGTATCTTCTGATCAGTGTCATTTTCAGACATCGGCCACATCCCTCCGCGCAAGTTTCCTCCACACATGTGTCTTAAATCATCAGTATGTATCAGTCCATTGACCTGAGAAATCGTCGACTGAATACTGGACGAATCCTCAAAAATGAGATTTGTGTCATAGATGGGAGTACATATGGCCGGATTCCTTCTGCGCCGTGCTGCGGCACTCATTCCTGTGCTGATAGTGGTCGCGATCGTCACCTTCCTTCTCATCCACATCATGCCCGGTGACGCAGCTGCAGTGATGTTGGGCCCCGAAGCTACTCCGGCACAGGTCGAAACCCTACGTGAAAGCCTTGGCCTGAATCAGCCTTTATATGTCCAGTTCTTCACATGGGTCGGCAACGCATTGCAAGGGGACCTCGGACAATCGTTCTTTATTGGACTCCCCGTATCCACCGTTATCCATGCCGCACTTGCACCGACGATCAACTTGGCAATCTTCGCGGAAGTAATCGCGATTCTCATAGGTGTCCCTGCGGGTATCGTCGCTGCGCGCAAACAGGGTAGCGCCACTGATCAGTCAGTGATGATCGGTGCACTGCTCGGAATCTCAGTTCCGAGTTTCCTTCTCGGCCTCTTCCTCATGCTCGTATTTTCCGTGCTACTGGGCTGGCTCCCTGTAGCTGGCTACTCGCCGCTCGAGGACGGAGTCTTCGAAACACTGAAGTACCTCTTCCTCCCCGGGATAGCCCTCGGCAGCATGCAAGCTGCTCTGATTGCCCGAATGACACGCACTAGCATGCTCGAAACCTTGTCCAAGCCATATTTGAAGACGGCCAAGGCTAAGGGACTCTCGGGCAACCGGATCATTTACAAACATGCTCTGCGTAATGCTTCCATGCCGATCCTCACCACTATCGGACAGACGCTGGGTACGTTAGTCGCCGGAGCCGCAGTCGTTGAAACGGTGTTCAACGTCCCGGGAATCGGCCAGCTGATCATCAATTCCATAGAACGCCGAGACATCGTCGTCATCCAAGGAGTCATCCTTGTCATCGCTGTCTCTTATGTCCTCATCAATTTCCTCGTCGACGTTCTCTACAGCGTCCTCGACCCGCGCGTGAGACTTTCCTGAGGAGGACCATCATGACGGACACCATGACGATCGGTTCGCTCAATCGATTCAACAAGACCTACTCTCGGCGTTCGATGTTCATGAAACGGTTCGGCGCCCATAAGTTGGCAATCACTGGCGGGATCGTGCTCGTCGCCATCTTCCTCATTGCCGTGATCGGCCCACTAATCGCCGGCGATCCACTATCGCTCAACCCTTCCGAGCGACTGGCGTCTCCGAGCCTTCAACATCCGTTCGGCACTGACAACTATGGTCGCGATATTCTGGCAAGAGCCGTCGCGGGGGCGAGAGTATCGTTGCTGGTGGGTGCCGTGACAGCATTCATTACTTCAGTGCTCGGTGCAGTCGTGGGCCTGTTCGCTGCTTACAACCGGATTGCTGATGCGATCCTCATGCGGATCTCCGACGGATTGATGGCTTTTCCAGCAATCCTCCTCGCAATCGCCATCATGGCGGCGATGGGGCAGCAGACCTCAAATGTGATCATCGCCCTGAGTATCGTCTTCACTCCTTATGTCGCAAGGATTGTCCGATCCGCCGCGCTCGTCGCCAAAGAACAGACATACGTCGAGGCACTGCGGTCGCAAGGAGCGTCGCTCTTCCGGATACTTTGGATCAACATCTTGCCCAACGTCCTTTCTCCACTCATCGTCCAAGCAACTTTCGTATTCGCGGACTCGATCATCACAGAGGCCGCTCTGAGCTTCCTCGGTGCAGGGGTTCCGCCACCCGCACCCAGCTGGGGAAACATGCTTCTTGACGGAAAAACGCTCATCTACAACGCCTGGTGGATGACCGTGTTTCCGGGGGCCTTCATCATGTCCACGATCCTTGCCGTCAACCTGCTCGGCGACGGTCTCCGCGATCTGCTCGATCCGACTTACAACCGCAGAAAGTGAGCTTAAAAATGAACAGTCTGTTGGAAGTCGTCGATCTAAGGACCAGCTTCGACACAGAACGCGGCAACGTCACAGCTGTCGACGGAGTATCTTTCTCCATCGCACCCGGTGAGGTTGTCGGCATTGTCGGAGAATCGGGCTGCGGGAAGAGTGTGACCGCCGAATCGATTCTGCAGTTGCTCGACCCCTCATCGACAAGCTATTCGGGCCAGATCCTCTTCGGTGGAGACAACCTCCTTCGCCTCAATGAAGACGCGTTGCGCAAGATCCGCGGCAATAGGATCTCGATGATATTCCAAGACCCAATGAGCGCACTCAATCCTGTGTTCACCATCGGCGACCAGCTCACGGAAGCCATCCTCGTCCACAAAAGGATTGGGAAGCGACGTGCACGCGCACTCGCAGTCGAGTTACTCGAAAAGACAGGTATACCCGAACCAGGGCGCCGCATGCGACAGTATCCTCACCAACTTTCCGGCGGGCAACGTCAACGAGTCATGATCGCAATGGCACTTTCTTGCGAACCCGAGCTGCTCATCGCCGACGAGCCGACTACAGCATTGGACGTTACGACCCAGGCCCAGATCCTCAAGCTCCTCATCGAACTCAAAGATGAATTCGATGCGGGGATTCTCTTCATCACCCACGACCTCGGGGTCGTGGCCGAGATCTGCGATCGGGTGGTAGTCATGTACCTCGGCGAAGTCGTCGAATACACCGATGTTCACACCTTGTTCAACAATCCTGCCCATCCTTACACCCGTGGGCTGATGGGGTCGACCCCTGGCGTCGACGCAGATCCCGAAGTCGATCTGCCTATCATTCCCGGAGCAGTCCCCACACTGCATCACATTCCACAGGGATGCCGCTTCGCAGAGCGCTGTGCATTGGTGCTTCCAGAATGCCGGCAACAGACCATCGAACTCGAAGTCCTGTCCGACGACCACGCATCACGTTGCATTCGCAGCGAAGAACTCGCCATCGGGGCCTCAATGTCAAACGGAGGCGTCCGATGAAATCTGAGCAATCGGTACTCGAAGCACACCACTTGTCCAAAACCTTCTCGACGAGATCCTTCCTGGGGCGCACCACTTCCGAAAACCGCGCGGTCGACGATGTCAGTCTGTCCCTGAACGCGGGACAGACTTACGCTCTCGTCGGAGAATCGGGATCCGGAAAGTCGACTACCGGTCGGATGTTGCAAGGGCTCATCACGCCGACCTCTGGCCATGTCACAGTCAGAGCTGCCGATGGATCTACCGCCGTGCAGACGACTGCCCGAGCTAATCGAGACGTCCAGATGATATTCCAGGACCCCTACTCTTCCCTCAATCCCAGACGACGGATCCGAGGAATCCTCGAAGAGGCGTTACGCATCGTCGGAGAAAAGGATCCTTCAGTATTGCGGACAAAGGTCGATGAGGCGTTGAACGCGGTGGGGTTCTCAGACGAACATGCAGAGCGTTACCCTCACGAATTCTCTGGGGGCCAACGGCAACGCATCGGAATCGCTCGGGCACTGGTCGTCAACCCCAAGATCATCATCTGTGACGAACCCGTTTCTGCGCTTGACGTTTCGATTCAGGCTCAAATCCTCAATCTGTTGCGAAAGCTACAGGCCGATCTCGGCCTCTCCTACCTGTTCATCACTCACGATATGTCTGTCGTCCGATATCTCTCTCACCGAGTCGGAGTCATGTACCACGGCCGAATTGTCGAAGAAGCCGATACGCCAAATCTCTTCGCTGCCCCGCAGCACGAATACACCAAACGACTCTTATCCTCCGTCCCGATCCATCATCCGTCCCTACGAACTTCAGCGAAGGCCTGACACCATTGATTATCGAAAAGATCACCGTCCGCCGGGCAAGCCTCAACCTCATCACCCCGTTCACCACAAGCTTCTCCACACAGACAAACCGTGACTTCCTCATCGTCGAAGCAACCTCGGCAGATATCACCGGATACGGCGAATGCGGAGCATTCGCCTACCCGTACTACTCGGAGGAATATACGTCAGGGTGCGAACTGGCCGTCACTGAACTTTTGATTCCTCTACTCAGAGGAGCCGACATTTCACACCCAGACGAGGTCCGGGAACGTTTGGCCCCGATCAAACGCAACAACATGGCTAAAGCAGCCGTCGAAGGTGCCGTTTGGGACCTATGGGCGAAAATGCAAGGTGCCTCCCTGGCCAGCGCCATCGGCGGATCGAAACATGCCGTAGACGTCGGAATCAGTATCGGTATCAACGACTCTCCGACCGAACTAGTGGATGTTGTGTCTCACGCCATCGACGAAGGTTTTGCTCGGATCAAGATCAAGATCAAACCCGGTGCAGACCTGCCGTTCCTCCGGGCAGTGAGAGCAGAATTTCCGGATGTCCCGCTGATGGCTGACGCCAACAACGCCTACAATCTGGCCGACCTCGATCACCTCCGCCAGCTGGATACGCTCGACTTGATGATGATCGAACAGCCCCTGGCACATGATGACATCGTCGATCACCGCCACCTCCAGCAAGCACTGAGGACTCCGATCTGCCTCGATGAGAGCATCCATTCTCTTAGCGATGCCCGCAAAGCAATCGAGTTGGGAAGCTGCCGCATCATCAACATCAAGATCGGACGAGTCGGAGGAATCAGTGAAGCAAAAGACATCGAAGCGCTCTGCCGCGAAGAGGGAATCGACGTCTGGTGCGGAGGCATGCTCGAGTCCGGCATCGGTCGCGCACACAATCTGGCGATCGCCTCACTTCCCGGATTTACTCTGCCTGGAGACACCGCCCCCTCAGCACGCTATTGGAACAAAGACATCATCATCCCTGAAGTAACAATGAATCGCGGCTGTGTTGCTGTACCCACTGGGCCAGGTATCGGTTTCGCCGTCGATCACGCGATGCTCGACGAAATCACCACCGGGATCCGAGAATTCGAGGTCGATGCCCAATGAGTACACAGACACTCCAGTCGGACGACGTAATCGGGTCGACCGCAACCGGTCTGACAAGGAGAATCCACGCCGGTACTATCACCGCAACCGAAGTGGTCGCCGCATTCCTCGAGCGAATTGCCAAAGTGAATCCGACCGTCAATGCTCTGCTCGACGTCCAACCGGATCGCGCCATGGCGGAAGCCTCACGAATCGACAAGCTCGACCCGGCTCAACGACGGCAGATGCCGCTGGCCGGGCTACCGGTAGCAGTCAAAGATCTCATTCCCGCTGCCGGCTTTCGCCATACACAGGGAAGTTCGATCTTCGCTGGCAGAATTGCGTCACGCGATCATGCTGTCGTCGAACGCATGAAGCACGCTGGCGCGATCGTCGTCGCAAAGTCCAACACCCCAGAGTTCGGCCTCGGTTCACACACTTTCAACGAGGTCTCAGGCCTGACTCGCAATCCCTACGGCCTGAATCATTCCGCCGGAGGCAGTTCCGGCGGCGCAGCGGCGGCACTTGCAGCACGGATGATCCCGATCGCCGACGGCAGCGATACAGGCGGTTCGCTGCGTAATCCCGCGTCGTTCTGCAATGTTGTCGGATTGCGGCCCTCTTTGGGAACTGTCCCAAACTTTCCCAACGGCTATTCCTATGGCTCCCTCTCAGTCAAGGGACCGATGGCAAAGACTGTGAGAGATGCCGCGCACTTACTGCGTGCAATGTCAGGTTTCTCGCGTAAAGATCCCTTCTCCTTTGCCACAGAAACCGCTGAACTCGAGGAAGTTGCGGGCTCTGACTTCGGTTCACGGCTAGGTGCTTCGCAAATCTCTGCGGCGTACACCTTGGACTTCTCAGGCATGTTTCCAGTCGAAGAGGAAGTCAGAAGAATTACAGAGGCAGTAGTCGACCAATTGCGCTCGGATGATTTCCGCATCAAGAACACGCATCCCAGCCTCCCTTTTGCGAAGGAGTCCTTTCGCACCCTACGTGGCCTGCAGATGCTGGCGACCCTAGGGCCCCTGTCCGACGAACACAAGGCTGAGATGAAGGACGACGCTCTGTGGAATGTTGAAGTCGGTCGACAGGTAACCGGGGAAGAGGCTTCGTCTGCATTGCTCGGTCAAGCTCAGACGTGGTCGTCGATGGCTGACTTCCTACAGAACTACGACGTGCTGATAACACCGACTGTGCAGGTGCCGCCGTTCGCAGCTGAGATGCGTTACCCGCGCACTATTAACGGCGAGACGATGTCCGACTATCTCGAATGGATGACGTTGCCAAGCATTATCACGACAACCAATCATCCTGCGGTCTCAGTACCCGTAGGCTTCACCGATTCTGGGCTACCCGTTGGGCTTCAGATCATCGGCCGGTTTCGAAGCGAAGGTCGGTTGCTTGAGATAGCCAAACGCGTTGAGGACCGAATTGGCTCCTGGGCGGTTGCTCCGACGATCGACACCACTGCGCAGGCCAACCGTTTCCCACACATCAGCTGATTGAAGAGCTTGAAAGGAAGCCTCCCCCATGACATCACAATGCCAGACTCTTATCATCGGTGGGCGCGTGGTAGATCCCCGCAACGGCATCGACGACGTTCTCGCAGTCGGCATCACCGATGGCCAGATCGTACATGTCGGTCCCAATACAGTTCCAGCAGAACACACGATCGATGCCGCGGGACTTGTCGTATCTCCCGGATTTATCGACCTCCATTCACACGCACAGAATCAGATCGGCCATCTGTTGCAGGCATTCGATGGAGTAACCACAAGTCTCGAGCTCGAATGCGGTGCTGCTCCATTTCTGCATTCTCTCAATGCAGCCGAGGCTGAGGGCCGCTCGCTCAATTACGGCTACTCCGCGTCGTGGCTGTTGTCACGCATGATCGTCATGGAGGGCATGAGCTCCTCAGCTGTCGAAGATCTACCCACACTCCCCCTCGATATCTTCGGCGCGCTGCAGGCCAAACAGTGCTGGCAGAAACCGGCGACTGCAAAACAGATAGACGCAATCATCGACCTCGTTGCGGAACAGCTGGACCAAGGTGCCATCGGAGTCGGCGTCTTGCTGGGCTATGCTCCGGCGGTCGACTCAGTGGAGCTTCAGGCACTTGCGGAAATGGCTGCAAAACGCCGCGCTCCACTGTTTGTTCACGTCCGCTACGGTGCAAACGTCGCAGATCACTCAGCTGATGAGTCAGTCGCTGAGCTCATCGAGCTCTGCGAGCGCACGGGTGTACAGATTCACATCTGTCACTTCGCGAGTTCGAGCGCCGGTGCCGGAAATGGACCGGCTAACCTTCTGAAAGCGGCGATCGAACACGGCCTGCCTATCACCACCGAATCGTATCCGTTCGAGTTCGCCTCGACAGTCATCGGTGCGGACTTCCTTTCTCCAGAAATTCTCGAAAGCAGCGACACACTGGCATCCACCATCACCTATCTGCCTCTGAACGAGAAGGTCGCCACCTATTCGAGGCTAGCTGAGTTGAGAGACCAGGACCCTGGCGGACTGTGCCTCATCCAATACTATGGTCCGGGCCAATCGGCAGGTGTCGACGAACTGATGTCGACGTTATCGTTTCCGGGAGCTGCTTTTGCCTCTGATGCCATGCCGCTGACGGCTATAGATCGTGCAGATTCTAAAACCCGCTTCCCCACTACATTGCCTGTACCAACAGGTTTCGCGGTACATCCGAGAAGCGGCTCCTGTTTCATCCGGGCACTCACCTGGTTACACCGGGACACCCATGCTATGAGTTTGAGTGAAGTCATCTCGCGTTCCAGCGAAATTCCCTCGCGTATTCTCAGTAGAACTGCTCCCAGTTTCGAGTCCAAGGGCCACCTTGGTGTAGGGGCCGACGCCGATATCGTCGTCTTCGACCTATCTGCCGCAGAGCCTCATGCCGACCCTGTCCCGGTTGGTACTGCGCAAGGTGTTGTCCATCTATTCATCAATGGCGAGCAACTCATCGATCAAGGGCAATTAGGGACCACGTCCCAGGGCCGCCCCGTATTCGCCAGCAACTCAACAGCTCAGCAGGGAGATGCAGAATGAGACGAGTTCTCCTATGTGCAATTCTGGCACTGTCATTGCCACTCTCGGCCTGCATGGGCGGTGGCCTGGGGGATGCCCAACGAGGAGATGGCAATAACTTCACCATTGCTTGGAATGCACAGCCTCCGACCCTCGACCCCCTGATGACAACGTCAACGGCGACGCGAGACATTGCGCGCAACTTCTTCGAGCCTCTCATCACGCTCGACTCTGAAAACAAAGTCAAACCTGTTTTGGCAAAGTCAGTGTCGCTATCCGATGACGGAACGCTCGTACGGTTCAAACTCCGCAGCGACGTGAAATTCCACGATGGTTCGATGATGGAAGCTTCCGATGTTGTGGCCTCGCTCAACGCCTGGATTGAGAAGGCGTCTGTTGGACAGTTGTTCTTTTCTAAAGCAGAGGTATCGTCGCCGGCCAAGGACGAAGTCGAAGTCCGATTGCCCGATCCACTCTTCATCGCATTGACTCTCTTGGCCGATCAGGGACAGCTGCCCGGTATCCAGCCCAAAGAAATTCTTGGCGAGGCTGGATCTGACCCAGTCAAGGAATTTATCGGAACCGGTCCGTACATGATGAAGAAATGGAACACTGATCAGTACGTTCAGTTGGCCCGATTTGACGATTATATATCGCCTGAAGGAAAGGCAGATGGGACTGCGGGTCAGAAGCGAGCCGCCTTCGACAACATCTTCTTCTATTTCGTCAACGACCCTTCCACGAGAATGTCAGGCCTTCAAACAGGCGAATACGATGCGGCGAACGCTCTACCTCCGGACAACATCGACATGCTTGAGGGCGACGACAATATCTCCGTCACAACCGGAGATAATGGTTTTAACTCAGCGATCTTCAACAAGAAGACCGGTGTGATGTCTGACCCGAATATGCGCCGTGCGGTGTTGGCCGCGACAAACATCGACGACGTCCAGAAGGCAGCCTTCTCTCAAGACAAACTCTTCGACACGAACGGCGCGCTGATGCCGAAGTCCTCCGAATGGTACTCGAACGAAGGCTTGAGCGAATACAACAATCCTAATCCTGAACGAGTTGCTGAACTGCTCAAGAAGGCTGATTACAACGGAGAGCCAGTCCGAATTCTCACCTCCCGCGAGTACGAAGAGCACTACAACAATGCCGTAGTGATGAACCAGGAACTCAATGAGGTCGGAATCAAATCGCGACTGATCGTCACGGACTGGGCCACTGTCCTTCAGAACAGGACCGACGAATCAAGTTACGAAATCTTCATCACCGGTTTCTCACCGACTTCGACTCCACTGACTCAGGTGTTCTTCGACCCTGTATGGCCTGGTTGGACAGATAGCCCCGAAATCGAAGACGCATTCGACAAAGTAATCCATGCACCTAGTAGTGATAGGGCCGTCTCAGCCAAAGACAACCTGCAGAAGGCGTTCTATGACTATCTACCGGTGCTGAAGTTCGGAGGGAGAACGACGACCACAGGCATCAGGTCGGGGTTCAGCGGCCACGTATTCACCGCCGCGTCGGGCGATATCTTCTATAACGTCCACCCTGATGAAGGTTGAGGCGCGAGGGTCCACTTGATTCGCCGAGTTCGCCGACCGCTCATGTTGCCGTCTCTGTATCAAGCCATACGGCGTGCGTTCGACGCTGAGGTGAGCATTAGGCGTAAACGGGCAAGCCGCACTCAGCCGAGGCCAGCAGTCCAGTCCTGGACAGTCGTCACTGTCGCCTGCTTCGGGAACACCTTCTCGGTGAGCACCGTGTGGACCTCGGGGTCGCGGTCGGCGCAGGCGTCGGAGAGCACTGTGAGTTCGAAGTCGAGATCGGCGGCCTGACGCACTGTCGAGAGCACGACACCGCTCGTGGCGACTCCGGCGAGCACGAGAGACGAGGCCCCGTAGCCGCGCAGCAGCACCTCGAGATCGCTGCCGGTGAAGGCGCTGATGCGACGCTTGGTCACGATCGGCTCACCCTGATGCCGGTCGAGGGTTTCATGGATGCTCGTCGAGGCGTGGGTTTCGTCGACGTCGCCGTGGGCGGCGATCTGCGCAAACGATGCCGTTGCGGCCAGTTCCGGATGTCCTTCGCGCAGGGCCACTCGCACCCAGACGACGGGGATGTTGTTTCCGCGGGCCGCGGCGACGGCGTCCCGTGCACGTTCGAGCACTCCGGTTGAGGCGAAAGCGTCGTCTCCGGCGATGCCGTTCTGGAAATCCATGGCCAACAGGACAGTGTTCTCGGCGCCGGTCATCATGTCTCCTTCGGTTCGGACGGGGTTCGCCCCGTCTCTCGCCGAGGCTACTCCTCACACCGGATGGTCCGCTGAGTCCCGACTCAAGGCCGGCTGAATCTCACACGCCTCTGTGGCGGAGGCAGTTGCCAAGTGCGACGCACGGGTGAACAGAAGCGAGCGGTCCGTGCCTTTCGACGCGGACCGCTCTGTCAAACAGTGCGACGACGGCTTGTCAGCTGTAGGCCCCGATCGTGACCTGCTCTAGGCTCTCGTTCGGATTGGCACCGTATAGACGAATCAGATCAGTTTGCCGTGGGGTGTCGAACGGATGGATTTCTTCATTGTCGATCTCAACGAACAGTTCAGCAGGGCGCCCGTTCTCATGTCTCTTAACCCAGTCCAATGCTTCCCGCACATTGTCGACGTCGGAGAGGACGAAGGCCTGGAGCCTCCAAGCAGTTGTTCCATCGCCTTCCCAGAAGTTGACTCTGTACGTCGGCTCGTCATCCACGTAGGAGCATTCGGAATGAACTGTTTCGTGGGTTCTCATTTCGATCCGTTTCAGTCGATTGGAGCAAAGGTGACCGTAATCTCTTCGCTCACACCCTTGCTTGAAGATTGCGGATCACCATCGTCGCCACATCCCACCCATTTCGTCTTCCCATATTCCTTCTTTGTTGGCGGGGTTGACATCTTATAACCCTTCGGCGGCGTCATTTCGGCCCGGGCCCAGCCCTGGAATCGTCCTGCCCCTTCGCTGCAGGGGACTCCCCGGTTGTTCGCGATCTTTGACTTGTTTGAGTTGTTGACCATGCCGGCGGCCCACTGTTTGTTGTTTGGGCTTACACGAATCAACGAATAGCTCAACCCGAGGGACGAAACGCTTGCCTTTCCTCCGCCGCCATATTTGCAGTTCACAGTGGCAGTTCCGTTGATCGTTCCTTTCACATGATGTGAGCCGTGGACATAATGGACTTTGAGATGGCAACCTACGTAACGGCCTTTTGCCTCCGGGCTGGCAGACTCAGCTTTTGAACCGTCCGGCTCAAGGATCTTGACCGAAGATTGACCGTCGGTGTATTCGACAGCGCCCTCGGATCGTTTTTCGGTCAGTGTGGACGTAGAGCCTGCTGACTGCGGTTCCCCTTGATTGGCAGTCGAGTTGGCGTGCGCGGGGCGCAGGCTGATAAGCGCGAGTGCGCAGGCGAGAGGGACAGCGCAGAGTGCTCGTGTGCGCATTGCTTTGGGGATCCTCAACGTTATTATCTATCTGTCAGGGGATATGACGTCAATCACGCTATCGAGGGGCTCACAGCTCTGCAACCACAGCATCCCGACAACGTCACATGTTGCGAAAATGTAATTTTTAAGAAATGGCTACGCGAGCCGTTAGTTCACAATAAAAGCAGGCTGTTACCCGTACTCGACTGTTGGTAACGATCGCAGCTGTGTAACAGAATTGATGATGCTCTGTTGGGTTTCATGTCGTGGATTGTCACTCATCATGCCTCCCACTATCCGGCGATGCGCATCGTGGCGTTGTGGTGCACCGCCGCCTAGTCTCCCGCCCACAGCGACCGACTGCATCTTGAGCCCCGAAGCGTCGATGACTGGTGCCGCCCCAGCCGCCCCGCAACGCGAAGGAACTTGTGCTCGATGCGGGTTCACAGGTCGTTCCGCTTAGTCATCGCCCGTACCTACTGCGATTCGCGGCGGCCATTTTGTTTCGTAAGTCACAACCCCATCGCGGCGACTTGCGTCGACCTCCATTAGCCCCAGTAGGGCAGAGCCCCTCCCACAGTGAACGTATCTGGAGCAGGAGATCACGGGCCTCAGTCTGCCTGGGAGCAAACTACTGCACTGGCCACGACACGATACCGCGTCCGCTGACCACAACAGCGGTTCGCACTACGAGCTCAGTCCACGATGCCGCGGGCGTCGAGTGCCCGTCCGGTGTCCTGTGCATACTTGACCGACCGCAGGATCGCCGGCACCACTCGGGCTTTGAGGCTCGAGTCCAGTCCCCTGGCGCGGGCGGCGCGTTCGGCTTCCCCGAGCAGACCGGAGATATGCGAGATCGCGCGCACCATGAGACTCGCGGTCAGCGCGATCGTTTCGGGGGTCGCGCCGACGAAGCGCAGAGGTGAGACCAGAGTGGTGAACGTGTCGAGCAGCTGCGCGACCGATGTCGTCAGGGTGAGGATCAGTGCCGCCTGCACACAGGCGAACACGGTCCCGCCGACAGCCAACCCCGACTCCATGGACCCGAATAGGTACTGCAGTCCCATGACGATGGCGACGAGCACCGCCACGTAGATCCACGTGCGCAGAAAGTACCTCAACCGCAGCCGGGCGGTGAAGCCGAGGACGACGAGAGCGGCGAACATCGACCAGTTGATCGCCGCATCGCGGAAGATGAGCGCGACGATGCCGATGACGGCGATCACCGCCAGCTTCACTCCCGTCGGCACTGAATGCAGCCATCCCCGAGGATGCGCCACCTTCCCGAAGAGCTGCGGCCGAGCCTTGATGCCGGCGTTCTTCCGCCACGTCACCGCCTGGGTCATGGCGTATCGCTCATGATGAGAGTCCGGTAGGCGGCGACCGCCTCGGCAGGGGCGGCATCAGCCACGATCCGACCGTCGTCGACAACGATCGCGCGCTGGGCGATCTGCGCGAACTCGAGGTCATGGGTGGTGAGGATGATGCGCACCCCGCGCCTGGCCACGAGCTCCTGGAGATGCACGCGCAGCCGCTCCTTGTTGCGCAGGTCGAGCAGGGTCGTCGGCTCGTCGAGGACGAGGATCTGCGGATCCACCGCAAGCACCGCGGCCAGTGCCACGAGCTGACGCTGACCGCCGGAGAGTTCGTAGACGCTGCGCTCGGCCAGGTCGGCGACGCCGAGCTCGTCGAGCACCGCCAGTGCCGCGGCCCGCCGTTCGCGCTTGGGCACGGACTTGCGCAGGGACAGTTCGATGTCCTCGATCGGGGTGGGCATGACCAGCTGCGCGGCCGGATCGGTGAAGACGAAGCCGACCATTGAGCGCACCTTCGCCGCCTGCCGGCGCGGGTCGAAACCGTCGACGAGGACCTCTCCGGCGTTCGCTGTGACCAGCCCGTTGAACATCTGCAGCAGGGTCGACTTCCCCGAGCCGTTGGCACCGATGACGGCGACGACATCCTCGGTGAGGGTGAGATTGACGTCTTGGAGGATCGGGCGCACGACATCGCCGTCGGGTCCGTCGTCGAGGACTCCGACGCCGACGTCGCTCAACCGGATCTCACGTGTCACTTCGCGCCCTGCGCCCGCCCGGCCGACACCGATTCGACGCTGATGCCGCGACGGCGCAGCACATCGGGGAATGCGCGGTGGATGAGCACCGCCACCGAGGCGGCCAGGATGTTCTTCACAATGTCACCGGGCCAGTAGGCGAGGTCCGCGACCGCAGCCACGCCGAGCGGCAGATCGCCGTTGATCGACATGCCGAGAATGCCCAGCGGGTGGTTGAGCAGGAGACTGCCGCCGAAGCCGCCGAGGAACAGCACCACACCGAGCTTCATTCCGCTGAAACGGCGCACGGCCCAGCGGGCGATGAGTCCGGCGAGGAGAGCATAGAGCGCGAAGGAGAGGATATAGCCGGCACTTGGTCCCGCGAGCACGCCGATTCCGCCGCGCATTCCCGAGAAGATCGGGAGTCCGACGAGACCGAGGACGACGTAGAGCAGGGTGGCTGCGAATCCGCGCCAGGGTCCGAGCACCATCCCACACAGGGCGATCGCGAAGGTCTGCAGAGTGATCGGCACACCGAGAGGACCCACCGGAACAGGAGGCATCATCGCAAAGGCCGCGAGCATCGCCGCGAAGACCGCGACGAGAGCGATATCGCTGCCGGCCGAGCGAGGACGGGTGATCCCCGCCGAGGTGGTGCTGTGGGTCGGTGTCATGAGTACTCCATTGGTCGTGATCCTCCCCGACGGGATCGGGGACGCCCGAGGCGGCCTCGAGCACCCTCCCACTGTAACTGAACGGTGTTCAGGAGCGGTATTCGGGGTCGCGGTCGAGGCCGCCTCGGCGAGGGTGTCCCGCACGTTCACGTGCGCAGTGCCCCCTCAACGGTCGCGGAGGATCACTCCCATTCGATCGTGCCCGGAGGCTTCGAGGTGACGTCGAGGACGACGCGGTTGATGTCGTCGACCTCGTTGGTGATGCGGTTGGAGATCACGGAGAGCACATCGTAGGGGATGCGCGTCCAGTCAGCGGTCATCGCGTCCTCGCTCGAGACCGGGCGCAGCACGACGGGGTGGCCGTAGGTGCGGCCGTCGCCCTGGACGCCGACGGAGCGGACGTCGGCCAGGAGCACGACCGGGCACTGCCAGATCTCTCCGTCGAGGCCGGCCTTCGTCAGCTCTGCGCGGGCGATCGCATCGGCCTTGCGCAGGATGTTCAGGCGCTCCTCGGTGACCTCGCCGATGATGCGGATGCCCAGTCCGGGGCCGGGGAACGGCTGACGGGAGACGATGACCTCGGGCACGCCGAGTTC
This sequence comes from Brevibacterium sp. H602, assembly GCF_051172395.1. NCBI lineage: Bacteria > Bacillati > Actinomycetota > Actinomycetes > Micrococcales > Brevibacteriaceae > Brevibacterium > Brevibacterium sp. H602. The sequence goes on along the minus strand of NZ_JBPIZD010000009.1, from coordinate 69,313 downwards.
GCGGCCGATGGCGCGGACCTCGTCCTTGAACAGGGCGCGCAGGGGTTCGATGAGCTGGAACTGGATGTCATCGGGCAGGCCGCCGACATTGTGGTGGCTCTTGATGTTCGCGGTGCCCGACCCGCCGCCGGATTCGACGACATCGGGGTAAAGCGTGCCCTGGACGAGGAACGCGATCTCTTCGCCTTCGCCTTCCTGAGCCTCGAGCACGAGGTCGGCGGCAGCGGTCTCAAAAGTGCGGATGAACTCGCGACCAATGATCTTGCGCTTCTCCTCCGGGTCGGTGACCCCGGCGAGCTGGGACAGGAACTGCTCTCGCGCATCGACGGTGACCAGGCGGACGCCGATCGAATCGACGTAGTCCTTCTCGACCTGGACGCGTTCGTCCTGACGCAGCAGCCCATGATCGACGAACACGCAGGTGAGCTGGTCGCCGATGGCCTTGTGGACGAGCGCTGCGGCCACGGAGGAGTCGACCCCGCCGGACAGACCGCAGATGACCTTCTTGTTGCCGACGCGGGCGCGGATGAGTTCGACCTGCTCGTCGATGACGGATTCGTTCGTCCAGTCGGCGGTGAGGCCTGCGACGTTGAACAGGAAGTTCTCGAGGATCTTCTGCCCGTTCTCCGAGTGGAGGACCTCGGGGTGCCACTGCACGCCGGCGAACCTCTTCGCCGCGCATTCGAAGGCCGCGACGGGAGTGTCAGGGGTGGAGGCGAGGACGTCGAAGCCGTCGGGCGCCTCGGCGACGGAGTCTCCGTGGGACATCCAGACCTTGTAGTTCTCGGGGGTCTCGGCGAGCAGCGAGCCGGTCTGGGACACGGAGACCGGGGTCGATCCGTATTCGCGCTTGTCGGTCTTGGCCACGCGTCCGCCGAGCGCGGTCGACATGAGCTGGAAGCCGTAGCAGATGCCCATCGTGGGCACTCCGAGGTCGAACACGGACGTGTCGAAGCTCGGGGCGCCGGCGTCGTTGACGCTCGAGGGTCCGCCGGAGAGCACGATGGCTACGGGGTTCTTCGCGGCGAACTCGGACGCCGGGGCGTCGTGGGCGATGATCTCCGAGTACAGGCCGGCTTCGCGGATGCGGCGCGCGATGAGCTGGGCGTACTGGGCGCCGAAGTCGACGACGAGGACGGGGGGCACCTGCGTGCTCTGGGATTGCGTCATGATCCAATTCTAAGCGTCGCCGACCAGACGCCCGAATTCGGGTCGTGCTCCACTCGCAGGGCGGATGCGCGCGTGTCGGCGGGCCGCCTCGGTGAGGGTGAATCGGGCCGGTTTCGCCACCGCGGATGACCGCGGGTCGGCGGGCCTCCTCGGCGAAGGCGGGGTCCCTCTCAGGACTTGGGGGCGACGACGACGGCGGCTTCGAGTTCGGCGTCGACCTGGCGGTGGATGCGGCGTTCCAGGATGAACGACATCACGGGCACGACTCCGGCCAGGGCGAGGATGAGATAGCGGCCGAGGCTCCAGCGCATCTGCTGGTTGAGCCAGAAGCAGCCGATGAGGTAGACGACGTAGCACCAGCCGTGGCAGATCGCGATGGCCGCGGCGAGGTTGAAGCCGCCGAAGTTCAGGGCGGTCTCGGCGTCCGCGGCGATGAGGTACTTGTAGATCATCTCGACCGTGAGGATGAGCAGCATCGTGCCGGTGATGAGCGCCATCACGCGGTAGAACTTCAGCGCGTTGCGGGCCGATGTGAAGCGCTTGACGCTCCAGACGTTGTTCTCATCGAAGTCGGGGCGGGAGTCCAAGGACTCGTGTTCTTCGCTCACGCTCAGTTTCCTCCGGTCGTGCGGGTGTCATTGTTTCGGGCTTCGGCGTTTCGGGCATCGGCGTTCCTGCTTCGCCGCTTGCCCGGCTTGGCGCCGCCGTGACGGTGGGCCGGCAGTCCGGTGAGTCCGGACATCACCTCGGGGTCGATGGTCGCGTCACCCGCGGGCTTGACGACAACATACTCGACGCTCTTCTCCGAATCCTGGGAGTCCTCGCCGAGGCGGCGCCGGACGTAGTCGTCGCGCAGCAGCTGGAACCACATGTAGAGGGCCATGGCCGCGAAGATGATCCATTCGAGGGCGTAGACCGCCGACTGCAGATCGAATCCGCCCTCGTCGCGGGTCGTCGTGGTCGGAACCTGCTCGAGTCCGTCGGTGCCCACCGAGGCGGCGGCACCGGTGGCCTTCTCCGGGATGAGGAAGCCGGAGTAGGTGAGCAGGTCGGGGAACAGGTTGATGATCTGCGAGGTCGAGACCGTGTGCACCTGCCCGTCGGGCAGATCGTTGCCCTCAACGGGACCTTCGATCGGTCCGATGCGCGCGGTCAGTTCGACCTGACCGTCCCGAGCCTCCGAGGCCATCGCCGTGTCCTCGTCGGTGGTGAAACCGCGGACGACGGGGATCGCGATCGTCTTCTCGTCGGCGTTCGCGGCCTCGACGCCTTCACCGAGGTGGCCGCCGTCCGGGGCGAACATCGTCACGACCCAGTACCCGGAATCGCCGTCCTGGACGCGTCCGGGGACGACGATCTGAGCATCGGGGATCCAGTGTCCTGACAGGCTGACCCGCTGGTCGGCGAGGATGCCGGGCATCGGGGCCTGGGCATCCATGACGTCGTTGAAGTCCTTGAGTTCATCGACCCCGGAGGATGCAGCGACGTCGTTCTTGTGCTGGGCCCGGTCGACCTGCCACGCAGAGAGTCCGACGAAGCAGGTGACGAGCACCAGGACGAGGAGCAGGGACCCCAGCCATTTCGGAGTCAGTGCCAGGCGGAACAGTTCAGACCACCGAACCAGTCTGGTAGGGCGAGACGGTGACGTCGACGCGTTGGAATTCCTTGAGGTCGAGGTAGCCCGTGGTGGCCAGTGCCCGACGCAGGGCGCCGGCGAGGTTGAGTTCGCCGATCGCGGTGCGGCCGGGGCCGAAGAGCACCTGCTCGAGGCTGCCGACGGTGCCGAGCTCCACACGGTGCCCGCGCGGCAGATCCGGGTGATGGGCTTCGGCGCCCCAGTGCATTCCGCGGCCGGGAGCTTCGGTCGACCGGGCCAGGGCGGTGCCGAGCATGACGGCATCGGCGCCGACCCCGAAGGCCTTGACGATGTCGCCGCTGGTGCCGAGTCCGCCATCGGCGATGACATGGACGTAGCGGCCGCCGGATTCGTCCATATAGTCCCGCCGGGCGGCGTGGACGTCGGCGACGGCCGTGGCCATCGGGGCGTGGATGCCCAGAGTCTTGCGGGTCGTGGCCGCCGCTCCCCCGCCGAAGCCGACGAGGACGCCGGCGGCACCGGTGCGCATGAGGTGCAGGGCCGCAGTGTAGGTGGCGGCTCCGCCGACGATGACGGGCACATCGAGTTCGTAGATGAACTGCTTGAGGTTGAGCGGTTCGGTATGGGTCGAGACATGCTCGGCCGAGACCGTGGTGCCGCGGATGACGAAGATGTCGACTCCGGCATCGACGACCGTCTTGTAGAACTCCTGGGTCCGCTGCGGGGTCAGGGCACCGGCGACGGTGACTCCGGCTTCGCGGATCTGCTCGAGGCGAGCGGTGATGAGTTCGGCTTGGATGGGTGCGGAGTAGAGTTCCTGCATCCGGGAGGTCGCCATCTCCGCCGGCAGCTGTGCGATTTCGGCCAGCTGCGGGGTGGGATCCTCGTACCGGGTCCACAGTCCTTCGAGGTCGAGGACGCCGAGGCCGCCGAACTTGCCGAGCGAAATGACGGTCTCCGGCGACATGGCCGAGTCCATGGGGGCGCCGATGAACGGCAGCTCGAACTGGTAGGCGTCGATCTGCCAGGTCAGGGACACGTCTTCGGGGTCGCGGGTGCGCCGAGCGGGGACGATGGCGATGTCGTCGAGCGAATAGGCGCGACGGCCGCGCTTGCCTCTGCCGATTTCGATTTCAGAACTCACCCCAACAGCCTATCCCACCACCCCTGGCGCACAGTCTCAGCCCACTATGAGGAACAGTCCATCTCCCCTCCCAGGACTACCCGACGGCGGCCCAGCTACCTGGCGCCAGGTTGCTGGGCCGCCGTCGGGTAGCAGTTAGGGGGTGGTGAGGTGGGTTGCTACTGCCTCTTCCGTTGCGGCGGCGAAGGCGCGGACGTGCGGGAGGTGGGCGTCCTTCTCCCGGATGTGCATGACGACTCGGCGCTGCGGGACGGGGTCGGTGAGGTCGACGGCGACGAGGCCGGGCGGCAGCTGCAGAGTCGAGAGCCGCGGGAGGGCCGTGATGCCCATGCCCGAGGCGATGAGCGCCAATGCCGCGAAGTCATCCTCGCAGGCGGCGAAGCTCCTGCGTTCGAATCCGGCCGCGGCACACGCATGGTCAACGACCTTGCTCGACGGCCCGGCCCACATGTCGTAGTCGACCCAGTGCTCATCCTCGAGGTCGATGAACGGCACGGACTCACGGCCCGCGAACCGGTGCCCGTCGGGGACGACGACCCGATAGTCGTCGTCGAAGAGCGGGATGCGCGTCATCTCCGGCAGATGGTTCTCACCGTCCTGCGGCGCCTCGGCGCGGATCTCGATGAGGCAGTGCCCGCGCCTGTTCTTCGCCGGCTCATTGAGTTGGATGTCGAACCGCAGATCCGGATGATCCAGGGCAACAGCATCAATGATGCCCGGCAGCAGACGCGCGTTGAACGAAGTGAACGCCGCAATCCGCAACCGGGGCCTGCTGACGGTGCGGAAGCCTTCGACCAGATCGTCGAGGCGGCCGACCGCAGTGAAGACCTCCGCCGAATCATCGGCCAGGCGCCGGCCGAGTTCGGTGACCTCGATGCCGCGCCCCGACCGCCGGTAGAGCGGAGCCACGACGGCCTTCTGCAGGGTGGTGATGTGCTGACTGACGGTCGCCGGTGTGTAGTTGAGGTTCTTCGCCGCGGCGACCACGGAACCGGTGGCCGCGACGGCCCGCCAGACCCGCAGACGATTGAGATCCCACATGCCCCCAAGACTAACCGCTGAGCGTCCGGAAAATCATTAGGCACTGCCTGATGATCATTCACAATCAATTGCTTTTCTCGATTGATCGATTCCGGCAGAATGGTGGCCGGCTCCGCCGATATCGGACTACGCCCCGACACCCGTGTTCCATCCCCGCCGACCATTCCCATCACCTTCGAAGGAGTGCCGTGACCGGACCCGAGATCCTCACCATCACCGGAGCCGCGGCCGCACTGGCCGTGACCCCCGGCCCCGAGACGATCCTGACGATCCGCCTATCCTCGCTGCGCCGCAAGGCCGGTCTCGTCTATGCGCTCGGCACGGCCACGGGCACCGTGATCTGGATGGCCCTCGCACTCACCGGCGTCTCCGCACTGCTGACCGTCTACCCGGCCGCAGTCCAGGTGCTCAAGATCGGCGGCGGCCTCTATCTCTGCCTCCTCGGCATCCTCGCCGGTCGGCAGGCGCTTCGCCTGCGCCGGGATCTGAAAGCCGCCGAGGCGGCCGACCGCCCCAGCGCGAACGCCACCCCTTTCGCGTCGACCGGCCCCGACTCCCCCGACGGGCCCGTGACCGAGATCGCCCACGTCATGGAGTCGACCTCGTGGGGCCACCTGCGCTCGCTCGTGTCCTATCGCCGCGGCATCATCTCGTCGCTGTCCAACCCGAAGGTCGGCCTGTTCTTCCTCGCGATCCTGCCGACCCTCGTCCCCGCCTCCCCGACCGGCGTCGACTACACCGTACTCGTCGCACTGATCCTCGGCGTGCTCCTGTCCTACCAGCTCGTCCTCGCATGCCTGGCCAGCCTCGCGGCATCGGCGATGGCCCACCGCAGCGCCGACTTCTTCATCGAAGCCGCCTCTACGCTCATCCTGCTCATCATCGGCATCGCCGTCATCGCGATCCCCATCTGAGCCGCTCCGGACAACGAAAGGCCGGATGCCGAGGCTGATCGTCGCCCGGTGCATCAGAGAAGGGCGGGGCACCGAGGTCGATCCTCGGCTGCCCCGCCCCTTTCGGTTCGGTGGGCAGACCCTCACTCAGCTCTCATTCGCCGAGGAGGCTCCCCCACTTCCGCTGCCACCTCCGTCAGTGTGCGTTCCGGTCCCAGGTGTGCCGCTGTCCACGGCGTCCGGGTTCGTCTTCTCCGCCGCCTCGGCGAGGTCGACTTTGTCGAGCATCTTCGCGGCTGCCTCACGTCCGCCGAGGCCGAAGGCCAGAGCGGCCGCTGCGGCACCGCCGATGACGACGGCCCCGAAGGCGAGGTTGATGATCGAATCGGCCAGGCCCATATAGCGCAGGCCCATCGCGATGAACAGGGCGATCGCCGAGTAGCGCAGCACCTTGCTGGCGAGGTTGTTCGTGATGAACTTGCCGATGATCGCGGCGATGAGGAACCCTGCGGCGATGATCGCAGCGCCGAAGAGCACGCTGCCGCCGAGGTCGAGGATCTCGTTGAGGATGTTCGTGATCTCGGGGAATCCGAGCATCCGGGCCGCCATGATCGCGAAGAAGATCATGATCGCCACCTGCACGAGGCGAGTGATCACGTTAGAGGCGCTGGTGCCTTCGGGCACGATCCCGATCTCGTTGATGGCTTTGTCGGTGCCGATGCCCTGGAGAATCTGCTCGAGCAGATTGCCGAGGAACTTGGCGATGACGAAGCCGATGGCCAGCAGGATGCCGGCGGCGATGATGAGCGGGATCGCGTTGAGGAAGATCTGGAGCATCTGCTGGGCAGGCTCCGAGATCGCCTTGATGCCGAGGACCTGCAGCGCCGAGATCGCAACGACGATGATGATGATTCCGAACACCAGATTGCCGATGAGGTTCGAGATCTTCGCATTCGCCTCCGCGTTCGGGTTCGGTGCATGGCCGGGGTGCCCGCCCTGCGGCGGCATGCCCTGTTGTCCCTGCGCCGGCATGCCCTGCTCACCCTGCGCAGCGTACTGCTGGGTGGCGTCGGGGTGCGGTTGAGCATTTCCGGCACCCTCGGCCACTCCGGTGGCTTTGTCGCCGAGCGAACGGAACTTCGACGTCAGCTTCGTCAGATCCACGGCGTTGAGAGCGGTCTGGACGAGCTGTTTGGCGATCTTCGCGAAGACATAGCCGATGAAGAAGATGAATCCCGCGCCGATGATATTGGGCAGGAATCCGAAGATTCCATCGAGCAGACCCTGCAGCGGAGTCAGCACCTGATCGAGGTTGAACAGCTGGAGCACGGCGATGAGTCCGAGCAGCCAGATGACGAGACCGGCGATCTGTCCGACTGACTTTCCGATCTGCTGACCATTGCTGCCATCGCGTTGAAGTGCAGGAACCTTGGTGACGAGTTTGCCGATCGCCCATTTGACGATGGCGGCGAGAATCCAGGTGACAATGAGAATGACGATTGCCAGTCCGACTTTCGTCAGGACCGACCAGATATCCAGATCTTGCATGTCGCTTATCTCCTTCGAACTCAGCGAAACGGCAAGTTTCGTTTTCTCTTGCTGATTTTGAGTCTATTCTCAGCGAACACTGAGAACAAGGGTCCAGCGACTGATAACCGACAATTGAAACCACAGCTGTCGATGATTCTCGATCGGTTACATATGCATATGTCGATCGCTCAACAGGATCTTCACATACTCATCACAATTGCATATCGCGTCAGAATTCCAGCGGCAGATTGTCGATGAGATGAGTCCCACCGACCGTCGCGGAGACGAGCAGCAGGGCCGGTCCCGTGAAGTCCGGTGTGCACTGCCTCAGGGTCGCGGCTTCGACGAGGCTGCAGTAGACGATCTCAAGATCCCCACGTTCGGCGGCCGGATCCAGCTCGGCGAGCGCGGCCGCCTCGACGGCAGCGGGCAGGCCTGCAGAAAAACCACTGGTGCCGGCCCCAGAGTCAGAACCGCCACCGCCGCCGGACTCTGCCGTCCCACGGCCCCGCTCGGCCACCTCGGAGGCGGCGGTGAGAGCCCGCGGAATCGCCAGGGCACGGGCACGGTCGTCCGGCGCCAGGTAGGAGTTGCGGCTCGACATGGCCAGACCGTCGGCGTCCCGGACCACCGGCAGGCCGATGAGTTCGATATCGAAGTTGAGATCGGCGATCATGCGTTTGACCAGAACGAACTGCTGGATGTCTTTGAGCCCGAATACCGTGACGTCGGGGGCGATGAGGGTGAAGAGCTTCGCCACGACGGTGAGCACGCCGTCGAAGTGCCCGGGCCTGGCCGCGCCTTCGAACACGGCTCCCATACGCCCGGCGACAACACGCACTTCGGGTGCGGACGGGTACATCTCGGCCAGCGCCGGGGCGAAGACGAAGTCGACTCCGGCCTCTTCGCACTTTTTCAGATCCTCTTCGATCGGCCTCGGGTACTGGACGAAGTCTTCGTCGGCGCCGAACTGGAGGGGGTTGACGAAGATCGAGGTCACGACGAGATCGGACTCTGCGCGGGCACGCGTCATGAGCGCCTGATGCCCGGAGTGCAGGGCGCCCATCGTCGGGACGAGACCGACGCGGCCCGACTGCTCGGCCCGCCACCGGCGCAGTGCTTGGATGCCGCCGACCTCCATCAGTCGAAGCTCCTCTCGGGTTCGGGGAAGACCCCGGACTTCACTTCGTCGACATAGGTGCCGACCGCCTCGGTGAGCACGGAATGCAGGTCGGCGTAGCGCTTGACGAAGCGCGGAGCCTTCCCCGTGCGCAGGCCAGCCATGTCCTGCCACACAAGGACCTGGGCATCGCAGTCGGCACCGGCGCCGATGCCGACGGTGGGGATCGTCAGTTCGGCAGTGATCTGGCCGGCCAGCCCGGAGGGCACCATCTCCATGACTACGGAGAAGGCTCCGGCTTCGGCCACGGCGCGGGCATCGTCGAGCAGGGCGCTGCCTGCGTCGCCGCGGCCCTGGACCTTGTAGCCGCCGAGGTTGTGCTCGGCCTGCGGGGTGAAGCCGATGTGCGCCATGACCGGGATGCCCGCCGTCGTGATCGCCTTGATCCGCGAGGCCATCCGCGCCCCGCCTTCGAGTTTGACCGCGTGGACTCCGGCTTCCTTCATGAATCGCACGGCCGTGGCCACGGCCTGTTCATCGGAGACCTCGTAGCTGCCGAATGGAAGGTCGGCGACGATGAGTGCCCGGCTCGTCGCCGAGGCGACGGCCCGGGCCAGCGGGATGAGTTCGTCGACGGTGACCGGCAGGGTGGTCGCGTGGCCATAGACATTGTTCGCCGCAGAATCGCCGATGAGCAGGGCCTCGACACCGGCTTGTTCGAACAGGGCCGCCGTGTACTGGTCGTAACTGGTCAGCATCGCCCACCGCCGGCCCTCGGCCTTGGCCTTGATGAGGTCGAGGGTCCGGATTCGCCGAGGCGGCGCTGCCGGTGCGGACACCGGACCACCGTACGGGGCCGGTTGTTCCGCCGAGGCGGCGCCCGCCGTCGTGCCGGGGCCCGCCGTCGCGCCGGGGCCGGCCGGGGCATTGCCACCGGCAGCAGCGTTGCCCGCAGCGTCGGCGGTGGAGGAGGACGTGAACTGGTTCGAGTGTGCCGCTTCGGGCATGAGAATCCTTCAGATATGCGATGTCGTCGGTGCCGGCGCGGGCGGGGCGAGGCCGACGCTTCGGTCCGAAGCCTCGGTGACTCTCACGGGGGCGCCCACCGCAGTGCGCATCGACTCGGATTGCGAGCCAGACCACAGCCTATTGCATCCCCCGGCGCAGAGCCATCGACAGTGTCACGGCCGCTTCCTGCGCCGCACCGACTGCCTGGAAGTTGTACATTGCCCGCCCGCAGGATTAAGCTCAAATCTGCGCAAAGAAATAAACGCACAACTGCGCAAAATATTTCGGGCAGCTACGACCACGTGCGAGGCACTTCAGGCACGGGTCCCGCCCACCGAGCGAAGGACGATGATGACCACTACAGCTTCGATCGAACTCACCCTCAAGGACATCTCTGCCTCGGGCGCGAACGACGAAATGTGCTCGACGGACCTGCTCGATGCCCCGTGGGATGTCGACGAACGTCCCGGCTATGGTCCCGGTTCCTCGATGGCCGACCCGATTCCGGTCGCCGCCCCACGTCAGGGCGATATCCCCGAGGAGTACAAGCAGGCCACGCCTGAAGAGCTCGATGCCCGCATCCGGGCTGCCAAGGCCACCCTCAGCGATCGTGTCGTCATGCTCGGCCACCACTACCAGCGGGTCGAGGTCGTCGAACACGCCGACTACATCGGCGACTCGTTCATGCTCGCCCAGGCCGCCCAGAACCACCCGGAGGCCGAAGCCATCGTCTTCTGCGGCGTCCACTTCATGGCCGAGACCGCAGACCTGCTGTCTAGGCCGGAGCAGTCGGTCATCCTGCCCAACCTCGCCGCAGGCTGTTCGATGGCCGATATGGCCAGCATCGACCAGGTCGAGGACTGCTGGGAGCAGCTCGCCGAGGTCTTCGGCACCGAACCCGATGCTGACGGTCGCGTCCCGGTCATCCCCGTCACCTACATGAACTCCTCGGCCGCGATCAAGGGCTTCTGCGGCCACAACGGCGGAATCGTGTGCACCTCGTCGAACGCCGAGGAGGTTCTGGAATGGGCGTTCGAACGCGGGCAGCGGGTCCTGTTCTTCCCCGATCAGCACCTGGGCCGCAACACCGCGGTGAACATGGGCATCGGTCTCGACGAGATGCCGCTGTGGAACCCCGCCAGGCCGCTGGGCAACAATGACGAGCAGACGCTGCGTGAGGCCCGGGTCATCCTGTGGCAGGGATTCTGCTCCGTGCACAAGCGCTTCACCCCGGCCCAGATCGACAAGGCCCGCGCTGAGCACCCGGACGTGCGCGTCATCGTTCACCCCGAATGTCCGCGTGAGACCGTCGAGGCCGCCGATGAGGCCGGATCGACCGCGTACATCACGAAGGCCATCGAACAGGCGACCGAACCGACCACGTTCGCCATCGGCACCGAGATCAACCTCGTCCAGCGACTGGCCGCCGAGCACCCTCAGCACGAGATCTTCTGCCTCGACCCCGTCATCTGCCCGTGCTCGACGATGTATCGCATCCACCCCGGCTACATCGCCTGGGTCCTCGAATCGCTCATCGACGGACAGGTCGTCAACCAGATCTCCGTCGACGCCGAGGTGGCCGAACCGGCCCGCGTGTCCCTGGAGCGGATGCTCGCCGCGAAGCCGCGGATCTGATGAGCCGCGTCATCGTCGCAGGCTCCGGGATCGCGGGGCTGACCGCGGCACTGCGCCTGTCCGGCCGTCACGCGATCACGCTCGTGACGAAGGGCCGCCTCGGCGAATCGAACACCGAGTGGGCGCAGGGCGGCATCGCTGGTGTCATCGGCCCCGACGACACGGTTGACTCCCATATCGCCGATACGCTCACGGCCGGCGCCGGACACTGTGACCCGGAAGCCGTGCGCACCCTGTGCGACGCCGGTGGGAACGCGATCGTCTCCCTCGCCGAGGCGGGGGTGGACTTCGACACCGATCCGACCAGAGCCTGGGCCAGGGGCGTGGAAGGGGCGCATTCCTATCCGCGCATCTTCCATTCCGAAGGCGATGCGACCGGTCGGGCGATCAGCACCGCCCTGGCGCAGAAGCTGCGCACCGAGGTTGCCGCGGGGCGGGTCACCCTGCTCGAGGACACGATGCTCGTCGACATCCTCACCAGCGACGACGATCACCGCCCCACTCGAGCCACCGGAGTCGCCACAGCCACCGGAGTCACCGTGCTCCGCGACGGCCGCGTCGAGGCCCTGGCTGCCGATGCGATCGTGCTCGCCACCGGCGGTGCCGGGCAGCTCTTCGCGCACACGACGAACCCGCAGGCTGCGACCGGAGATGGTTTGGCCGCTGCCATTCGTGCCGGTGCTGTTGTCTCCGATCTCGAGTTCTTCCAGTTCCACCCCACCGTCCTTCCAGGTCCTGGTTTCCTCATCTCCGAGGCCGTCCGCGGGGCCGGCGCTCTCCTCCTCGACGAGCACGGCCACCGGTTCATGACGGACATCGATGATCGCGCCGAGCTCGCCTCTCGTGATGTCGTCGCACTCGCCCTGCACCGCCGCCAGGCGGCTCAGGACGGACGCCCGTGCTTCCTCGATGCGCGGGCCGTCCCGGATGTGAGGGCGAAGTTCCCGAGCATCACGGCTGGTCTGGCCTCTCATGGTCTCGATCTGTCCCGGGACCTCATCCCCGTCACTCCCGCCGCCCACTACTTCATGGGTGGGGTGGCCACGGATCGCGACGGTCGCACGAGCGTCGAGGGACTCTTCGCCATCGGCGAGGTCGCGTGCACCGGAGTGCACGGAGCCAATCGGTTGGCCTCGAATTCTCTGCTCGAGGGCGCGGTCTTCGCCGCCCGCGCCGCCGCGGCGATCGACGCACTGCCGGTCAACAGAGACCATGAACTCCCACTCCCCCAACTCCGTTCATTCCACCAGACGGCACTGACACGAACCGAGCTGCAGGGCCTGACCTGGGCTCATCTCGGCGTGGAGCGCACCGCCGCAGGCCTGCGGACCCTGCTCGACCGCCTCGGTGATGGTTCCCACGACGACGGTTCCCGTAACGCCCACCGAACCTCCGGCCCGACCGCGACCAGCGTCCAGGCGCTCGAGACCGCGAATCTCGCCCTCATCGCCTGGCACATGGCTCGGCATGCGCTGGCCCGGGAGCACAGCCTCGGCGCGCATACCCGCACCGATGCGACACTCACGTCGTCGGCGACCGCGCAGTCCACTGCCACTCCGCCCACCGCTCTGCTTCAGGAGGCCGCCGCATGCTGACCGCTTCAACCATCGATTCCGCACTGCGTGCCGCTCTCGACGAAGACGCTCCCTGGGGAGATATCACCGGCGAGGTCTTCATCCCCGCCACCGCCTCGGCGAGGGCTGATCTGCGTGCCCGCGAAGATGGGGTGCTCGCCGGAATCGAGGTCTTCGCCCGCGCCTTCACACTCGTCGACCAGAGCGTCACGGTCGACCTCGCTGCCGCCGATGGAGACTCTTTCACTGCAGGTCAGGTGCTTGCCACGGTCGCCGGTCCCGCTCGGGCGGTGCTGCAGGCCGAACGGATCGCGTTGAACTTCTGCCAACGGATGAGCGGAATCGCCACCCAGACCCGTGGCTATGTCGATGCCGCCGCCGAGCAGGCACGCATTGTCGATACCCGAAAGACGACTCCGGGACTGCGCGCGTTTGAGAAGCACGCCGTGGTCTGCGGCGGCGGACACAACCACCGTTTCGGACTCTCCGACGCCGTCATGGCCAAGGACAATCACCTCGCCGTCCTCACCGGTGCCGGGCTCAGCGTCGCCGAGGCGATCCGCACCGCCCGTGCCCGTCTGCCGCATACGACGATGATCGAGGTCGAAGTCGACCGGCTCGACCAGGTGCCGGCGGTGCTCGACGGTGGCGCCGATATCATCATGCTCGACAACTTCACCCCGGCTCAGCTGCGCGAAGGCGTCGAACTCGTGGGCGGCCGCGCCGTCGTCGAAGCCAGCGGCAATGTCACCCTGGCGACGGTCCCGGAGATCGCCGCCACCGGCGTCGACGTCATCTCGTCGGGCGCGCTGACCCACAGCGTCCGTGCGATCGACCTCGGTCTCGACCTGAGCCTCGAGGCCTGAGATGACCGGGCGCCTCTACCTCGACACCGCGGCCGCGGCTCCCGTCCGCAGGGAAGCCCTCGAAGCCGCTTGGCCGTATCTGGCCGGGGCGTTCGGCAACCCGTCGAGCCACCACGAGTTCGGTCGCGGACCCGCCGAAGCCCTCGCCGATGCCCGTGCTCGGGTGGCGAAGGTGCTGGGCATGAGGGCCACGGACATCACGTTCACCAGCGGCGGCACCGAGGCGGACAACCTCGCGATCATCGGCATGGCCCTCGGGCAACAGACCCAGGGTCGGGGTCCAACCCAGGGTCGGTCCGGGACCGCGGCGCCGCCTCGGCGACATATCGTCACCTCCCCCATCGAACACGAAGCGGTGCTCGCCTCGGTGGAGTTCCTGACCCGCGTCCACGGGTTCACCGTCACCGAGGCGGCCCCGACCTCCGATGGGACCGTGACCCCCGAAGCCCTCACGGCAGCGATCCGCCCGGACACCGTGCTCGTGAGCTTGGGTTATGCGAACAATGAGATCGGCACCATTGCCGACATTCCGACCCTGGCGGGAATCGCCCATGAGGCCGGTGCTCTCTTCCATACGGACGCCGTGCAGGCGGCCGGGTGGCTGCCGCTGTCCGGATTGAGCGTCGATGCGCTCAGTCTGGCCGGGCACAAGGTCGGAGCGCCAAAGGGCATCGGTGTGGCCGCGATCCGCGCCCGCGTCCCCGTCGAACCGATCATCCACGGCGGCGGGCAGGAGTCGGGTCGGCGCTCGGGCACGGAGAACGTGGCCTTGGCCGTCGCGTTCGCCACGGCTCTCGAAATCGCCGAGGCGGAGCGGCATGAGGCCGCCGATCGTGTCCGAGCCATCCGTGATGAGTTCATCGCCACGGTGCTCGGCAACGTACCCTGGGCGTTCCTGACGGGCACGGCGGACACGGCTGGCCCTGACGGCCGGGCGACGCGGACTCCGAATCACGCGTCGTTCTGCTTCTCGAACACCTCCGGCGAGGCAGTGCTGCTCGAGCTCGATCGCCTCGGAGTGACGGCCTCGAGCGGTTCGGCCTGTGCGGTCGGCTCCGACGAGCCCTCCCATGTGCTCACGGCCTTAGGGATCGCGGCGGAGGTCGCGCAGACGAGTGTGCGCTTCACCTTCCCGTCCTCGATCACCCCCGACCAGGGACGAGCGGCGGCCCAAGCTGTCAGCAGCGCAGCCGAGAGCCTCGCCGCTTCCTTTGCGTGAACCTTTGCGTGAACGGCGTCTCACACCCGAGTTGATTTTGATCACCTTCACGCTCACCAGGTGGGATAGCCCTATCTTTCTCTGTATTTTGGGGCGAGACTGAAAGAGAGGCATTCGTATCAGGATGTGAGGGGGCCGCCATGGATCTTTTGCTTCTGTTCATGATCGCAGTGATGTTTGCGACGATCGTCTTCGTCATCGGACGATACGCCTGCCCGAAGCATGACCGAGTGCCCCTCATCGAGGTTGACCACGTGCTTCTGTGGACGACTCTGCGCCGCGGTTGGCATGCACTCGGATCGTTCGGTCCGCTCACTCATTACCCGGATGACCCTTATGGAGCCTCCCGCGCCTGAGGCTCTGTCGCCTCGTTGGGGCCGAACCTCCGTCGTCTCCGTAGGACCAATCCTGCCGGACGATCGCCGCGGCCGGGTAGCACTCTGCTGTTGTTAGGGTGACAACATGCCTTCCTCTGCGCAACCGCATCGGAACCCACCGGGCGAGACCGCCACGCTCATCTTCGCGGTCGCCTCGATCCTCGTCTTCATCGGGGTCTGCGTCTGGTTCTGGGTGCAGGCACCCGAGAATATCGCCACCCATTTCGACTCCGTTGGTCAGCCCGATGATTGGACGTCGAAAACGGGACTTCTGTGGATCTTCCTGCCTATAGGCCTCGGCCTGCCCGTGCTCATGTCGATCCGGCCGCTGCTCGAGAAGCTTCCGGTCTCGCTCATCAATGCCCCGCACAAGGAGTATTGGCTCGAGCGCGACGAGAAGACCTACCTCGTCGGCTGCCTCATGGAGCTGCTGCGCATCACCGCGGGACTCACCGCGCTGCTCATCGCCGCCATCCTCGTCATCATCGCGGAGACAGCGCGTTCGGCGACGATGCCGGAATGGCTGACGTTCGTGCCGACGGCCATCTTCCTCGCCGCCACGGGACTCGCCGTGTGGCGTTTCTACCGCAGGCTCACCCCACCGAGGTGACCGACTCAAGGTCAGGGCCACCTCGGCGAAGGGGATCCGATGCTCCCTGGAATCAGACGGTGATTTCCTGGGGCAGGAACACGGAGACGTCCCAGTTCTGCATGGCGTGGGCAGAGGCCCAGAAGTGGAGTTCGAAGACGCAGGCCTGTTCGAAGGCGGCGCGCATGCGGGCGGCTTCCTCGCTCGGAGCCTTCGCGAGTTCCTCTTCGAGGATCTGCACGGCGTGGCGGGTCGATTCGTCGAAGTCGGGTGAGTCGTAGGTCTGCACCCAGGTGCGGTAGGGGTGGTCGTCGGCCATCTGCCCGGCCCGGTCGACAAGCACCTTGCCCATATGGGCGTACACCCAGAAGCAGGGCAGGACTGAGGCGACGCCCTCGCCGTAGGAACGGCTGGCGGCCGTGGCGACGAGGAACGATACATAACCCAGCGTCGTCGGGGAGGCCTTGAAACGAGAGCCTTCCGCGGTGAGCTCCTCCAGCGCCGAGGCGAGTCGGGCGTCGGCGAGCAGCTCTCCGTGCATCTCCTCTTCGACGGTGATCGCCTCGGCGGCGGAACCGGCCCAGAACCGGGATTCGTCACGGTCGACGGTCTTCGCCGCGAGGAACGACATGGCCTTGGCGTAGCCGTTGAGGTACAGGCTGTCCTGCGAGATGTAGTTGACGAAGGCCTTCGGATCGAGGCTGCCGTCAGCGAGCTGGGCGAGGAACGGCAGAGCTTCGATCTGCTTGATGATGGGGCGGACGCGGTCCCACAGCTGGGTGGTCAATGGGCCGGCGGTAAAGGTGACGGTCATGGGAACTCCTTTGTGCTGGTGTGACGTGGCGGTTCGGGTGAGGCGGCGGTCAGGTGGGACGGATATGTCAGGCGGGTCGACCGCGGACGATGTCGACCTGGTGGTCGACCGGTCCGTGGGCGCCTTCCGGATTGAGGCTCAGCTGCCAGTCAGCAGCCGAAGTGAGAGCGCGAGCAAGGTAGTCGAGGGCATTGCCGACAGCCTCGCCGAGGAGGTCCGACCCGATCTCTGTGCGTTCGCGGCCGAGGACGGCCACCTCGGCGGTGATCGCGGCTGACAGGGTGCACCCGGTCCCGTGTGTGTTCATTGTCGCCACACGGGCGTGGCTGAACTCGCGGACCTGGCCATCGGCGGTGGCGAGGATATCGATGACCTCGTCCTCGCTGCCGTGTCCGCCCTTGAGCAGGACCGCTCCGGGTCCGCGTTCGAGCAGGCGCCGAGCCTGGTCACGCATGGCTTCAGTCGTCTGTGCTTCGGGTTCGTCATCGCCGATCAGCAGGGCCGCCTCGGGGAGGTTGGGGGTGATGAGGTCGGCGACGGGCAGCAGGTGGGTGCGCACGGCGTCGACGGCATCGGTCTCGAGGAGGCGGTGGCCGGAGGTCGCGATCATCACCGGATCGACGGTATAGAAGCCGAGTCGACCTTCGGCGGCGCGGGCGACGACGAGTTCGACGAGGTCACGGCTGCCGAGCATCCCCGATTTCGTCGCATCGACGGGCAGGTCGCCGAGCACGGACTCGAACTGATCGGCGACGAAATCGACGTCGATCGGATAGACCCGGGACACCCCGTGCGTATTCTGCGCGACGAGAGCGGTGATGACGGTCGTGCCCATGGTCTTCCGCGCGGTGAAGGTCTTGAGGTCGGCATGGATTCCAGCACCGCCGGAGGGATCGGTGCCGGCTATCGACAGGGTGATCGGCGGGCGGGTCGTCACTGGCCGCTCCCGGCGAAAGCGGAAAGCAGCTCCCCGGCTGCCGACTTCGGATCGTCAGCCATGCAGATCGCCGAGACCACGCAGATCCCGATCAGTCCACGCCCCTGCAGGTCAGGGGCACGGTCGGTGTTGATGCCGCCGATCGCGACCGCGGGGATGCCGGCTTCAGCCACCAGTTCGCCGAGGCGGTCCGGTCCGATTCCGTCGGGGGCGTCGGCTTTCGTGGAGGTGTCGTAGACGGGTCCGATGCCGACGAGGTCGACGACTCCGGAGTCGCGGGCGGCGGCGAATTCGTCGCTGTGCGCGGCAGAGAGACCGATGAGCGGTGCCGCACCCAGGGCGGCGCGCACCTCGGCGACGGTGGTGTCAGTTTGGCCGACGTGGATGTGCACGTTCTCGCCTTCGTCGATGAGACGGCGGGCCACTTCGACGCGGTCGTTGAGGACGATGGGGACCGTGCGGTCGGTGTCGCGGGTGGCGGCATCGACGGCGGCGATGACCTGGCGGGTGAGCGAGTAGAAGCCTGCATCGTCGATGTCCTTGTCGCGGACCTGGACGATGCCCACTCCCCCGGCGACGGCGGCCTGCACGGTCTCGGCGACGCTGCGGCCGGCGGCCTCGCATTGCGCGGAGTCGGTGACGAGGTAGAGGCGCGTGTCGATTCCGGCGAAGCGGTCGGTCGCGTCTGCTCGGTCGTTCACGGTCGCGCTGTCGTCGGCCGGGTTGTCAGCGATATGGGCGGAACCGGCGGTCATGCCTGGACGCCTTTGCTGGCGGTTTCATTCGCAGAAGTGAGCGTGTCGAGGCCGATTCTCGCCTGTGAGAGTCGGTCGCCGTCGACGGTGTGGAGCGCATCGAGGAAGTTCACCGAGTAGCTGCCCGGCCCCTTCGCACCGTCGGCGGCGAGTTCCCCGGCGACCGCGAAGTGGGCGTGGGCGGCGACAACAGCTTCGAATCTCGCCGAGGCGGCCCTACCGTTCGCGTTCCCGTTTGCGGCGTTGACCGCTGAGACGTCGGCGTCGGGGTCGGCCAGTCCGGCGCGGGCGGCGGCCAAGTAGGCGACGGTGACGGCGCCGAGTGAGCAGCCGGTGCCGATGACCAGCGGCATGAACTCATGTCCGCCGGAGATGCGGGCGACGTGGTCGGTGCCGTCGATGTGGGCGACGACGGCATCGGTGGGTCCGGAGACGGCGACGATGGCACCGGTTTCTCGGGCCAGCTTTGCGGCGGCGGGAAGGACGGCGTCGACTTCGTCGGTGGAGTCGACTCCGCGACCGCCGAGTCCGACTCCGGCGAGTGCGGCGATCTCGGAGGCATTGCCGCGGATGGCGGTCGGGTGATCGGCGGCGGCGCGGCGGATGCGGGAGGTGCGGAAGTCGACGGCACCGACGCTCACGGGGTCGAGGACCCAGGGTTTTCCGGCGGCGTTGGCGACGTCGATGGCGGCATCGGCGGCGAGCAGCTGGTGGTTCGAGGCGGTTCCGAAGTTGACGAGAATTCCGCTGGCGATTCCGGCGAACTGTCCGGCATCGGCCTCGTGGTCGAGCATTGCCGGGGAGGCGCCGATGGCCAGGAGCACGTTGGCGCTGAACTGCTGCACAACGGTGTTCGTGATGCACTGGATGAGTGGGTTGCTTGCGCGCAGTCGCGCATTCGCAGAACGCAGGTCGAAGTCAACCATGACGATCCCTTCGCTAGTATGGCCCAGATCAGGTTCGATGGGTGTTCTCTCAGCCTCGTTGTCCTCCGTGCGCAGCGTCTTGGTGCGAACGGATCCTCATGAGGCACCCCATGTCATTGGCTCCGACTGTATCAGCCCGCCCGGACACGGGCGACTTCCACAGTCACAAGGTCAAGTCGGGGAATGAGCGCCACTCCCCGTTGTGCGCCATGCTGGCCGATAGGTCCCCGTACAAGACTGATTGCACGGACCTCCGTGCTGTGAGATTATTGAAGTGGTAGCAAGGAGTTCACCTCCTAGAGCGCCAAGTCGCAAGCCCACGTCTCAGACGTGGGTTTTTGCGTTGGGCCTCGTGTCAGAGCCGCTGGGTAGAGTTTGCCCATGCTGCTCGCCTATATCGATGAGATCGGTGAACCCTGCCCGTACGTCGCCAAAGACCACCCGAGATTCAACACCAATCCCGTCTTCGGCTATGCAGGCTTCGTCATTCCCGAAAGCTCGGCTCGGAGATTCGGTCAGATCTTTACAGCAGAGAAGCGACGTGTCTTTGCCAGCGAGCTTCGGGGCGTAGAGAACCCGGGCCGCTGGGAGCGAAAGGGCTCAGATATCTTCACCCCAGACGCTTGGCGAAGATACGGTGAGCAGATCCGTGTCTTTCGCGGACTGATCAACAGGCTCGCAGAACTGAGCGGACACGTCTTCTTCTATGCCGAACAGAAGGAGGTCGGCACCAGGAAGCAAGTGCGGCTCTCCGATGAGCAGCGCTATGCGAGAGTCGGTCAATCGTCTCTGTCGTCACGCGGACAATTGCGGCGAAAATCTACTGACGCTGATGGACCAGATCAATGAGAAGCAACGGGCTGCAAGAGTAGCGTCGATATACGCACACATATTCTCGCGTGCCCAAGAATTCAGGGAAATGAATGCTGCCATTGAGCCGCCGATGCACATCGACAGTGCTCTCAGCTCCAATATTCAGTTTGCCGATTGGATAGCAGCATCTGTCAGCCGAGCCATCGACTACCAACTCGAACGCGGATCAAGGTACGACTGGGTACCTCAGGCCCTCGGCAGCCACATGCACCATCGCATCACATACGAATCCAAGCTTCGTCTCTGGCAGAGTTCGCTGGGCGATCTGAACAACTTCGACGTATTCAAAGCCGAGAGGCCTTACCTGGACCGACTTCAAATTGGATCCATGAGCCCCGAAGATCTCGCAAAACTTGAGAGGATCAAGCACGCATCCATGAAGCGTCGCTGACGCTCCGCAGAACGAGCTACTGGAACCGCGACGTGTTCAAGTGCTCCACGTAAGCACTCGAGAAGCTCGCGAGCGGGCTGCTCAAATCCGAGATGGCCATCTGTACGGAGCCATTTCGGAGCTGAGCGACCCGCTCGGCGGAATTCCGAGGGCGGGCTTCCCGCTACCCGCGCCCGACGTACCTCTGACCGCGGCGGCTGAGCGCATCGACGACGACTGCGGTGAGCAGCACGAGTGCCGTGATGATCTGCTGTGCATCGGAGTTGAAGCCGATGAGGTAGAGACCGTTGTTGATCGCACCGACGACCAGAGCACCGAGCACGGCTGCCCAAGCAGTTCCGCGACCGCCGAACAGCGAGGTACCGCCGATGACGGCTGCAGCGATCGCATTGAGCAGGTCCTGCGTGCTCACCAGCGTCGATCCCGCATTCGTCGTCACACCGGTCTTGATGAAACCGAACAGTGCGGCCAGCACTCCGGCGGCCATGAACACGCTGATGCGCACCCAGGTCACGCGGATGCCAGCGCGCCGGGCGGCTTCGACCTTGCCGCCGACGGCGTAGATCGACCGGCCATAGCGGGTCTTGCGCAGCACGAGATCGATGATGATCGCGATGACGATCATGAGGAAGAACGGCATCGCCAGACCGAAGTCCTGATTGACGAGGATGAGGAACCCGAACACGATCGCGGCCAGCAGCACGATCCGCACGATCACAGAGGTCCAGCTCGGAGCGCTGAGACCCTCCCGGTGGCGGCGCAGCTTCGAATAGATGATGCCGCCGCCGAAGCCGATGATCGCGACGGCGCCGAAGATATAGGCCCAGATCGCCGGGAAGTAGAAGCTCGCGAAGTCGAAGGCGAAGGTGTCCGACATCGACAGGTTCTTCTGCGTGCCGAGAGTCGTGAGGGTCAGACCGGTGAACGCGAGCAGACCGGCCAAGGTGACGACGAACGCCGGGATGCCGACGACGGCGAAGAACCAACCTTGAATCGCGCCGACGACCAGGCCGAGCAGCAGCATGATGATCAGTGCCAGGGCCGGCGGCACACCTTGTCTCACCACCAGAACTCCGAGCAGCGAGGCGGCCAGACCTCCCAACTGCGCCAGAGACAGATCGATCTCGCCGAGGAGCAGGATGAGGTTGATGCCGAGAGCCAGGATCGCGAGGAACGCGACCTGAGTGGAGAGGTTGACGAGGTTGGCCGGAGAGATGAAGTTCGAGTCGGCCGACTGGAACACGATGACGATGACGATGAGAGCGAGGATGACCGGGAACGACCCCAGCTGCCCCTCTTTGACCCGGCGGACGAAGGTGCCGACCACACCTTCGGACGAGATCCGCTCATCGGTGATGAAGGAATTGCGGGTCATCGGCGCTCACCCCTCCGTGCGGCGCGTTTGGTCACGACGTTGTCGCTGGCTCCGGTGATCGCGGCGACCAGCACGTCGGTGCGCTCGTCACCAGGGAAGTCACCGGCATCCTTGCCCAGTCGCAGCACGTGCACTCGGTCGCACACCGCCTGCACATCGGCCATATTGTGGCTGACGAGCAGCACCCCGAGGTCGCGTTCCTTGAGCCGTTCGATGAGGTTGAGCACCTCGGCCGTCTGGGCGACGCCGAGCGCCGCCGTCGGCTCGTCGAGCATGACCAGCGAAGGTTCGCCGAGGAGGGACCGAGCGATGGCGACCGTCTGACGTTGACCGCCGGACAGGGCCGCGATCGGCACGCGCACGCTCGGGATCTTCGCCGAGAGGCTGCGCAGCAGCTCCCACGACTTCGCTTCCATCGAGACCTCGTCGAGCACGCCGCCGCGGGTCTTCTCGTGCCCGAGGAACAGGTTGGCCACGACGTCGAGGTTCTCGCACAGGGCCAGATCCTGGAACACGGTGGCCACTCCGGCCTTCTGCGCGTCCTTCGGCGAGGAGAACTTCTGCGCCGTGCCGTTCATGATGAGTTCGCCCTCATCGGCACCGTGGACTCCCGCGATGACCTTGATCAGGGTCGACTTGCCGGCGCCGTTGTCGCCGACGAGACCGACGACTTCGCCGCGGCCGACGCTGAGATGGATGTCGGTCAGCGCTTGGACGGCGCCGAACCGTTTGTTGATTCCGCGCAGTTCGAGCACCGGCTCGCTGTCGCTGCCCGGCGACCGCGTCGCTGCGGATGCCGGTTCAGGTGTCTCTGGTGTCATCTGTTCCTACTTGTCGCTGTCGATGACCTCGGCAGCCGGCGACCGGTGATGGTCGCCGGCTCGAGGTCGGTCACATCAGATCACGAACGCGAACGCGTTCACTTCACGCCTGCGTCGGCACAGAGCTTCTCCACCTTGCCGGTGCAGATGTCCTCGGCCTTGATCTGGTCACCGACGATGTCCTTGATGCTGTCCGTGGTGACGACCTTAGCTTCGACGAAGTCCGTGGGGGTATCCTTGTAGGTCGTTCCCGCATCGACGTCCTCGCCCGCGGCCAGAGCCACAGCGGCCTTGGCGGCGAACTCCGCCTGGGGCGGAATCGACTTATAGATCGTGGCGTACTGGTCACCCTTGAGGATGTTCTGCAGTCCGTCCACCTCGGCGTCCTGACCGGTCACGACGGGTTCGACCTTGGCCTTCTTCGTCGCGGCGATCACGCCGCCGGCGGTGCCGTCGTTGGCCGAGTAGATCGCGATCGGCTTCTCATCCGCACCCTGCAGCTGACCTTCGACCCACTGGCGGGCGTCGTCGGGATTCCAATCGAGGGTGTCATGGCTGGCGGCGATGTCGACGCCCGCGCCCTTGAGGGTCTCTTCGGCACCGGCCTTGAAGTCCGCGGCGTTCGGGTCCTTCGGGTCGCCGTTGACCATCCAGACCGGTCCGGACTTCGGGTCGACTCCGGCGTCCTTGAGTCCGTCGAGGACGGCCTGGCCCTGCAGGTTGCCGATCTTCTTGTTGTCGAACGAGGTGTAGTAGTCCGCACCTTCGAAGAAGCGGTCGTAGGCGATGACCGGGATCTTCTTCGCTTCGGCCTTCGACAGCCCGGAGGAGACCGCGGAAGCGTCGACGGGGTCGAGGACGATGGCGTCGACGCCCTCGGTCACGGCTGCCTCGACCTGTTGCTGCTGCTGAGTCGCGTCCTGATTGGCGTTGCGGTATTCGACCTTCGCGTCAGGGTTGGCTTCCTTGAGGTATTTCTCGAAGTTCGGCTTATCGAGCGACTCGTACCGGGTGGTCTTCGACTCGGGCAGCAGCAGCGCGATCGTGACGTCCCCGTCACTGCCGGATCCGCTATCGGCCTCGTCGTTTCCCTGGCCCTTCTGATTACCGCAGCCACTGAGCGCAAGAGCACCGATAGCGACCGAGGCACCGAGGAGCGCCAGCTTCTTGTGGGACTTAAGGTTGTGCCTCATTGTGAACCTTTCAATCTTTCTGACAACGTTGTCAGGCTGTTGAATATGATTCGCTGAACGCCGCCTGCTGTCAACTGTTTCGGCAAAAGTTTTCAGCGGGTGTCGGGAGGCTCTTCGCCGCTGCCACGAGCGATGACGCACACTGCATTGTCGAAATCCGGCCCCTTGCCACCGTTATTGCTGTCCCTTGCAGTCACGTTCTCTCCAGGATGTGTCCCCTCGCCGAGGCGGCCCCCACCGTCCCCGGAAATGCTGGGTCGGTCCCCGGAGACGCTGGAATCCGCGCTGGCACGGAGTCGTCGGACCGCCTCGGCGGCGAGGGATTCGACGTTGCGATCGACGACGGTGACATCGAGGAGCTCAGCCGTGGGGAAATCGTCGATGCCGACCAGGGCCGGCCATTGGCCGAGGCGGCGGCAGGCGTCGATGGCACCTTGGGTCACTGTGGCCGACAGGGCGATGAGGGCTCCGGGCGCGCTGCGGGATCCGAGCCAGGCGGCGACGACGTTCTTCGCGCTGGCTTCGTCGTGAGCGTCTTCGCGCATATAGGCGCGCCAGCCGACGCCGCGGCGGCCGGCGATGGCGTCCTGGATTCCCTGCAGTCGGCGGGTGGTGATGAGGCTGGGCGAATGATCGCCGATGACGCCGAGTGCCATGTGCCCGTGAGCGAGCAGCTGTTCGGCGGCGAGGCGTCCCGCCTCACGATCGTCACCTGCGACGATGCTGATTCCAGGGCCCACGACAGCTGGGTCGAGGGAGACGATTCGGGTGCCTGGCGCCGAGGCGGCTCGCGCGTAGGTCTCGGCCGCCTCGGGGTGAGCGCGGATGACGATGATCCCGGTCAGGTCGTTGGCGAGGCATTCGTCGAGGAAGGCTTCCTCCCGGTCCGGGTCGTCTCCGACCACGGTCACCACTGGGCGCAGGTCGAGGGCGGCGAGCTCGGCTTCCACTGCGGCGAAAGCGCGGGCTTGGAAGGCATCCCCTGCGTCGGAGAGGACGACGCCGATGTAGGGTGAGCGGCCTCCGGCACGCAAACGTCGAGCCGTGGAGTTGAGTCGGAATCCGAGTTCTTCGGCGGCAGCTTCGACCTTCCCCGCCGTCGACGCCGCAACGTGCTTTTCGCCGTTGAGGACGCGGGAGGCGGTTTTGATGCTGACGCCGGCACGCGCAGCGACCGTGGCCAGGGTCGGCCGATCGTTCTGCTTCGCCATGCGCACACCTTTGAGTCTGAGAACCGGTTCGTGACTCTGCGCATCGACGCGCGGTCAACCGTTGGAATGATACTAACCGCTCGCGCGGCGGACTCAGTCGCGCCTGTCTGTGTTCCGCAGTTGTATCAGCCTGTGATCGTGCGATTGAAGTCCAAAGCAGTCTCAACCCAGAATGCCAACTGCTCGTCGTCACAGACGGCATCTGCGCTCACGTTGATCCACCCCGCTCCCATTGTCTCGACCGGTTCCCATTTCGGCTTGGGCAGCTTCGTGTCGTTTGAGGAGCTCATCGTGACGGTCAGCGTCGACGTGCGCGAGCAGATCACCAGTCTTACCTGCGCTGACGATCATCTTCTCGTTGACCATGACCGCGCGGCCCCCGAACATCGAGACCTCTCGGACAGCGGTCTCTTCGGCAATGAGTGCACGAATTCGTTCGATGAGTGAAGTCTGCTCGGGAGTCATATCAGTGGTCTCCGGTCGGCTCTGCAGCAACAGTTCTTGATGCGATGAGTTTAGCGATGATCATCCCCAAAGCAACCAGGACGGAGGCCGTCGACAGCAGTCCCAGCAGCGGAAGTCCGAACATCACAGTGATGATCCCAAGGTACTCCTCGGCCCCGGAGCTCGGAACCGACCAGGACGCCACAGCTGTCGCCAGTCCAACGATGAGGGCAAGGCCGCCGAATGTCTTCACAGCAATGTTTGCTGTCTGAGTTCGGGGCAGTGCCGCGATGATGAGCGTGCTGGCGATCAGCACGAAAGCCGCGCACATCGAATCGTATGGTCGGACGGTTCCGGCCTCGAAATCGGAGCTGTCGAACAGAACATAGGCAGGATAGACGGCACCGCACGAGGCGAGGGCCGCACTCAGTCTGAGCATCATCGTCACCTTCTTGAATGCGCACGAAGTACCGTACTAAAGGACTGTCTAAATGGACTGACCGACTCCGCAGTTGACCGTCAGAATCGGGCTGTTCCTCTGGTTACTCTAAGCGCGTTCTCCCTGTTTCCAGAGATGCGAACTGCAACGATCAGGTCTCAATACGCATCGCCGAGGCGGGACCCCTTTCCGGAGTCCCGCCTCGGCGAGTGGCGTGTTCCGCTGCGTCGATTCACCGACAGCACAGCGCCGCGGCGAGCGCACGCACTGGCTCAGTCCTCCTTCAATGAGCGCTCGAGTTACCGTCGCTGTATCACGTTATGCCGTATGCGGCGAGCAGTCGCCGCTGAGGTGAGCGGTCGGCGTGGCCCCCTATGGCTCAGCGCGCCACCGGGTTGGGCATGGTGCCCGCGTAGAGCAGTGATTCGGCTTGATTGCCGATGTCGACCATCTGCTTCGTGTTCTTCAGCTGCAGCCGGTTGAGGCACGAATGGGCGAAGTGGTCGGCACGCAGATCGACGTCGCCACTGACACCGTGCGCCGCATCCGGGTGCTCCGCTTCGTAGTCGTCGAGGGTCTCGGCGACGATCGCCCAGAACCTTTCGGCCGGCAGCAGTCCATCGGCGTCGAGGATGCCGGACAGGTGCCGCAGGACCCCGTCGAACATATCGGTGAACACCGACAGGGCCTTCTCCTCTCCCGACACCACGGCGCGAATGCGTTCGACGTCGGCGGGCAGTTCGCGGTTGCCGAGCACGGCGACCTCCTCACCGATGTCCTTCATGAATGCCCCGGTGACCACATGCTCGTCGAGGACGAGGATGAGGTTCTCTCCGTGCGGCATGAACACGAGATCGTGGGCGAGCAGCGCGTGCACGAGTGGTTTCAGGTAGGCCCGCAGGTAGCTGCGCAGCCATGCCACGGCGCTCAGACCCGATGCGCTGATGAGCTCGCCGGCCAGCGACACCCCCTGGTGATCCCGATGCAACAGGGCGGCCATCGTGATGAGCTTCTGACCTGGTTCGATCTGCTCGACAGGGTTCTCCCGCCACAGTGCAGCCAGCATCTTCCGGTGCGGGTTCGTCTCCTTCGTCCGATGGTAGACGTCCCCCGTGTAGCCGAGCGCGGCACGCTCCCTCAGCACTCGGAATCCCGCCTTGGCGAAGGTGGGGTCGGATCCCACCAAGCCAGCAACCCAGTCGTTGATGGCCGGAGTGTCGCGCATGTACTTCGGCGACAGCCCGCGCAGGAATCCCATGTTCTGCACGGCGAGCGCGACCTTGACGTAGGGCGCGCCGGTCCGCGAGTGGTTGAAGAACGTCCGCAGGGACTGCTGCGCCTGGTGCTTATCGAGGCCAACACCTAACGGCAGAAGATCCCCGCGGGCGATGTCCGCAGCGAAGGTGATCGCCAGGCGGTGGTCGGCCTGCCAGGGATGAATCGGCATGAGGTGGAAGTCCGCAGGATCCTGTCCCGCCGCCCGGATCCGGGACCCGAAGAGATCCCGTTCGGCTTCGCTGAGAGCATCACCGAGGTGGTCCTCCTCATCGAGTCCGACTCCCAAGGACAGATGGCTGAGTTCGCGCCTCACTGCCACCCATTCGATGCGGTTCCGCTCACCGTTCTCCGGTGCCCACTTGCGGAAGTCGCTGAGGCCGAAGCCGATGCGACCGTTGTTCGCAAGGAATCCTGGGTGGCCCTCGGTCATGGCCGCCTCGGTGGTCTGGAAATCCGCATCGACGAGTGCACGTGCATTGGGTCTGCGCCCGGCCCGAGCGTCCTCGAGTTTGAACGCGGCCCCGGCCAGGGTCGAGGCGAGCTCCTCGAGGTAGGTGGAGATGAGGTCCTCGGGGATGAAGAGTTCGTCGTGGAGTTCGACGACGAGTTCCTGCGCGTCGAGCGGAACCTCGGTACCGTCGCGCCACCGGGTGATGCTCGCTTCGTCGATCACCCAGTGTTCGAGCGGCAGCACACGCGCGGTGAATGTGTACCGACTGGCGCCGGAGATGCTCACTTCCCAGGTCTGACCTTCGCCATTCGCCGAGGCGGCTCCCCCATTCACATCAGCACTGCCGTTCGCGGCGGCTCGCTCGCCTTCGCCCACGTTCACCGGTGCGATGAGTCGTTCGTGGGCGAATTCGGACAGGGCCTTGGCGACGAGGTGGCGCTGCACGACGGCGAACGCATCCCCGTTGAGGTGGGCGTACGGTGCCGGTGGGGTTGCGGCCTTCCACCCTGTATGCGATTCAGTGGACCGCTGGGCACCGACCGGTTCCCCGCTCTCGCCGACGTGCGACGTCCGTGCAGCGGTGACGAACGGAGCCAGCGCGCTGGCCTCGAAATCCGCGCGGGCGCACACACTGACGAGCGCCAGTTTCTCGATCTCGCCCATCATGATGGTCGCCTCGGTGATGGGGGTGAAACCGGCCGCTCGGTTCTTCTCGATGATCGCGTCGTTCCTGGCATCGGGTTCGACGACGACGCGTTCAGCTCCGCGTCCTCCCTGGCCAACCGGCCTGAGGCAGAAGTCGATGACCTCCGCCATGATGCGGTCGGTGAGGCCGTGCACGGCCGGTCCTGCCGGCGGTGCGACGAGCAGGTGCATCCCGATGTCCGCGGACCCGGTCGCCACGACGTTCTGCGGGATGAGGCTGTCCGGAGTGTAGGTCTCGACGTAGAAGCAGTCGATGCCGTCGACGGAGCCGACCCAACCGGCGTCATCCGCTGAGTCGCGAATGCAATCCAAGTAGGTCCGGACCTCGTTCTCGTCGAGGTCGGTCATCATCCAGTAGTGAGCGCGCGGGTGGGTCAGCCATTCGTGGATCCGGGCGGTGTCCCGGTCGACGTCGAGCGGACGGATGGTCACTGTCGCCGAGGCGGCCGTGAGCTTCACGTCCGAACTGCGGTCCGTGCGCGTACAGGTGGCGTTCGCATCAACCGCAGAATCGGTCGGGTCGGTTTCGTCCGCCTCGGTGATGGTGAGGCTGGTGATGAGTTCGGTGGTCATGCGTGTGACATCTCCTTGGAGTCGTCGAGTGCGAAGGCGGCATCGGGGACGGCATCGGATTCGTCGGCCGGAATCCCGAAGGTCTGGAAGGCGATGGTCCGTTCGATCGGATAGGGTTCCCGGCCGGTCACTGCGGCCAGCACCACCGAGGCCCGCCACGGGCCGAAGCCGAGGTCAGGTGCGGTCACGCCGTGGGTGTGCTCTTCGCCGCCGACGACATGGATCGTGCCTTCGTCGTTGATCGTGTAGTGGCGGCTGACGTCGAGGCGGCCCCGGGAGTCCAGTCGGATGTCGTCGCCGAGGGGGCTGAGGAAGTCGGGGACCTGCGATTTGTATCCGGTGGCGGCGACCACGGATCCGGATCGCCGAGTGAACGTCTTGTCCAGTGCCGTGTTGCGGAAGCCGAGCAGGTATTCGCCGCTGATCGGATCGATCTCGGCGGTTTCGAGTTCGGCTTCGGAGACGAGGTTCGTCAGCAGCTGCCGCCCGCCGCGGCTGAGTCGGTAGAGAGTGTCGTGGATGTCGTCGACGAGGTCGGCGGAGATGCCCTTGTACAGCGTGCGCTGTTCCCGGCCGACGCGTTCGCGCAGTTCGTCGGGCAGAGCTCGGAAGTGGTCGGTGTATTCCGGGGAGGTCATCTCAAGGGTGAGCTTCGTGTACTCCATCGGGAAGAACCGCGGCGACCGGGTCACCCAGTCCAGGCGCACTCCGCGGTCTTCTGCGTCGTCGATGAGGTCACGGTAGATCTCGGCGGCGGACTGGCCGCTGCCGATGATCGTGATCGCTCCGGAGTCGAGCAGCGCTTCCCGGTTCTCGAGATAGTCGGCGGTGTGGATGAGCGGGCCGGCTGCTTCAGTACCGTCGCCTCCCCCGAGTCCCTGCAGCGCAGGCGGCAGTACGGGCTTTGTTCCCACCCCGAGCACGAGATGCCGAGCGCGGTAGGTCTCGGTGCCCACAATCGAACCGGAGTCGTCGGCCACCTCGGCGAGGGCGGTGAACACACCGTCCTCCCTGGTCACGGACACGACGCGACGGTTCCACCGCAGCGAATCCAACTGGGCGGAAACCCAGCGGCAGTATTCGTCGAATTCGGCGCGCAGGGGGTAGAACGATTCGCGGATGTAGAACGGGTAGAGCCGCTTGCGCTCCTTGAGGAAGTTGAGGAATGAGTACGGCGAGGTGGGGTCGGCCATGGTGACGAGGTCGGCCAGGAACGGCACCTGGATGGTCGAGCCTTCGATCATCATGCCCGGGTGCCAGCGGAATTCGGGGCGCTGGTCGACGAAGATCGCGTCGACGTCGTCGAGCGGTTCCGACAGTGCGGCCAGGCCGAGTCCGAAGGGACCGATGCCGACGCCGAGGATGTCATGGATGGGCGTGGAATCTGCGCTCATGCTGCGCCTCCTTCGGTTGCGGCGTCCTCGAGATCCCTGCCGGCGAGGATGCCGTGCCCTGTCGCGCGGACGAGGTCGAGCACGGCGGTGACGTCATCGATGCTGGTGTCGGGGTTGAGCAGGGTGAGTTTGAGCCACGGCGTTCCGTCGATGACGGTGCGGGCGATGGCGGCGCGGCCGGAGCGGAAGAGGACTCGACGGATGAGCGGGACGAGTTCGTCGCAGGTGGCCTGGTCCGCGGTCGCCGGGGTGAAGCGGAAGAGCACTGAGGACAGGTCCGAGGCGCCGAGCACCTCGAAGTCCGCCTGGGCCTCGAGCAGCTCCCGGACGTCGGTCGCGAGGTCGCAGACGGTGTCGAGCATCGATCCGATCTCGCGTGCCCCGCGGGCGCGCAGCGTCGTCCAGAGCTTGAGCGCGTCGAAGCGGCGGGTGGTCTGCAGGGACTTGTCGACCTGGTTCGGTTCGGCGTCGGCTTTGTGCGCTTCGGCTTCGGGGTTGAGGTAGTCGTGGTGGTGGATCGTCGGTGCGAACAGGCTTGCGTCCCTGATGAGCAGGGCCGAGGAGGACACCGGCTGGAAGAACGTCTTATGGAAGTCGATGGTCACCGAGGTGGCCTTCGAGATCCCGTCGAGCAGGTGGGCGCGAGCCGGGGCCCATAGCAGTCCGCCGCCGTATGCGGCGTCGACGTGCAGCCACACGTTCGCTGCTGCGCAGACCTCGGCGATGGTCTCGAGCGGGTCGATGACGCCGAGGTCGGTGGTTCCGGCGGTGGCGACGACGGCCATGGGGATCTGGTCGTTCGCCTCGATCGCGAGCAGGCTGGCATTGAGCGCTTCGGCTTCCATGCGGCCGGACTGGTCGGTCGGGACGGTCACGACCGCCTCGGCGTCGAGGCCGAGGAGGAATGCCGCGCGGGACACTGAGAAGTGGGCTTGGTCGGTGGCGAGGATGCGCAGCCGGGACAGCAGGTCGCGGCGCTTGGGCGCGCCCAGGTCAGGGCCGCCTCGGCGGGATTCGGCGTCATCGGCCTCAGCGCGTGCCGCCGCCTCGGCGAGCACGTTTTCGCGGGCGAGGAACAGCGCCTGGAGATTCGATTGGGTGCCTCCGGAGGTGAAGATTCCGTCGCCGCCGACGAAGCCGAGGTGACCGCAGGTCCAGTCGATGAGGCGGCGCTCCATGAGGGTGGCGACCTCGGATTGGTCGTAGGTGTCGACCGAAGTGTTGATGGCGGCGAGCATCGCCTCGGCGGCGACGGCGGGCACGGCGACGGGGCAGTTGAGGTGGGCGACGTAGCTGGGGTGGTGGAACCACACGGCATTGTCGGCGTAGAGGGCGTCGACCTCGCGCAGGGCTTCGGCGTTGCCGACGCCTGCGGTGTCGAGATCCACGGCGTCGACGGCGGCCTGGAGTCCGGAGCGATCCTTCGCCGAGGCGGCCCGCTCAGTTGTGCGGAAGCGTTCGCCGAGTGCGTCGACGACGTCGTGCATGAGCGATGTGTACTCGTCTGCGCTGTGGGCGCCGAGGAGGGCATCAGTGTGGGCGCCACGATCGCTGTAGGTGCCAGCGGCGTCCGGGTGGGGAATTTCGGGGGTCTGAAGGGGTGCTGAGGTGGGTGTCGCTTCGGTGTCATAGAGCAGAGAAGTCGTCACTGTGAGGTTTCCTCCTTCGATGATGCGCACCGCGAAGCGCGGCTCGCATTAGGGAAACCTACCCTAAGTTAATGCGTTTCCGAAGAGCCTCTGGCCGGATTCGATGACTACGGAAGTAGACCCCTCACCAAGGACGATGCCGCCGCTTCCCAGCGTTCACACGGCAAGGCGGCCGTTCGCACTACGGGTGCATCGGCCGGAAAATGGGCGAGTGGCATTCGTCACATCGGGGTGTGTCATCCAGCATCGTGAGACATTCGGGGCGCCCGGGTGACCGCGGATTGTTGGGTCGATCCACGGTGGTTTCAGACCGCAGAACACCGTGGATCGACCCAACAATCAGCTCGGGCGCTGCAGAGCCACAGCTTCCCGTTGAACAGCCAGGAATTCTCCCCACGCCCTCAGCCGACCCCACACGCAGAGAAGCCGCAGCCTCCGCGCAAACGCGGACACTGCGGCTTCTCACTGACCAGAGGCAACTCCGTCAGAGGTGCCCGCCTACGTCACTTCACGACGTAGTTCGGGGCCTCGACGGTCATCTGGATGTCGTGCGGGTGGCTTTCCTTCAGCCCTGCCGTGGTCAGGCGGACGAACTTGCCCTTGGCCTTGAGCTCGCCGACAGTGCGTGCGCCGACGTAGAACATCGTCTGGCGCAGGCCTCCGGTGAGCTGGTGGGCGACCTGCTTGAGGTGACCGCGGTAGGCGACTCGGCCTTCGATGCCCTCGGGGATGAGGTCGGTGTCGGTGGCGATATCGGCTTGGAAGTAGCGGTCCTTCGAATACGACTTGCCCTTGCGGGGAGCCATCGCGCCCAGCGAACCCATGCCGCGGTAGGCCTTGTACTGCTTGCCGTTGACGAAGATGAGTTCACCCGGCGACTCGTTGCACCCGGCCAGCAGGGAGCCGAGCATGACGGTGTCGGCACCGGCGACCAGAGCCTTGCCGATGTCACCGGAGTACTGGAGACCGCCATCGGCGATGACAGGAACTCCGGCAGCCTGAGCGGCCTGTGCAGCGAGGTGGACGGCGGTAACCTGCGGGACGCCGACCCCGGCGACGACGCGGGTAGTGCAGATCGATCCGGGTCCCACGCCGACCTTGACGGCGTCGACTCCGGCCTCGACGAGCGCCTGCGCGCCTTCCTTCGTAGCGACGTTTCCGCCGATGATCTGCACGGCGGAGAACGCCGGGTCGGACTTGATCTTCTTGATCATGTCGGTGACTCCGCGAGCGTGGCCGTTCGCGGTGTCGACGACGAGGACGTCGGCGCCCGCCTCGGCGAGCATTCCGGCACGCTCGTAAGCATCGCCGTAGAACCCGACGGCGGCACCGACGCGCAGGCGACCTTCGTCGTCCTTGGTGGCCAGCGGGTATTCCTCGGTCTTGACGAAGTCCTTGACGGTGATGAGGCCTTGGATGACGTTGTTGTCATCGACGAGAGGCAGCTTCTCGACCTTGTGCTCGGCGAGCAGCTCGAAGGCCTTCTCGGCGGCCACGCCGACGGGCGCGGTGACCAGCGGCATCTTCGTCATCGTCTCGGCGACGGTGCGTGTGGGGAATTCGCTGCGGGTGACGAAGCGCAGGTCGCGGTTGGTCACGATGCCGACGAGCACATTGTTCTCATCGACGACGGGCAGTCCGGAGATGCGGTACTTGCCGCAGATCTCGTCGAGCTCTTCCAGCGTCTTGTCCGGGGTGATGGTCAGCGGGTCGTTGATCATGCCCGATTCGGAGCGCTTGACGTAGTCGACCTGGTTCGCCTGATCCTCGGCGGAGAGGTTGCGGTGGATGATGCCCAGACCGCCGATGCGGGCCATGGCGATCGCCATCCGAGATTCGGTCACGGTGTCCATCGCCGCGGAGACGAGCGGGATGTTGAGCTCGATCTCCTTGGTCAGCCGGGAGGCGGTGGAGGCTTCGGAAGGGATGACATCGGTGTCGCCTGGCAGGAGGAGGACATCGTCATACGTGAGTCCCGTCAGCGAGAACGGATCGTTTGCGGCCTGTGATTCCTGCTCAGGGTTTCCCATGAAAACAGCCTTTCGACGCGAAGATACGGTGGCTCAATGCTATCGGAGCGAGAGAGTCGACCGCTATGGGTTCAAGCACCGGGCACTGTGAGACTGGCTACACAGGAAAAGCTGTCGGATTCGTGCGGGAAACCCTACCGCCCCTCCCCCACTGACCGTGCGAGGTCGAGGGTCGAGGCTTCGGAGTCGTCGAGGTGGATGCGCAGCAGTCCTTCGGCCCCCTGCCGATCCCCGGATTTCATCTTCTCGAGGATGTCCCGATGCGGATTCGCCCAGTGCGAGTGGTATTTACCGGGTTCGGGCGAGCGCGAGAACGTCGTCGACAGCCTGGCCATGAGGTTGAGGTAGAACTCGTCGAGCAGCGGTGAGCCCAGCAGCCCGACGATCGCACGGTGGAACGATGCCGAGTGCTCCTGAGCATCGGCCCAGGTTTCGTTCTTCGGCGCGGTTTCGGCCCGGACCACGGAAGCTTCGACGGCGGCCATCGCCTCGTCGGTGGCGTCCTGAGATTCCTGGACGGCGCGGATCTCGAAGACTCGGCGGGCGCGGTAGAGGTCCTTGAGTTCGTCGATGCCGAAGGTGGAGACGAAGAAGCCCCGGTTGGGCTCTTGAGTGAGCAGCCCGGCGTGGCGCAGCAGGCTCAGCGATTCGCGGGCGGTGTTGCGCGAAACGTTGAATTCCTTGGCCAAGGCACCATCGCGGACCGGGCTTCCTGCCGGGTATTCACCGTCGGTGATGCGGGTGCGGACAAGGGCGACGATGGCCTCTGATGTGCATCCGGGGGCGTGTGGACTCATAACACCAGGCTACCGGGTTTCGACTGAATCGGAGCTGACTGCGGCGGGATCGAGTTCGAGTGCGCTTTCGAATCGTCGGCTCAGCCCCGTCAGCGGGTCATCGAATTCGATCTTCGCGGCCAACAGCTGCAGCGGTGATGAGAAGTCGTAGGGGTCCGGGGCGAGGTCGACCGGATAGACCGGATCACCGAGGATGGGCAGCCCGAGCGCGTTCATGTGCACCCGCAGCTGGTGCGTCTTGCCCGTGACCGGGCTCAGCTCGTACTCGGCAACCCCTCGCCGAGGCGGCGCTTCGTCCTCGCACCTTGTTCGATCACGAGGATCGACGTCGGCATCCTCTCGCCGAGGCGGCGCTCCTCTCTCGCCTTCCCACCTGTCTCGCTGTTCGTGGTCGGATCCCTCACGCTGAGGCGGCCACGCGGCACCCGAGACACTGGTCCTGGTGGTGATGGTTCGAAGCAGTCGGATCCGACTGACCGCGTTCGGCTCCCCTGCGACTTCGTGCACCTGGCGTCCGCCGACGGGTTTGACCAGGCGCGATTCGCGGACGAGTGGGAATTCGAGCTCCGGCGGCGGGGCCGGCGCCAGGGCGCGGTAGGTTTTGCTGACTCGTCGGTCTTGGAACAGGCGCTGGTAACGGCCGCGTGTCTCGGGCCGTTTCGACAGGACCAGCAGTCCGGCGGTGATCCGGTCGAGGCGGTGGATGGCGACGAGGTCGGGCTGGCCGAGGTCGACGCGCAGACGCGTGACGACGCATTCGCGGACGAACCGTCCGTTCGGGGTGCTGGCGAGGAAATGAGGTTTGTCGACGACGAGGAGGTCATCGTCCTCGAAGACGATCCCGACCTCGAACGGGATTCGCTCTTCCGGCGGGACCGGTCGGTGGAAGAAGCAGAACCCACCGGGAATGACCGGGTCGTCCCAGGCCACCGGGAGCCCAGCCTCGTCGCGCATGTCCCCGTCTGTCATCAGCGCGCGTCGGGAGTCGGGGGACGCCTCGGGGAATTCGGATTCGAGCCAGGCCCCGATCGAGTCGGGAACGGGCAGGTGATTCTTCGCATGGGTGGCCTTGCCGCCGGGGGCGCGCAGCGCGGTCGCCGAGATTCCTTCTCGGGGCGGGAGCGGACTGCGGGGCATGGGGCCAAGTCTATGCGGCAGGCTCCCGCAGCCGTGCAGCCGATCCCGCAATTCCGGAGGCAGGATCCGGAATCGTCATCGCGGTCGCGAATGCAGTGGCACGGAACCGCACGAAGTCTGCCGCATACCGCAGATCGGCCGCGGTTTCCGCAAAACTCCGAGACACCTTCGAGCTCCCGACGACTGAGCACATATGGTGGGACACATGGACCGCATCGAACTCACGCAGGATGTCCTCTGCGAGAAGGTCGTCACTCCGATCGTTCTCGCGATGTTCGCCGATCACGAGTGGGACAGCATCGCGATGCTCCGCGATACCGAAGACGAGCGTCGGCTCTTCGCGCGGATCGTCGTCGCCGGGGAGGCCATTGAAGTCCTCCTCGACTACCCCGGCAACGATGAGAGCCTCTACGACATGCAGGAGCGCCTGGTCGCAGAGTTCCGGTCGTTCATCGAAACTTCTGAGTTCGGTGCGCGACGCGCCCCGGAATGGGAGACCGATCCATTCGCCCTCGAGCACAAACCTGCTGTCGTCTCTCGCACTCCGCGACCGGATTTCGACGGACCGCCGGACTGCGTTCAGCGTCGCCTGCGCAACCGCGGCCGGGTCATGCGCGTCGACCGCCGCCGGTGCGTCTCCGCTCACCGCCGCGGCTGAGTTCCGGTGCGTCCTCGCGTACCGGCGAGGCTTCCTGCGCCTCCGCGTACGCGCGGCTGAGGACACAGGTCTTCCGAGCCCTGCCGCACTCCCCCACATGCCCTAGCCAGACACATGCTGGCGTCCAAATTCGACGCACCCTGCGACCACCCCACTCAGCTGCACGCCAGAGGACGATCAGGTCACTGTTATCTCTGAAATGCTCACTTACTTCGCTGTGCATTCCAGAGAAACCTGTACCTAAAGTTGGAACGGACTCGCTGCGGCCCAGTTGGAGTCGAATAGCCCAGTTTCTAACGTGGGCTTCTCAACTCAAACTGGGCCGTCAGCATCACCGGCCCGCACTTCACACGGCTTCGAGCGCCTCGACGGGACTGATCGAGGTGGCCGCGCGGGCGGGTTCGCGGCTGGCGACGAACACGGCGATGAGGGTGCCGGCCACGACTGCGATGACGACCACCCAGGGCACACTCGGCGCGAAGAGGCCGAGCAGGGGCGAGAGCAGGGTCAGCGCGCCGACCCAGCCGAAGCCGATGCCCAGCGGAACAGCGACCGCGCAGGCGGTCAGGCTCAGCTGCAGGCCCTCGGCCGTGATCATCCGACGCACGCGCTTCGGGGTCTGGCCGAGCGCCATGAGCAGCCCGATCTCCTGAGTGCGCTGGCGCACGGAGAGCATGAGGGTGTTCGCGACGCCGATGACGGCAATGATCACGGAGAAGAGGATGAGGGCCAGCGCGAACAGCATCGACTTGTCGATGACGGTGGCCAGCGCGTCCTCGAGACCGCCCCACCCCTCTTCACCGAGGGAGCGCGCATACCGCAGCAGCTGATCGCGGAAGGTCGTCATGGCGGTGGCGAACATGACGATGAGCGTGATGCCGATGACGAGGCCGATGACCGTGCGCGCGTTCCGGGTGGGATGGCGGGCGATCGTCGAGGCGGCCAACCGGGACACAGCAGTGCGTCCGCACAGCCAGCCGATCGCCGCCTGCAGGGGCGGCAGGATCCACGGATGGCCGATGATGACGCCGAGGAAGGTCAGACTCGAGCCAAACGCAGTGAGCACCACGCTCATCAGGCTGATTCGATGGTCGGCGGCTCCGATCACGGAATTGACGAGGAACGTCAGGCCCATGGACAGCAGAATCAGCGAGGCCGTGAGTCCCCCGAGTGAGGCACGGACATCCTCGGGGCGGCTTTCGACCGCCTGCGAGGTCGCCTCGATCGGAGAGATCCCCGTGATGCGGCGCGCGCCCAAGTACGCCGACAGCCAGGTCACGATGATCGTGGCGAGCGCGGGAACGGCCATGGTCGGGGTGACGAGAGCGACCTCCTCGGTGATGGCGTTGCCGAGGAAATTCTGAGCCGCTCGCGCCAGCCCGGTCGACGCGGCGAAGGCGAGCACCGCGGCGGGGACGGAGATGATCAGGCCTTCCAACGAGGCGGCCCTGCGCAGCCGTTTCGACGACGCCCCGATGAGGCGCAGCAGAGCCAGCTGGCGGCTGCGACCGGCGATGATGATCGAGAACGTGTTCGCGATGACGATCGCGGAGACGAAGAGAGCGATGAGGAAGAAGGTGACACCGATCATCGACAGGAAGTTCTGCGCGGTCTCGGACTCGGCGATGATCTTCTCAGACGACAGCCACGCGGTCAGTATCGCGATGCCCTGCATGATCGCGGTGCCGAAGAGGGCGGCGATGAAGACGACGAGGACGCTGGGGAAGAACTGCCGCGGGTTGGTTCGGATTTCGCGCAGCGGGTTCATCGGCTCACTGCGGATTCGGCGCGTTCGTCGATGTCGAGCATGGTCGAGGCGATCGCTTCGGCGGTGATGGTGTCGTTCAGTTCCGTCACCGGGGTGCCGTCGGCGATGAAGATGACACGGTCGGCGTGGGCGGCGACGATCGGGTCGTGGGTGACGAGCACGATCGATTGGCCGAACTCACGGACG
This sequence comes from Brevibacterium sp. H602, assembly GCF_051172395.1. Taxonomy (NCBI): domain Bacteria; kingdom Bacillati; phylum Actinomycetota; class Actinomycetes; order Micrococcales; family Brevibacteriaceae; genus Brevibacterium; species Brevibacterium sp. H602. The sequence goes on along the minus strand of NZ_JBPIZD010000009.1, from coordinate 30,745 downwards.
GCCTCGACCATGATCGCCATGACTTCCCGGCCGGACTTCGCGTCGAGGTTGCCGGTCGGCTCGTCGGCGAAGAGGATGTCGGGGCGTGTTGCGAGTGCCCGGGCGATGGCGGTGCGCTGCTGTTGACCGCCGGAGAGCTCGTTGGGTCGGTGTTTGAGGCGGTCTTCCAGTCCCAGGCGGTGGACGACCGTGGTGATCCAGGCGCGTTCGTCGGCATTGGGCCGGCGATCGTCGAGTTCGAAGGGCAGCCGGATGTTCTCCTTGACGTTAAGCGTGGGCACGAGATTGAACGCTTGGAAGACGAATCCGATCCGGCGGCGGCGCAGGGCGGTGAGGTCGTCGTCGCGCAGCTTCGTGATCTCCTGATCGCCGAGGTGGACCGTGCCCGAGGTGGGACGGTCGAGTCCGGCGAGGACGTGCATGAGTGTTGACTTTCCCGAGCCCGAGGGCCCCATCACCGCGGTCAGCTTGGCCGGTGCGATGTCGAGGCTGACCTCGCTGAGAGCCGTGACCGCGGCCCCTTTCGGATCGAAGACCTTCGAAACGTCGCGAAGTCGGGCGATGGGCATCGTTGGGCCGGTGGTCATAGATTCCTCATGCGTCGGTGCAAGCTGTCATTTCCAGACTAACGAGGATCGGCGCTCAGAAACATGAAAAGCGACTGCCCAGTAGGTGTGAGCCAGCTGTGTACGGCAGGTTTCCTGGCCGCTTGTGCCCTGCTGTGGTCCACTGGAGAGATGACGAATCCAGCGCTTCACCTCTCGACACCTATCAACTCCTCCCCCACCGAGGTGGCCGCCTTCGCTGGGGATCCCGCGAACCTTCCGGCCTGGGCAGCGGGACTGAGCAATGGTATCCGCGAGGAGGGCGGCCGCTGGATCACGGATTCCCCGATGGGTGAGGTCGAGGTCCGCTTCGGCCCGCACACGCAGCTGGGCATCCTCGATCACGACGTGATCTTCCCCGACGGAACGGTCGTTCACAATCCCCTGCGGGTGCTCGCCAACGGCACCGGCGCCAAGGTGGTCTTCACTCTGTCCGGTCTGCCGGATGTCGTTGACGCCGAGTTCGACCGCGACGCCGACATGGTCCGCGCGGACCTCGCCCGCCTGCGAGCGCACGTCGAAGCGAAGCGCGACTAAGCAGGCCCGAGCACACCGACGATTGAGTGCCCTACGTCCGGACGCGCTACGGCCGGGCGCTCCGCGCGGGCTCAAAGCCGGCAACTATGACACGGTCGCAGCCGAAGCAGATTCTTTGGGACACCCTGCTCCTCCGAAATGCCTACGTTCTTCGGTGTGCATTCCAGAGAAGGGTGAGCCGAATGGAGCCTCGCCAGCAGCGACGACACGCCGGCGCGACGCTCTACCGCCCCGTCGCGACGCTGTGCCGCCTCGGCGCGACGCTGTGCCGCCCCGTCGCGACGCTGTGCCGCCTCGGTGACGGTGAATGCGACAGTGGCCCGGAACGTGATGTTCCGGGCCACTGTCGTGGTCAGAGGTGACTCAGTCCGAGCGGATGGCTCAGTCTTCGTCCTCCTCGTCCTTCTTCTCGACGACCAGGGTCTCAGTGGTGAGAACCAGGGCGGCGATCGAAGCGGCGTTGCGCAGCGCCGAACGGGTGACCTTGACGGGGTCGATGATTCCGGCACCGATGAGGTCGCCGTATTCGTCGATGGCGGCGTTGTAGCCCTGGCCGGACTCGAGGTCCTCGACCTTGGCGACGACGACGTAGCCGTCCTGGCCCGCGTTGGCGGCGATCCAGCGCAGCGGCTGGACGACTCCGCGCTTGACAATCTCGGCACCGGTGAGTGCGTCACCGGACAGTCCGAGGTCGTTGCCGTCGAGGACCTTCGCAGCGTGGATCAGAGCCGATCCACCGCCGGCGACGACACCCTCTTCGATGGCGGCTCGAGTAGCGGACACGGCGTCTTCGACGCGGTGCTTGCGCTCCTTGAGCTCCACCTCGGTGGCGGCGCCGACCTTGATGACGGCGACTCCGCCGGAGAGCTTGGCCAAGCGCTCCTGCAGCTTCTCGCGGTCCCAGTCGGAATCGGTGTTCTCGACCTCGGCGCGGATCTGAGCGACACGACCGGCAACAGCATCGTCGGCACCGGCACCATCGATGATGGTGGTGTTGTCCTTGGTGACGGTGATGGTGCGGGCGTTGCCGAGCTCTTCAAGGGTGACCTGGTCGAGCTTCATGCCCATGTCCGGGGTGACGACCTGGCCACCGGTGAGGACGGCGAGGTCCTCGAGGATGGCCTTGCGACGGTCACCGAAGCCGGGAGCCTTGACGGCGGCGACGTTGATGATTCCGCGCAGCTTATTGACGACCAGGGTCGACAGAGCTTCACCCTCGATGTCCTCGGCGATGATGAACAGCGGCTTGCCGGCCTGCTGCACCTTCTCGAGGACGGGCAGGAGCTCCTGGATGTTGGAGATCTTGCCCTGGTTGATGAGGATGAGAGCGTCGGAGAGCACAGCCTCCTGGCGATCCGCGTCGGTCACGAAGTGCGGCGACAGGAAGCCCTTGTCGAACTGCATTCCTTCGGTGATCTCGAGTTCGACGGACGCAGCCTGCGACTCGTCGATCGTGATGACGCCGTCCTTGCCGACCTTGTCGAAGGCATCGGCGATGAGCTTGCCGATCTCGGGCGACTGAGCCGACAGACCGGCGACGTGTGCGATCTCCGAGGAGTCGGCGACGTCGCGGGCGATCGTGCCCAGCTGCTGCGAGACGGCCTCGACGGCGGTCTCGATGCCGCGCTTGAGCTGTCCGGGTGCGGCACCTGCGGCAACGTTGCGCAGTCCTTCGTTGACGAAGGCCTGAGCGAGCACGGTCGCGGTGGTGGTTCCGTCACCGGCGATGTCGTTGGTCTTGGTGGCGACTTCCTTGGCCAGCTGTGCGCCGAGGTTCTCGTAAGGATCGTCGACCTCGACCTCACGGGCGATGGTCACACCATCGTTCGTGATTGTGGGAGCGCCCCACTTCTTGTCGAGCACGACGTTGCGGCCCTTGGGCCCCAGCGTCACCTTGACGGTGTCGGCCAGGGTGTTGACACCCTTTTCGAGTGCACGACGGGCTTCGTCGTTGAATTCCAATGATTTAGGCATTCGTCCTCCTGTCAGTGAAGTAGTTGTTCAGGGGATTCAGCCGATGACGGCGAGCACGTCGCGAGCCGAGAGCACGAGGAACTCTTCGCCTGCGTACTTGACTTCGGTGCCTCCGTACTTGGAGTAGATGACCTTGTCGCCGACGGCGACGTCGACCGGCACGCGGTTTCCGTTGTCAGCAACGCGGCCCGGGCCCACTGCGACAACTTCGCCTTCCTGAGGCTTTTCCTTGGCGGTTTCGGGAATGACCAGACCACTGGCGGTAGTCTGTTCTGCTTCGACCTGACGGATGACAATCCGATCTTCGAGTGGCTTGATGGAGACCGACATATCGGGCCCTCTCCCTTCGCTGGGTTCTATTTCATCGAGTCAGACGGCGGCTGCTGCCATGAACCTCTCGTCGTCGCGGGTGCCGAGCGATTCGACCGTCTCATGAAACTGGCACTCAATGAGTGCTAGTGCTAATTCGACTCTAGAACGCTCTTAGCACTCGGTCAACTTGAGTGCCAACAATTCGTCATGCTCTGGGCGAAAGTTCAGATTGGGCCTGGAAGTCGGAGCGGCGAGACACCAAAAAGCGTAGGCCCCGAGGATCTCTCCTCGGGGCCCACGCTCCTTGCTGACCGCCTCAGCTCAGTTGTCGATATCTGTTGTCAATGGCGGCCAGAGTTCATAGCCTTTGCAAGCGCCCAGTCGGCAGCTGCACACCTGATCTCAGATCAGGCGCAGGCCCACTGTCCCCAGCCGGCTGCAGCCTGGAGCTTCTTGGCCCGCTCGAACTGCTCACGCGGGCTGGCGTCGACCGGGTTGCCGCTGCCGCCCATCGACTGCCAGGTCTGGAGCTTGAACTGGAACAGGCCGAAGTGTGCGTTGTTCGACTTGTTCACCGCACGGGGGTTGAAGTTCGATTCGCACTTGGCGACCTGGTACCACTTGGATCCGGGTCCGCCGAGCATGGCCTTGATCTCCGCGGTGCTCATGTCGCCACCACCGGAGCCGGAGCCGCCGCCGGTGCTCGAATCTCCGCCAGAGTCGCCGGAGTCGCCCGAACCGGAATCGCCGGAGTCACCCGAGTCGGAACCGCCGGTGTCAGCCGGCTTTTCCTTCTTCTTGGTGCCCTGGATGACGACCTTGGTCTTGGGTTCGGAGAGGACCTTCTCGTCCTTCTTCTCCTTCTTGACCTCTTCGCCGTTGATCGTCTTGACCTTGTAGGTGACCTGCTTCTCGCCGTCCTTGCCTTCGGTCTCGACCTTGGTCTCACCCTCGTAGAGGGAATCGGACTTCTTGGTCTCGACCTTGGCCTTGATGGCCTGCTTGTCCTTGACGGTGTCGTTCTTCACGCGGTTGACGGTCAGCACCTGGCCGTCGGAGACCTCGGCGGACATCGGCACGGACAGGAAGTCGTCCTTGTCGAGCTTGACGCCCGTGTCCTTGAGGGCTTCCTTGGCGGTGCCCACAGCGGCCGAGACCTTGTGGTCCTTGCCGTCGGCGACGACGGTGAGGTCCTTCGACGTGGTCACCTCAATGTCATTGCCTTCGTCCTTCAGACGCTGGCTGGCCTTCGCGTTGAGATCGGCGCCCTTCGCGTCGACGCCGAGGTCGGCCAGAGCCTGACCCACGGTGTTCGCGTTGGTCCATTCGTTCGTTTCCTTGCCATCAACGGACAGCGCAACCTTCTTGGCCGTGTTGACGGTGATCGTCATGTCACGGTCGACCTTGGTGCCCACACCGGGCTTGACCTGGTCGCGCTTATCGACATCGATTTCGTGGCTGTCGAGGATGTCCCCGACCGTTCCACCGAAGGTTCGGATCTCTTCGGCCTGTCCGTTGACCTCCAAGGTCACGGGCTTGTTCATGGTCACAACTGCGCCCGTGCCACCGACGAGTCCAGTGATCACGACCGCCTGTGCAGCGATCTGAACCTTGCGGTTCTTCAGAAAATCAATCACAAAAATATCCCTGAGCAGAGTTTATCGACCTGTTCACTGTAACCGATTCGTTACACGGTTCGCAAAATATCACGGAAATGTAACGGTGTGAGTTTCCTGAGGGCGCGTCTGACCTGGAGTTCCCCGTGTTTCCGGGGCATTCCCGATCGTGATACGTCCCCGCCGAGGCGGCGCTGCGTCCCGTTACCTCGCTCACAGATCGTTGGGTTCAGTCGGCCCAGCGGACGCTGTGCGACAGCACCCGGCGACCGGCCGCCTCGTCGGGTGAAAGGGATCCTCAGCCCAGTTCCCCCGAGGTTGTCAGTCCCAGCTGCCGAGGGCTCGCTCCGCGTTGTTCCATACGGCCGCGCACAGATCCTCTTCGCTCATCCCACGCACCTCGGCGAGTTTCCGCGCAGTGATCGCCGTGAGGTAGGGACCTCCCGGCTTCCCGCGATGCGGGTGCGGGGTGAGGAAGGGTGCGTCGGTCTCCGTCAGCAGCAGCTCCAACGGAGCGGCCGCCGCTGCCCGCCGCAGCTCGTCGGCGTTCTTGAACGTGAGGTTGCCGGCGAAAGACATGTAGTAACCCTCGGCAGCACATTCACGGGCCATCGCCTCGTCGCCGGAGTAGCAGTGGAAGATCGTGACATCGGGGGCGCCTTCCTCCTTGAGAATGCGCAGCACATCGGCATGTGCCTCCCGATCGTGGATCTGCAGAGCGCGTCCGGTGCGCTTGGCGATCTCGATATGGGCACGGAAAGAACGCTGCTGTTCGGCGACTCCCTCTTCTGCCGTGCGGAAGTAATCGAGGCCGGTCTCCCCCACCACACGCATACGATCATGCGAGCTCACGAGCGATTCGATCTCGGTGAGAGCGTCGTCGAGCAGGCCGCGCTCGGCCAGCCGCGGGGCTTCGTTCGGGTGGAGGGCGGCTCCGCCGATCATCCACGTCCGACCCTCGGCAGGAGGAGCGGGCACGGTGCGGGGGTCGGCCGCCTCGGCGGGGGTGCCGGAATATTGGGAAGCCACGAGCGCGGTCGTCCACCGGGCTGCCGGAAGGTCGCAGCCGATCTGGACGATGCGACGAACTCCCGCCTCGGCGGCGGTGTCATGGAAGAAATCCAGCGACGGGAACTCTTCGTCCGCGTCCGGGGTCACCTCGGGTTCGGGTTCACCGGCACCCAGCGGCAGCCGCACACCTGTGCAGATGTCGAGGTGGGTGTGGGTGTCGACGATGGGGTGAGCGAGCGGTTCGGGCACCGGTGGATAGGTTCCGGCGGCGCGCGAGGCCATTATTCGGTCTCCTCCACGAACTTCGGGAACACGGGTTCGGGCTTCGGCAGGGGCGTGCCCGGCTCGAGCGGGAACCCGACGGCTGCGAACGACCGGGGATCCGCCTCAGCGGCGGCGATGCCATCGGCAGCGGCCTCGGCGACATTCGGCGCCAGGGCGGCCGACGCGTAGGCGGCTCCGGCGGCAACACCGATGGCCGCACTCGCCGATACGGCCCCCATCGCCTCGGCGCCGGACCCGGATTCGACGGCGGTCGGCAGGACCTTCGCGCCGGCCTCACCGACTCCGGCGGGCACACCGAGGAGGTCGAGGATCTTGCCCGCGGAATCGGGCATGACCGGCTGGATGAGGATGGAGATGATGCGCACGGCCTCGATCGTCACCCACAGCACGGTGGCCATGCGATCGGGATCGGTCTTCTTCAGCTTCCACGGCTCCTGCGCGGAGAAGTAGCGGTTGGCCTCGGACAGCACCTTCCAGCAGGCCTCGACATAGAGGTGGAGGGCCTGGGTGTCGACGTGGCGTCGGGCGGTGTCGGGCACGGCGCGGGCGAGCGCGAGGAGCTTCTCGTCCGCCTCGGTGAGTTCGCCTGGTTGCGGCACCTGGGCGTCGCAGTTCTTCTGGATCATCGACAGCGAGCGCTGGGCGAGGTTGCCGTACTCGTTGGCGAGGTCGGAGTTCTTCCGGGTGATGATCGAGTCCTTCGTGTACGAGCCGTCGTGGCCGTAGGAGAACTCGCGGAAGAGGAAGAAGCGCAGGGTGTCCAAGCCGAAGGCGTCGACGAGGTCGAGGGGATCGACGACATTGCCGACGGACTTCGACATCTTCTCACCGGAGTTGAAGAGGAAGCCGTGGGCGTGGACGCGCCCCGGCAGCTCGATGCCGGCGCTCATGAGGAACGCGGGCCAGTAGACCGAGTGGAAGCGGATGATGTCCTTGCCGATGATGTGGACGTCGGCGGGCCACCACTTGCTGAGGCGCTCCTGGTCATCGGGGTAGCCGGCGGCGGTGAGGTAGTTCGTCAGTGCGTCGATCCACACGTACATCACGTGCTTGTCGTTGCCCGGCACCGGCACACCCCAGTCGAAGGTGGTGCGGGAGATGGAGAGGTCCTTGAGCCCGGATGCGACGAACGAGGCGATCTCGTTGCGGCGGGAGTCGGGACCGATGAACTCGGGGTGGTTCTTGTACAGCTCGAGCAGCTTGTCCTGGTACTTCGAGAGGCGGAAGAAGTAGCTCTCCTCTTCCGTCCAGGTCACCTCAGTGCGGGTCTCCTTGGACAGGCGCACGCCGTCGACGACCTCGGTCTCGTCGTCGGTGTAGAACGCCTCGTCGCGCACGGAGTACCAGCCGGAGTAGGTGTCGAGGTAGATGTCGCCGGCCTCTTCGAGCTTGCGCCAGATGGCTTGCGAGGCGGCGTAGTGGTCTTCGTCGGTGGTGCGGATGAACCGGTCGAAGGTCGAGCCGAGAGCGAGCTGGGTGTCGCGGAAGTTCTTCGCGTTGTCGTCAGCGAGTTCTTTGGGGGTGATGCCGAGCTTGTTCGCCGCCTGCAGCATCTTCAGTCCGTGCTCGTCCGTGCCGGTGCAGAAGAAGACATCGTGATTGTCCAGTCGCTTGAACCGGGCGATCGTGTCGGCCGCAATGTACTCATAGGCATGCCCGATGTGAATGGCCCCGTTGGGGTAGGCAATCGCTGTCGTCAAGTAGTAACCCATAGGGAACTCAGTCTAAGGGACGCGGTGCGGCGGGCGCGCATGGGTCCGCTGGCGGTGAGCTGGTGGGCGTGGGTGGGCGCGGGCGGATGTCCGCGTGACGGTGTGGGGCGTGGGTGGGCGTGGGTGTGGGTGCGGGGACACAGCGCAGGCGGGTGACAGGTGCGTGGGGCGCAGTGTGTGGTGTGCTGGTCGGGTTGTGGTGTGTCGAGGGTACGGAGTGGATGCGCCATAGGGCGCGTGCGGGTTTTCCAGGCACAACCCGTATCCCGGACGGGCCTCCAGCAGCGGCCCTCCCCGTACCGGATTCGGCTCCGAAATGGCGACAGTGCCCCTCCGACCTCAGTTTCGGCATAGGTTTCTTCCAACGGCTCACTGAACAAACTGTGCATTAGAGAGACAGGCGAGCCATCCGCGGCTTGAGTCCGCCACGTTGGCCGGGCTGCGTCCGTTCCGATCACAGAACTCCGCGTCACATTCTCTGCACTACTTCAGCGTCGGTTTGCCCCGGTAGTCCAGGAGCTGCGGGGCCTGGGCGAACAGCTTCATCTCGAACCGCTTCAAGTTCATGACGTCGTTGATTTCCAGATGCACGATTCTGAAGCCCATGTTCAACAGCTCGTTCTGCAGGCGGCCTTCATGCTTGAGCCGCTCGCCACCGAAGTTGGCGTATTTCTGACCTCCGTCGAATGCGAGAACAGTGTTGGTGGGCCGGTGCAGGAAGTCGAGCCTGGTGAGAAGATCGCCGTCGCGTCCGACATTCCACTGTTGGGTGAAATCGTGGAGTCCCATCTGGTGGAGAGCGAACGATGTCCGGCTCTCTGCGTAGTTCTCCGACAGCGGACTGATGATCGCCAGGATTCGCAGAGCCCGCTCGCGTCCCTGACGTAGCCTCATCGCCGCGGGGACGAAGTCACGAGCCACGATCTCTCGGCCGATCGTGTGCATGCGCTGTGGATTGCGCATGCCGATCTGTGAATCGCCGGATTCCCGCTCCACCTGCGTGCGCAATCCGCCTTCCAACGCAGCCATGCCGCCTGCCGGTCCGCTCTCAGCTATCAGATCCAGCCCAGTCCGGACAGGCGTGAAGGATCTGACTCCGTGGACCCTGCACACGTCCTCCGGGCTGAAATGTCGTCTCCACCTGATGATCTCGGGACTGCGCGAAGCGGCGGACGGATGCGACACAACGATCCGCTCCAGCTCAGCTTTGTACAACGGCAGCTCGTGAAGAATCGCGGCCGACACTCCGCTGACGGCATCTGCTGCCCGGAAGTGGCGATAGTGCACGATCTTGAGACGTGCCACGTGTTCATCGAAACGATAGTCCGCTGCGCGACTGAACGGTGTCGTCGTGCGAAAGAAGTCGACCCAGTCGTCATCGCTGATCAATTTCGTCACCGGCCGGTGCTTGTGCTCAGTGCAGGCACGAATGATCGAATAGGTTCCCCTTGACAGCTTCAGCAGACAGCAGTCCACAGCGCTGGAGATGGCTACATGGCTCATCCCGACTGCACGGAGAGTTCTGTAATCGACGACGTTGTACTTATCCAGAAATGCAAGTGTCATCTGCCGATCGTGCAGCTGCACCGCGGTAGTGGCACAGGGTGAGATAGCTGCCTGTGGATTGATTCGCACCGTCCACAGGAAATAGCGTCGAAGTCATCGGCCCCACAATCCCGATACAGGCGAATACTTGCCCGCAATTGGTGATGACTACAGCGTCGAGCCGCACAGTATTTGCGCGGCTCGACGCTGTTTTCGGCACAGGGACTTCTGATTTGCGCAGGTTCCTCCAAGTGCAATTCAAAGCAGGGTGTACCGAACTGCTCAACAGGGTGGGGCGTGCGAGTGCATCCGCCCCGCACCTCAGTCGCGGTGGAGCCAGGCCTCGTAGACGTCGCGCTTGGACAAGCCGAACTTCTTCGCCACCTGTCCGGCCGCATCCTTGGCACGCACACCGGAGTCGACCAGTCCGCTGACCTCGCCGAGGTGGTCCTCAGGAGCCGTTTCGACTTCGGTGGCGCCGGCGAGCACAAGGGTCAGCTCCCCGCGCAGTCCTTCGGCGGCCTGACCGCGCAGTGAACCGACGGTTCCGCGCAGAGTCTCCTCGTAGGTCTTCGTCAGCTCACGGCTGATGGCCATGGGCCGGTCGACGCCGATGATCTCGGCGAAGTCGTCCATCGCATCGGCGATGCGGTGCGGACTTTCGAAGAAGACCATCGTCCGCTTCTCGGCCTTGAGGTCGGTCAGCAGAGTCTTGCGCTGCCCGGACTTGCGCGGCAGGAACCCTTCGAAGCTGAACCGGTCGCTCGGCAGTCCCGAGACCGCGAGAGCCATGAGCACCGCGGACGGCCCCGGCGTCGACGTGATCGGAAGTCCCGCCTCGGCGCAGGCCTTGACCACGCGGTAGCCGGGATCGGAGACGGCGGGCATTCCCGCGTCAGAGAGCAGGACAACGGTCTCACCGGCGGCGATGATGTCGACGAGCTCGGGAGCGCGGTGTCCCTCGTTGTGATCGAAGACGCTGATGACCCGTTTCGTATGCGTGAGGTCGAGCCGCTGCGCCAGTGATAGGAACCGACGCGTGTCCTCGGCGGCGATGACATCGGCCGTTTCGATGGCCTCCCGCATCCGCGGGCTCGCATCGCCGAGGTTGCCGATCGGAGTCCCGACCAGGATCAGTCGACCGCCGGTGAGGTCCGGACCGGAACTCAGCCCCGCGTCATCAGTCTGGTCGATGTCGTCAGACGGCGCCGCCTCGGTGGGGTTGTCGTCGGCTCGGTCATTGGCCGGCTCGGTGTGGCCCTCGTCTGAGGCTGGATCCTCGTCCGAGGTGAACTCAGAGTTCGGATTCGAGGAATCCTCGATCACGAAGCGCCTTCAGCCGCGAAGAGCACGGCGAACATCCCGACGTAGAGCAGGATCATGAAGACCCAGAAGAGAATCCAGAGGATGGTGCCGATGTAGCCGACCCAGAGGGCCGCGATCGCCATGCCGTCGCCGCGCTCTCCGCGTTCGCGGATCTGCTTGCGGGCGATGTGGCCCATGATGATGCCGGCGATGCCGCCGATGAAGACGGACGAGATGACGCCGAAGATCGAGGCGCACATACCGACGATGGCCAGCACGTTGGTCGGCGGAAGCTGCTGGTACACGTATCCGGGTCCGCCCGCGTACTGCGCATTGGCCGCGTAGGCGCTGTTCTGACTGTACGACTGGGCACCGTACGAGCCGCCCGCGTTCGACTGGGGCTGCTGGTAGTACATGTCCGGGTTGTTCCAGTTGTTCTGGCTGCTCATAGCGAAGTCTCCTTGTGGTTGCCTTCAACGGTACAGAGTCGTCAGTGGCGGCAAAAGGTGGGGCGGTTACAGGTCAATCACAGTTGAAGATGCGGGACCGTGGGGTGGGATGCCGGGTCTGCCTAGCTGCGGTGATGCGGCATCAGCTGACGGTGCCTCCTCCGGCGGTGATCGCCGCGCCGATCATGAGGGCGATGACGCCGAAGTAGATCAGCCAGAACGCGACCCAGAAGAGCACGCTCAGATAGCTCAACCACAGCCCGGCCACGGCCATTCCGTTGCCGCGCTCTCCGCGGGCCTTGATCTGCGAACGGGCGATGTGGCCGAAGATGATGCCGACGAAGCCGAGGAAGAAGAACGAGGAGATGAACGAAATGAGGCCGAGCACCAGCGCGACGATCGACGAGGAGTTCGTCGGCGCCACCTGCTGGTAGACGACGACCGGCGCCCGGTTCCCGTACGTCACGGGAGCCTGGACCAGCGCCGGAGAGTGGGCCGGGGTGTGAACCGGTGCGGGCGTGTGGACCGCGACGGGGGCGTGGACCGAAACGTTCGATCCGGTGTAGGTGTTCCCGAGGGGCAGTACGCGAGTGTTCATGTCCGTTCCGTTCCGCTGGCTGTCGTTGATCGTCAGGGCTGTTCCGGGCCGTCCTCGACGGTCGTCCCGATGTCTGAGATCAACGCTACCCACCTGCGGCGAGCGCGGTGGCCGAATCGTGTTGCAGTCCTGCACCACGGGTTGCAGAATCCCCTCGCCGAGGCGGCCCGACCGTCCCGAATTCGCGTGACCTCAGAGTGCACGCAGCGCCACGGGCAGGCGAGTCCTGGGTCGTGCCGAGCGGCCCGACCGACCCGTTCCCGTGTGACCTCGGCCGTCCGCCGAGGTCACACGGGACTGCGCCGAGTTCACCAGGGGCAACTCAGTAGCTGCTCATCATGCCCAAGAAGCCGATGCCGAGGATGCCGATCATGACGATCGCCATGATGAGTCCCAGGGCGATGGTCACGTAGCCGATGATCAGACCGGCGATCGCCTGTCCGCGGCCTTCCTCGCCGGTGCGCTTGATCTGGCCGAGGCCGATGTGGCCGAAGATGACGGCGAGCACCGGTGCGATCCACAGGAACATCGCGATGATGCTGAAGATGATGCCGATGACCGGAATCATCGAGAGCAGACCGCAGACGAACCCGCCGCCGATTCCGGCGATGCCCATCCACATCGACCATACGGCCATCTTGTTGGGTGCGGGCCGGACGAAGACCGGCTGCGCGCCATAGGTCATCGGCTGGCTGTACGCGCCTGGCTGGCCGTAGGCATCGTAGGCGTTCGGCTGGCTGTACGCGCTGGGCTGGCTGTAGGCATCTGACTGTCCGTACCCGTTGTGCTGGCCGTACCCGTTCTGCTGTCCGTAGGGGCCGGACTGTCCATAGGAGTTCTGCTGCCCATACGGCTGTCCCTGCGCGTACTGTCCTGCACCGGATCCGTACTGACCTGCGCTCGAACCATACTGGCCAGCACCCGATCCGTACTGACCGGACTGTCCCTGACCGGACTGCGGCTGGGATCCGTAGTTGTTGTTGAACTGCTGCGAGCCGACCTGGGGAGGATCGCTCGGGCGGTAGTTGGGGTTGTTCGACACGTTGTGCACCATTCGCTCTGACTCAGGCTGTCTCCCACTACTCTAGTGATGCACGGTGGCGAATGCCCAAGAATCCCGCCCAAGGTGCCGAACCTCATGCCGCAGCGCCCTCCCGACCAACGCGCAGCCTTTCCCTGCGGGTCGCATGAGAGCCCCGCCCGCCGAGATCTCTAAACTGGACTCCGATGACACACACCGCAGACTCCCCGGCCCCCACCAGGCGCATCGCCCGCGAGCGCCTGGCGAGGAAACGCGAAAAGGTGCGTGCCGGCGCCGCTGCGATGCGCCGCGAAACCTTCCACGCCGGCATGTGGGCCACCCGCGCACCGCTGTGGATGTGGCCGGCCCTGCTCGTCATCACCGGAATCGGTGCGGCCCTGCGACTCTTCCGCCTCGACTTCCCGCACCGCCTGATCTTCGACGAGACCTACTACGTCAAGGACGGCTACTCGGTCTTCAACTTCGGCTATGAACGCTCCTGGCCCGAGAACGCCGACGACTCCTTCAACGCCGGTGACCCCAGCGTCATCGAACCCACCCCCGAATACGTCGTCCACCCGCCCCTGGGCAAATGGCTCATCGGGTGGGGCATCGACCTCTTCGGCGCCGACGATTCGTTCGGCTGGCGCTTCACCGTGGCGATCATCGGCACGCTGACGATCTTCCTCCTCGGCGTCATCGCCTGGAAGCTCTTCCGTTCGGCGTTCTTCGCCTGCGTCGCCGCCGGCCTCCTCGCCATCGACGGCGAGCACTTCGTCCACTCCCGCACGAGCCTGCTCGACATCGTGCTCATGGCCTTCGTCCTCCTCGCCTTCTTCTTCATCCTCCTCGACCGCGAGCAGGTGACGAAGCGCCTGGCCGCCTGGACCCAGCGCACCGCGGAGATCGACAGCTTCGCACCGTCCCACACCCAGAAGAATCCAGATCCCCTCGCCGAGGCGGCCACCACGTCCACGGATTCCACCGGGTCCGCGGCTGCCGCACCTGTGCCCATCCTCACCGACAAGGAGCGACGACAGCGACGGAAACGGCGGGATGCTCTCAACTTCGGGCCCCGCCTCGGCGCGCGTCCCTGGATCTTCGCTGCGGGGATCAGCCTCGGTCTGGCTACGGGAGTGAAGTGGTCGGGTCTGTATGCGCTGGCGGCGTTCGGGATTCTGCTCGTTCTGTGGGATGTGCATTCGCGGTATCGGGCCGGGGTCGTGCATCCGTGGCTGGGCATGCTCATCCGCGACAGCATTCCCTCGTTCTTCAAGCTCGTGCCGATCGCGCTCGTGACCTATGTGGCGTGTTGGACCGGGTGGATCCGGTCGGATGATGCGTGGGACCGGCAGTGGGCTGCGGAGAATTTCGGCTGGTGGCGTGCGCTGCCGGAGTGGTTGGACTGGCTGCCGTCGCTGGCGCACTATCACTACACGGCGTACTCGTTCCATGTCGGGCTGGACTCGGAGCATCCGTACATGTCGAACCCGTGGGGTTGGATCGTGCAGTGGCGGCCGACGTCGTTCTACTACGAGTCCTATGACCGGGGCGATATGGGGTGCACGGTCGCGAAGTGCTCCTCGGCGATCACCTCGGTGGGCAACCCTGTGATCTGGGGCTTGGCCGCCTTGGCAGTGCTCGTCTGCCTCATCGTGTGGATCATCCGCCGGGACGTCCGCCCCGCCGTCATCCTCGCCGGCCTGGCGGCGACCTGGCTGCCGTGGTTCGCCTACCAGGAGCGAACGATCTTCACCTTCTACACCATCGTCATGGTGCCCTTCGTCGTGCTGGCCGTGACGTATTGCCTGACCCTCGTCTGGGGTCGGGTGCCTGTTGGTGGGCGGTCCGTCGTAGGCCGCACAGGTGCGGCCAAGCATCGGGTCGATCAGCCGGCGTACGAGTGCGCGACGTCCGCACCGGCGGCCGACCGCGCGTCGCCAGGGCCCACGACGAAGCAGCGATTCGCTCGGATCTCGGCGGCACTGTTCGCCAGGCGGCTGAGCGTCGGCCTCATCCTCGTCGCAGCGATCCTCGCCTTCGCCTATTTCTGGCCGGTCTACACCGGCGAGGTCATCCCGTTCTCGGCGTGGAACAACCGCATGTGGAACATCACCTGGCGCTGAGCCGCTGACGTTGGCGCGCACCCACGCGCTGCATTGGCACCGCCAAACCACGTCGCTGACGGCTTGGCGCTGCGCGTCATCGAGTTCTGTTCCACTCGTCATCGGGTTCTGTCCCGCCCCTCATCGCATTCTGATCAGATACTCGTGTTCGAACCGGATTATCTGTCCAAAAGTCGATGAGGCTCCCACCGGTTCTGCCCACTCAGCACCCACTGCCCGCGGCCGACCGGCGCATCGGTCACGGGTTCGCCATCGAAGGGTCGCCTCGGCGACATGGCGTGTTCACCTTGAGGTAACACCCCGTCGTTAGCGTCGAATCATTGTGAATGACCAGTCGACGACCTACGAGCCCAACGCAACCGAGTTTCAGTCAGAAATGAAGCCGGATGCGCGCACCACTGCGGCCGCGAACCAGGCGGCAGAAAGCACCACCGCACCAACCAGCACCACCTCCCCCACTCCCCACCGCACCGTCGCGATCATCCCCGCGCGCGGAGGATCCAAGGGCATCCCGCTGAAGAACCTGCAGAAGGTTGCGGGAATCTCGCTGCTGGCCCGCGCCATCAACGCCGCCCAGGCCAGCCCCAGCATCGACCGTGTCATCGTCTCGACCGACCACGACGGAATCGCAGCCGAAGCCCTGCGCGCCGGCGCCGAGGTGGCCCACCGCCCCGCCGAGATCGCCGGCGACACCGCCACCAGCGAATCCGCGCTCATCCACACGCTGTCGACCCTCGACGAGGACTTCGACATCACCGTGTTCATGCAGTGCACCTCCCCCTTCATCGACTCCGCCTCGATCGAGAACGCGGTGCGCACGGTCCGTGACGACGACGCCGATGTCGTCTTCTCCGCCGTCGAAGACCATTCCTTCCTGTGGCGCCTCGATGACGACACCCAAGCCGTGGCCGTCGGGCACGAAGCCAGCTTCCGGCCGCGCCGCCAGGACCGCGCCAAGCACTTCAATGAAACCGGCGCGTTCTACGTCATGCGCACCTCCGGTCTCATCGAGCACGAGCACCGCTTCTTCGGCCGCATCGGCATCGAGGAGGTCCCGCCCGAGCACGCCCGCGAGATCGACGACATGTCTGACCTCACCCTCGTCCGCGCCATCGCCTCGACGCAGGAGACCGCGCAGGTCATCGACGTCGACGCCCTCGTCACCGATTTCGACGGCGTCCACACCGACGACGGCGCCTACGTCGACGAGGACGGAAACGAACAGGTGCGCGTCCACCGCGGCGACGGCATGGGCATCTCCCGACTCGTGAAGTCCGGAGTGCCCGTGATGATCCTTTCGAAGGAACGCAACCCCGTCGTCACCCGCCGCGCGGAGAAGCTGCGCGTCGACGTCGCCCAGGGCATCGACAACAAGGCCAGCATCCTCGACGCGTGGATCACCGCCAACGACCTCGACCCGGCCCGAGTCGCCTACGTCGGCAATGACATCAACGATCTCGAGGCCTTCGACGTCGTCGGCTGGCCCATCGCCGTCGCCGACGCCCACCCGCGCGTCCTCGCCGCGGCCCGCGTCATCCTCGACCGGCCCGGCGGACGGGGTGCGGTGCGTGAGGTCTGCGACCTCATTCCCATCCCCGCCGAGGCGGCTGAACCCCTTCCGAATCCGACCCTGACCTCACTGCGGTCGCCCACCGGACACCCATCGACCCTGGTCGGCCACCAGTCAGGGCACCTGGCCAGCCAGCAGTCGGCGGCCATGTCCGGCCACGCGTCCGCCTTCCCCGACCAGCAACCGTCCGTCCCGCGGCACCAGCCGCAGTTCACCAACCGCGCGGAGATTTCGCGTGCCAACCGAAAGCAGGTTTCATGACTGATCAACTCGCCCCCGTGGCCATCGGAGAGCACCTCGTCGGCCCGAACCAGCCCGTGTACATGATCGGTGAGATCGGCATCAACCACAACGGCGACGTCGACATCGCCAAGCAGCTCATGGATGTCGCCGTCACCGCCGGTGCGCAGGCAGTGAAGTTCCAGAAGCGCAACCCCGAGGTGGCCGTTCCCGAACACCAGAAGTCGAAGATGCGCTCGACCCCGTGGGGCGAGATGACCTACATCGACTACAAGCACCGCGTCGAGTTCGGCATCGAAGAGTACTCCGAGATCGACCGCTATGCCAAGGAAGTCGGACTCCAGTGGTTCGCGTCCCCGTGGGACACCGACTCCGTCGACTTCCTCGAGAACGAATTCGATGCACTGACCTACAAGGTGGCCTCGGCCTCGCTGACGGACTTCGAGCTGCTGCGCGCGATCGCCGCCACCGGCAAGCCGGTTCTGTGCTCCTCGGGCATGTCCGATTGGGAGACCCTGGATCGTGCCGTCGAGGTCTTCGATCCCGCCTTGCTCGTGCTCATGCACGCCACCTCGACCTACCCGCTTCCGCCCGAAGAGGTCAACCTCAAGGCCATCCCGGCCATGCGCGAACGCTACGGAGTTCCCGTCGGATACTCCGGCCACGAACTCGGCCTCGAGATCTCGTTCGCTGCAGCCGCACTGGGTGCTGTGACCATCGAACGCCACATCACCCTCGATTCCTCCATGTGGGGATCCGACCAGTCCGCATCGATGGAACCGCGCGAATTCGCCTCCCTCGTCAAGGGCGTCCGCGTCCTCGAAACCGCATTCGGCGACGGCCAGAAGCGCGTCATGCCGGGCGAGGAATCGAAGATCGACTCCCTGCGCAAGGTCACTGCCTGAACCGCAGCCGACACCGGGTCCGGACCCGGACCTGAGCGTTGATTCGGCGCCATCACCTCACCGAGGTGGTGGCGCCGTTTCGCTGTTCCCACACCGAGGCGGCACCACCGACGCCCGCCCCTCGCTGAGGCGGTCGGACCGACCGTACCCGTCAGCCGCGACGTTTGAGCCGGCGGATCCTCCACCAGATTCCGTGCCGAACCTTGTCGGCGAGCACGCGTGCTTCTTCACCCGCAGTGCGGTTGTCCACGGCTTCGAGCGCTAGAGCGTTTCGTGCCGCTTCATCGGACAGTTGGGCAATCCGTCTGTCCTGCTCTGTTGTTTCGCCGCGCAGCCGGTCGGCCTCGGCCAGTGCGTCATCACGTTCGGCTTCGAGGGCATGCTGCTTCGCCTCCGCTCGTACCTCGGCCTCGCTCATCGCTTGTGTGTGGTCGCGGCGGACCTGGGCAAGGTCCCGACCGGACCGAACCAGCGCGCGGGTCTGCTGGGCCGCGACCTCGTCGGATTCGGCGATGGCCGCGATATGGAATTCTTCGGCACGGATGTCCTCTGCAGTGCGCAGGCGCGAAGCCGAAATGACGTCCACAGAACTGGCCGCCGCCGAACTGACCGGTACCGACTCGACAGACCCCGCCCCAGCACGCGGCCGCGCCGAATCGCTGATACCCGTCCGAGTGCGCGACCGCGCTGAGTCTCTGATGCCGGCGAGGTTCTCCGCAGTGATGTCGGCGAATCGTGCACGGGTCTCGGCCAGGTCGACCTGCAGGTCAGCACCGCGCGAATACGCATCTTCGAGTGCCGCGACCATCCTGTCCGCAACGGCGTCGGCCGCTTGGCTGCGGTCCCCGTCGGACTCCACAACGTCGGCGTCCACACTCATGCCTTCCGCACCGACGGGCACCACGAACTCCGAATGCCCGATGTCGGCGGCGAAATAGCCGAGCTTCGCATGCAGTTCCACGGAGATCGGAATCGACCCGACCCCGAACGGAATCATCTGCGCATGCCCGCGCCCGCCGAGCACATACGGCACGGACGAGAAGAACTCGACACCGGAGAAGAACCCGACGTCATGACCGTACAGGCGCACTTCTTCGACTCCGGCCACCTCGGCGACAAGGCGACGGGAGACCTCCGCATCGTCCGGGTGGAACGGAGTGCTCAGCACCCTCCACCCCTTGCCCACGAGGGTCCGAGCGACACGCACGGTCGCCTCGTGGATGGTGTCGGCATCGAATCCCGCGGCGATCTGCCGGGGGTGGACGAGCATCTGGATGGCCACGGTCTTCTGCTTCGGGTCCGGTTTCCGGTCGGCCAGCGGTTCGTACAGGTGATCGAGGATCGTCGTCGGGCAGGGCTGGTAGGCGATGCGATCCGGTTGGCCCAGAAGCGCGCCGATCGTCGTCATGCTCCCGGTGTTTCGCAGCCCGAAGAACGCCGACTGATCGAGCACCTGCCCCACATGGGAGCGCATGAGGTCATCGAACTCGGGTTGTCCGGGGAACCTGTTGTCCCCGAGCGCGTAGACGATGAGGGGAACCTCGAGGGCGGCGAGCGCCTCGGGCGAGATCTTCCACTGCCACCCGGACAGGCGGTTCGGGTTCGTGTCCTGGAGGAACAGCCCTCCCCCGCCGATCACGACGGCATCGGCGGTGGCGTTGATCCGGGCCACAGCCGCCTCGTCGACCTCACGCCGCAGCGCCGCCGCCGAGGTGAACGTGAAGTTCGGCTCCCCACTGACCGTGTCCGTACCGCCCAGGACCCGGAAGGCGTCCCTGACGACCGGGAACAGTGCCTTGTCGCCGAAGTTGCCCCAGGTCGGGATGTCGAAATGGAAGAGTCGCAGGCTTCTCATCGGCCAAGACTAGAGGCGTCGGACGAACCCCAGATGAACGTCAGCGAACATTTCCGGACACCTGCGCGCAACTTTCTGTTCTCCTCTCACCCCTACGATCGATCGGACGCGCACAGCAACCGAGAAACCGCGGAAGGACCACATGCCCCAACCAGTCGTCAGCGTCGTCATCGCGGCGAAGAACGCCGAGGAGACGATCGGCGGAAGCCTCAAGGGTCTGGTCAACCAGAACTTCGCCGCCAACGAACTCGAGGTCATCGTCGTCAACGACGGTTCGACCGATGACACGGCCGGGGTGATCGCCGACTATTCCGATCGGCTCAATCTCATCGAGATCCACAACGCCGAATCACGTGGGGTCTCCACCGCCCGCAATGCAGCCCTCGAGGCCTCGACCGGTGCGAACATCACCTACCTCGATGCCGACGACTGGTACGCCCCGGGCCACCTGCGCTCACTCACCGACGCCATCACCGGACTCGGCGTCGACTTCGTGAAGACGAACTATCTCATCGTCAACGGCTTCAATCGGAAGCTGCGCCGCGCACCATGCGCGAAACACAACACGGCGCTCAACCCACGGGACCACATCCTGCCCCACGACGCCTCGACGATGGTCGACTTCCCGGAATGCTGGACGGGCATCTACTCCCGGTCCATGGCCGATCGCGGACTGCTCGAATTCAACCCTCTGCTGCGCACCTGCGAGGACCGCCCCTGGACGTGGCGCCACCATCTCGAGGCCGATTCCTTCGCCGTGGTCGACACGGCGGGTCTGTGCTACCGGAAGGGCAGCACCACCTCGTTGACGGCGATCTTCGACGAACGCCAACTCGACTTCATCCCCGCCTTCCGGTCGGTCTTCGCGATGCTCGAGGCGAACCCGGAGTTCCGCCGCTTCGAACAGAAGGCCGTGCGCAACTTCCTCTCCATCCTCTACTTCCAGATCTTCAACCGGGGATCGTCGATGTCGCGGACAGTGCGCGAACAGCTCAACCTCGGCGCGGTCAACACCTTGAAGAACATCGACAACGACGTCATCGACCTCGCGCTGACGAACTACGGCGAACGCCGGCTGCCCGTGATCGAACCGATCGTCAGGAGGGCCCGCTGATGACGCAGATCATCGAGATCTCCACCCAGTACCAGCTCGCGAACATCTCCGCTCTCATCCGCGCGGGCCGCCTCGGCGAGCCGAATGAGCGGCGGATCCTCGTCGTGGCGAACAATTCCTTCGCCCCCGAACTCACCCCGGCCGCCGATGCCATGCCCGGGTCGACCGGGCTGCTGGCCGACTTCGATGCGATTGTCGATTGGAACGCCACGATCTGGCCCAACCATCCGAAGGCCTTCGGCATCTCCGGTGAGCGCGCCCCGATCATGGAACGCGCCCTGCGCCGGGAGTGGGACCTCGCCGATCACGAGGAGCTCGAGCTCATCGTCGAGTCCCTGCCCAGTCATCCCGCCGGAGCACTCACGCAGATCTTCGCCACGGCTGATATCAGCGTCCATTCCGATGGGCTGATGAGCTACGGGCCGATCCGCAATCCGCTCACACTGCCGCAGTGGCAGCGGCTGAAGTCGATCTACTATACGGATCTGCTGCCCGGCATCACCCCACGTCAGCTGGCCGAACACAATCCGGAACGGGTGGTGCTGCCGACCGCCGACCTCGCCCGGGTCATCGACGAGATGACCGCCGAGGTGGCCGATGAGCTGGCGAGCGCCCACCTCGAAGCCCCGATCGAGGGCAGTGCGCTCGTCCTCGGGCAGTACCTCGCGCAGCTCGACCTCATCACGGCCGAGGAAGAGCTCGATCTGCACTTCCAGATGCTCGATGAGGTCAAGGCGGCAGGTCTGACCACGGTGATCTTCAAACCCCATCCCACCTCAGCGCGGACGACGATCGGTCCGCTGCGCAGGCGCAGCGAAGAACTCGGCCTCGACTTCGTGCTCGCCGACGTTCCCCTGCTGGCCGAGATCGTCGTCTCCGCCACCCGACCCGAGCTCGTCGTCTCCTGCTTCTCGACCGGGTTGGCGACCGCAATAGGGCTCTACGGGTGTGAGACCGCTGCCGTCGGGACCACGAAGCTGCTGGCAGCGCTCGCTCCGTATCAGAACAGCAACCGCATCCCGCTGACCATCGTCGATGCCCTGCACTCGGGTCGGTATGTCCTGCCGGGCGACCTCGCCGAGGCGGGGACGTCGTCCCGTGCGACTGCCGGGTCAGGGACGGCGCGGGACCTCAATCCGCTCATCGACGCGGTCACCTACTGCATGCAGTCGGACTCCGCGTCGTATCTGCGGGACAACGCGATCGACTTCCTCGACGGCGCCGTCGGCGGTCCCGATATGAAGTACTTCAAGCGCAAACGCCTGACCAAGCTCGATCTGCCGGGACAGCAGGAGATCCCCCTGCACAGGAAGACCCTCAGCGTCGCCAAGCAGAAGCTGGTCTCGAAGGCGAAGCGCACCCAACATGTGCTCAAGGACTACGGCATCACCGTCGATCCATCGAAGCTGAGAAAGAATGGCTGAATTGCTGATGGCTGAGAAGACCAAGGCGAACCCGAAGAAGGCCAAGAAGTCGGGTGACAAAGCCGTCACGAACGAGGCGGCCAAGAGCGGTGGCGCAAAGAACGGATCGGGGAAGAAGAGCACACGAATGGCCTCGGTGGCCTTCGTCGAATCCCCGCTGCAGTTCCTCTCTGCGCTCGAATCCCATGAGCCGACGGAGGATCTGCTCATTCGGGCTCGGGCGAGCGCGAAGGGCATGACGTCCTTCCTCGACGCCTTCGACCCGGCCTGGCTGCCGAAGAACGTCCGTCTCGAACGGGACGGGGCCAAACCGGGACTTCTGCGCAAGAACACCTTCGATCGGATCTACCTCGGCGATGCCTGCTCCGGGCAGGTGCACAGGGCCTTGGCGCTGGCGTATCTGGAGAGGCGCATGCCCGAGGTCGTCATCCTCGACGACGGCCTGGCCACGTACTCGGCGATCGAGATCCTCACCGCCAAGCGCGGCCCGCTCGTCCGCCCCCGACAGAAGCTCAAGGCTTCGCGCACGGTCATGGCCGCGCACGTCGCCGACCGGCTGCGCCACCTCGCCACGGTCGGCAAGCTGCGTTGGCACACGGCGCTGCCGGTGGCGAAGCCGCTGCGCAAGGCGTTCCTCAAGTCCGGCGGCGAGATCACCCGCCACCAGTTCGAACACCTGCAGACTCTGCCCACCGGCGGCAGCCACCCGCGGGACAACCCGGTCATCGGTTCGTCCCTGGCCGCCGACGGACTTATCGACGCCTTCGCCTACCGGGCGTGGGTCGATGACATCATCGACACTCACGGATCGATCACCTATTACCCGCATCGGCGTGAGACCGAGGAGTTCCTCGCCGATCTCTCCCAGGACGAGCGCGTCAGGATCAAACATCTCGGCCTGCCGATCGAGCTGCGCCTGATCAACCTGCCGGCGAATTCGACGATCCGCAGCCTGCCGTCGACCGCGGCGGTGTCTCTGGCCGTGCTCAATCCGGACGTGAACATCGATGTCACCGAGATCCCCGCGAAGTGGTGGACCGGTGCCTCACCCGATAGTCTGCGAAAGTCCCTCAACGCCCAGTCGGTCAAGGCAGATGACGATTCCTGAACCAGGCGAGCCCCACTACAGCGGGCCGATCATGCCGCCGTCGCTCTCCGACGCGCCACCGCAGCGATCGGCCGGGCTGGCCCCTATACGCATCCTCTCTGTCTCCGACAGCGAGTCGTACCTCAAGTGGGCGACGCAGCTGCTGAGCAGTCTGCCGGATGTCGAGGGGCGAGTGTTCCTCATCGACAATCCGATCCTGCCGACCGACGAACAGATCGCCAGTGCTGTCGCCGGCACCGATTGGGAGCACCGTGAGGTCCCCGTCATCTCCCGCGCCGACCTGGCGCAGGTCATCGCCGACCACTCCCCTGACATCGTCCTCGGTGCCGCGACCGGTCCGATCGTCGCCCAGGTATTCCTCACCGCGCATACTCGCACCAACCGGCCGGCCCTGGTCTCGGGCCTACCCGGAATGGGGCTTCCGGCCAGCGGCAAGGGGATGAATTATCGCAGGCTGATGGACGCGTTCATCGCCCATTCCTCCGCCGAAGTGGCCGCCTACACCGAGGTCAGCGCGCGGTCGCAGGTGCCCTGCGAGGTCCTGTTGGCGCGCCTGCCGATGCTGCGTTCGGAGGGCCTCCCTCAGCTGAAGAACTCCAGCCCCGAGGCGACACCACCGGATTCCGTCACCGAGGCGGCTCCTGACACTCTCGTCTTCGCCCCGCAGGCGAAGGTTCCGGCCGAGCGAGTCGACCGTGAGGCGGTCGTTGCGGCCCTGGCCGAGTTCGCCGACGGACACCCGGATTCGACGGCGGTCATCAAGATGCGGTCGCGTCCCGGTGAGTTCGAGACCCATCACGAACAGCATTCCTATTTCGAGATCCTGGACGACTTCCGCACGCGCCGAGTGCCCGGCGCGGAACGCATCGAGCTCGGGTATGGTCCCCTCAGCGACTTCCTCACCGACGGCTCGGCTTTGGTCACTGTGTCCTCGACTGCGGCGCTCGAGTCCATCGATCGCGGCATTCCGACCCTGCTCATCTCGGACTTCGGCTTCAATGCCGAGCTGCTCAATGAGGTCTTCGAAGGCTCGGGCGCCACCGGCACATTGGCCGATGTCGCTGCCGGATCTATCGGTTTCCCTGACCCCGAGTGGCTGGCCGAGAACTACTTCCACCCCGTCGACGGACAACTGCGCCGCGACCTCGGGCTGTTAGCCACCCGTTCACAGGCCGGTCAGCTGCCCAACCGTCGGTCCGCGATGTTCAAACAGAAGCGACTGCTGCTGCGCGCCGAACTGCGCACGGTCACCCCGGCTCCGCTCGTCAGCGCCTATCGCAAACTGCGCGGCACCGCCTGACGATCGCCGCAGCTCTCAGCTCCGGTCGTCGGGGACTCGGCTGGACTCTTCCAAGGGCACGACCACCTCGGTGTCGGGGGCCTGGTCCTTGAACACCCAGGTGCGGTAGGCGTAGAAGCGGAAGATCATTGCCAGTCCGATGCCGATGACATTCGTCGAGATGTTGTAGGTGAGCTGGTCGCGCATATCGAGCAGGTACCAGGTCACGCCGAGGGGGATGACGGTGATGATCATGCCGGCGAGGTTGACCGCGATGAACAGGACGATGCCGCGCATGTTCGAGTTCGTGGTCCGGTCGCCGTAGGTCCAGAGCTTGTTGCCCATCCACACGACGATCATCGACAGAATCGTCGAGATGATCTTCGACTTGATCGGGCTGCCCTCGAGGAGGGCGGGGATCGGACCGAACCCGTAGGCCAGAAGGTTCGACAGGCCGACGTCGACGATATAGCCGAGCCCGCCGACGGTGAGGAACTTGAAGGCTTCCACCGCCAGGCGCCGGAGACGGTCCGAGAATGACTCTTTCATAACTGGCACCAGTCTATGGCCCTAGGATTCGGACTTGCTGGATGCCGCGCTCGGTCGGCGCTGCCACATGGCGATCGCGAGCACGACAGCCATGGTGAGTCCCAACGCCGGCCAGAACGTGTACCGGAAATGGTTAGCCGGCACGATCGGGAAGTACCCGAAAACGTAGCACAGCGCCGAGGCGGCCAAGGTCGTGGTCTCGGGCCAGAAGGATCGTCTGTTGACCGTTGCCCCGCGCCCCTGGCGGTGCGCCCGATAGCCGAGACCGAGCATCACCACGGCCACCAGCGTCCAGAACCACGGGGCGAACAGCATCGGGAACGTGCCGAGAGCGAAGTCTTCGGCATAGGGACGGACGATGTAGTCGGCCTTGGGATCGCCCTGCTCGATGCCGGCACTTGATGCTTCGCCATGCCATTCGGCCGGCCAGTACTCGACTCCGGAGGTGAAGAAATAGTACGAGAACACGGCGGCCCGGTACTCGGCGTAGCGCAGCGGGTGAGTGATGACATGGTCGAGCCACAGCTGCTTGAGCGCGTCCTGGTGAGCGATCGGCGAGAAGTTCTCTCCGCTCTCGCCTTTGCCAAAGCAGTTCCAGTACGAGTCCCAGATCTCGCCCTTCTCCAAGCACTTTTCTCGGGCCGAGCTGATGTGGTCGGTGAGTTCCTTCGGAGCCCCGGACTTCTCGAGTTCGGCGTCGGGGACGGAGAACATCACGTCGTCGAGGAAGATCTGTGAGATCTGGCCGGTCTTCGTCACTCCCATCTGCGCATCGATAACCGCGTCCGTGACTTTGACGCCGCCGCCGATGAGCATGAGAACGATGAGCGACGAAGCCGCCGTCAGCAGAAGCGGGCGTCCTTTCTTCGCGGAAGATGCTGTCGACTCTGAAGTCTCAGGTGACTCGGAGCCCGTCGTGGCTGAGACTCCCGAACGTCCTCGACGGTTCCGCCACAGATGCATCAGGCACCATCCGCCGTACACGGCGATCGGCACAACGGCGAACACCGCGTTCTTCCGCACCCCCACCGCGTAGACGAGGAGGACCAGCGCCGGAAGCCACAGCAGCCACGTCTTCGGGACGAAGCGGGTGATCATGATGAGGACGACGGCGAGCAGGATGGCCACGGCCATCTGCGTGTCCTTCCACAGTGTCGTCATCTGGGACACGACCCAAGGCGTGACCATGATTGTCGGCCCCAAGAGCGACACCCACCTCGGTGCTCCGGATCGGTGGACGAGCACGCCGATCCCCCACGCGGCCGCGGCGAGCAGGCCGACCTGCAGCAGGAGCAGGCTGCCCGGGTCTCCGGTGATGTCGATGAGGATTCGCCACACCGCGCTCATCACCGGCGGATGCCAATCGGAGTACGGGATCTTCTCGGTGGCCTGCAGGTACTGGTTGGCGATATCGACGTTGACCCGACCGGGCCAGAACAGGCGCAGGAAGAGCGCCGACCAGATCGCGACGAGTACTCCGAGCAGCAGATCCCATGCCAGAGGGGACGTCAGCCACCTGCGAATAGCAGAACGACTCATGAAGCGAAGCGTGCCCGCACCTGCCGGTTCGGCTTCATCCGTGCTGCGTCGGCAAAGATCTCTGCCTCCGGAGCCGAGAACTCTCCGTCCGCGGGACCGGTCTGTCGCGGAGCCTGACGCTGAGTGACGGGTCGTCCGGTTACGGCGGGCAGGCTGAGGTAGACCAGGCGGGAGGTCTCGCGCCGGGCACGGCGCAGTCCATCCAAGGTCAGTCCGACGCTGCCGAGGAGGAACGCCAGTCCCATGAGCGCGGCGGCGAGAATCGCAGTCGGGAACCGGGGTACGAGACCGGTCTGCCAGAACTCCCACACCACGGGAATGCCGAAGACCAGCGACAGGATAGCGAGCACCGTGGTGAGCGTGCCGTAGAACAGGCGGGGTCGTTCGTGGCGGACGAGCGCGGAGATGAGCCCGAGGATGCGGAACCCGTCCTTGAAGGTCGAGAGCTTCGACTCGCTGCCGTCGGGTCGGTCACGGAAGTCCACGGCCACCTCGGTGGTGGGAAGGCGCAGCGACATCGTGTGCACGGTCAGCTCGGTCTCGATCTCGAACCGGCGGCTGATCGCGGGGAATGACTTCACGAAACGGCGGGAGAAGACGCGGTAGCCCGAGAGCATGTCGGACACCTGCGAACCGAAGAGCCACCCGGTCAGCCGGTTGAACATCTTGTTCCCAGCTTCGTGACCGGGACGGTAGGACGTGGTCTCCTGATTGTCCTGGCGCACGCCGAGCACGTGGTCGTAAGGGCCGGAGATCAGGGTGTCGATCATCTCGGGCAGGTGGGCCGCCTCGTAGGTGTCGTCGCCGTCGATCATCACGTAGATGTCGGCGTCGATGTCGGCGAAGGCGCGGCGGACGACGTTGCCCTTGCCGGGGACGTTCTCCTTGCGCACGATGGCACCGGCTTCAGCGGCGCGCTGCGAGGTGCGATCGCTCGAGCAGTTGTCGTAGACGTAGACCGTGATGCCCGGGACTGCGGCCTTCAGGTCGCCGACGACCTTGGCGACGGTGATCTCCTCGTTGTGGCAGGGAACGATCGCCGCGATCCTGCTCGATTCTTCGTACATTCACCGGTCCCGTCGTGGAGCTCGTCCGCCTGCCGGGGACACCGGGCAAGCGAACCTGTCGATCATCCACAGGTACGCCGCGGACATGGACATCGGGTTACGTCGGAGGAAAATGCTGCTGGATTCTGCCCCGACTTCGACCGCCGTTCACCGTCTCGTCATCTCTGCCGCCGAGGCGGTCAGATTCAGTCGGCAACGAAGCAAGCAACCACGCCCTCCCCGCCCCCAGTGAGTTCTTCGTCACGATCGACTGCTTATGCGTCCTTTTATGACATCCCATGACGACGCCGAGGCGATTCCTTGTCATCCTGAATCGTCGGCCCTACTGGACCGTAGACCGGCCCATCCCCAAATCTCTGCCGTCCACCACCGTGCGCGGCATTCGTCAACCACACGAGGAGGCGCCTGTGATCGAACTGCGCGCACTGCGGAAGGTGTTCGGAGAGACCGTCGCCCTGGAGGAGATCGACCTCTCGGTCCCCGCCGGAGAGATCCACGGCATCGTCGGCCGCTCCGGCGCCGGCAAATCCACGCTCATCCGCTGCCTGACCGGACTCGAGTCCCCCACCTCCGGGACGGTATCGATCGACGGCGTCGACCTCACGAACCAGTCCGGTGCCGGACTGCGCGAGGCCCGTCGCAGCATCGGCATGGTCTTCCAGCACGTCAACCTCCTCGACTCGAGCACCGCGCTGAAGAACGTCGCCCACCCGCTCAAGATCGCCGGAGTGCCGAAGGCCGAACGCCTGGCCAAGGCCCGTGAACTCCTCGAATTCGTCGGCCTCGGCGACCGTGTCGACAACTATCCGTCTCAGCTCTCGGGAGGACAGAAGCAGCGCGTCGGCATCGCCCGAGCACTCGCCGCCGAGCCGAAGGTGCTGCTGTGCGATGAGCCCACCTCGGCGCTGGATTCGACGACGACGGATCAGATCCTCGGCCTCATCCGCTCGCTGCGCGACCGTCTGGGCATCACCGTCCTCATCATCACCCACGAGATGTCAGTCATCCGCGAGATCTGCGACTCCGTGACGCTGCTCGCCGACGGCCGGGTGGCCAAGACCGGGAAACTCGCCGAGGTCATCGCCGAGCCCGGATCGCTCCTGGCCAAGGATCTCGTCCCCCTGCCTCCGGTCAGCCTCGATGACGGGGTGAGCCGCCTCGTCGAGGTCTCCCTGGCCGGCACCGATCTGCCCACCGTGCTCACCGCCGCACGAAATGCCGGAGCGAGCGCCGAGGCGATCCTCGCCGGAGCCGTGGAGACGATCGAAGGCCGCCAGGTCGGTCGGCTGCGCTTCTCCGTCGACTCGGCCGAGCAGGCGAAAGAGCTGATCAGCACTCTGAAAGCCGATGGAATCTATGCGGAGGAGGCTGCCTGATGAACGATCCCACATGGTTCGACAACCCGGCGATCACCGATCAGATGTGGCCGGCCGCCATCGAGACTCTGCTCATGACGGCGTGGTCGACCGGACTCGCCGTGCTCTTCGGACTGCCCTTGGGCATCTGGCTGTTCACCGCCTCGAAGGGCGGGCTGAACTCGAACCCGGTCGTCTACCGGGTGCTGTCCTTCATCGTCGACATCACTCGCTCGATCCCCTTCATCATCCTCATCATCGCCCTCATCCCCTTCGCCAGATTCGTCGTCGGCTCGGCGCTGGGCTGGCAGGCGACCGTGGTGTCGCTGACGATCGGCGCGATCCCCTTCTACGCCCGTCTGGTCGAGAACTCGCTGCGCGAGGTCTCCGAAGGCAAGATCGAAGCCGCACTGATGATGGGCGCCTCGAACGGCCAGGTCATCCGTCAGGTCTACGTCCCCGAAGCACTGCCCGGTCTCATCGGAGCCGCCACGGTCACCTCGGTGACATTGGTGTCCTATACCGCGATGGCCGGTGCCGTGGGCGGCGGCGGCCTGGGCGCGCTGGCGATCTCCTACGGCTATCAGCGCTACCAGGCGGACACGATGATCGCCTGCATCATCGTCCTCGTCCTCATCGTCACGATCATCCAGTTCATCGGCGATCGGCTGGCCCGCGCGGTCGACCACCGGTGAGCCGCCTCGGCGACTCCCACCTCAACTGCACTCTTCACCACACAACACACATCCCAAGGAGAACCATGAAGACCAAGCTCATTGCGATCGCGACCAGCGCGACTCTGCTGCTCTCGGGCTGCGGACTCGTCGGCGGCGGCACCGATTCCGTCGGTGAGAAGGACGGCGACATCACGAAGCTCACCGTGGGTGCGACCCCGGTGCCGCAGGGCGACATCCTGCGCTACGTGGATGAGAACCTCGCCGAGGATGCCGGCCTCGACATCGAGGTCACCGAGTACACGGACTACACCCTGCCGAACAAGGCGCTCAACGACGGCGACATCGACGCGAACTACTTCCAGCACAAGCCGTACCTCGATTCCGAGGTCGAGGGCCAGGGTTACGAGATCACCGGGTTCAAGCCCATCAACCTCGAGCCCTTCGCGCTGTTCTCGAAGGACATCAAGGACGTCAAGGACATCCCGAAGAACGCGAAGATCGGCATCAACAACGATCCGTCGAACCAGGGTCGTGCGCTGAAGATGCTCGAAGACGCGAAGCTCATCACCCTCAAGGACGGCGTGGACGCGGTCGACGCGAAGCTCTCCGACGTCGAGGACAACCCGAAGAACGTGAAGTTCGTCGAGGCCGACGCCGCGCAGCTGGCTCGCACCCTCGAGGACGTCGATGCTTCGGTGATCAACGGAAACAACGCCCTCGAAGCCGGACTCAACCCGGCCAAGGACGGCATTCTGCTGGAGAAGGCCGAGGACAACCCGTACGGCAACTTCCTCGCCGTGCGCACGGAGAACAAGGACGACGAGAACATCAAGAAGCTCGACGAGCTGCTCCACTCCCCCGAGGTGAAGAAGTTCATCGAGAAGAAGTGGGCCGACGGCTCCGTCCTCCCCTCCTTCTGACCTCAATTGCTACCTGACGGCGGCCCAGCAACCTCGCGCGAGGTTGC